>JABIXB010000283.1 GCA_018666805.1 Rhodospirillaceae bacterium | reverse complement strand
GTGCGCCAATCCACATCACCATTTTCAAAGCTCAAATCATCATGCAGCAAGGTGTGATGAACGAGATCTTCAGGCTTTTCGAGGGGGTGGCGGCCGCGGAGGAGGGCCGGACTACAGACCGGAAAAAGTTCTTCGGTCATCAACGGGAT
The DNA here is from genome assembly GCA_018666805.1 of Rhodospirillaceae bacterium. Classification (GTDB taxonomy): domain Bacteria; phylum Pseudomonadota; class Alphaproteobacteria; order UBA828; family UBA828; genus PTKB01. The sequence continues at coordinate 7,706 of JABIXB010000283.1, read as the reverse complement.
AACGACAAGGTCGGGCCAGTTTCCCGCGCCGTAGCGGATCGCCATATCGACATCGTGGCGGTTGAAATCGACCCGCTCATCGGACGCCAGAATGCGCACATCGATCTCAGGATAGAGCGCGCGGAAATGCTTGAGGCGCGGCATTAGCCATTGGGCGGCAAAGGAATCGAGGGTCGTCACGGTGAGCGAGCGCGTATCTCCGCTGCGCAACAGATGTGCCGTGGCGCCGGCCAAGCCATCGAGCGCCTGGCTTGCCGCCGGCAGATAGGCGGCGCCTTCCTCGGTCAGGCTGACAGCGCGGTTGAGACGGCGGAACAGTGGCAGGCCGAGCCATTGCTCCAATGTCTTAATTTGGTGGCTGATCGCCGCCTGAGTCACGTTCAACTCATCTGCGGCATGAGTAAAACTAAGGTGCCGCGCCGCCGCTTCAAAGGCACGCACCGCATTCAGTGGCGGTAATCTACGAGACATATCGAATTATACATTAGAAAATATAATCATTCCATGAATTCTTATCGTTTGTCGCCGGACCGGATCGGCCTTATCTCCTAGACATGGAGATGCGCTACGGGCACAGGGAGATGCGCCATCAGATACGCCGTGGGCGCGGAAAGGAAGGGGACAATGAGCCAGATTCAGGACTTCGACAGCACTACGGAATGCTGCCGGGCAGCGGCACGTCAGGCAGGCGGGTCGATTTTCACCCTGCCGTCACGCCTTCTGGGTTCCCTTTATCTGTGGCAGACGCGCATCAATGAACGGCGCGAGATGGCCAGCCTCGACGAGCGTATGCTGAAAGATGCCGGCACCAGCCGGGAAGAGATCTTGCATGAAACCAGCAAGCCGTTCTGGCGCGGATGAAACTATTCGCCGGCCTGATACATGAAATAGCGCCCGCCATCCACGCCTGACGGCAATTCCAGTGGTTCAAGGCCGGGACTGTTCAGTTCCTGATCAAAAATCACCACGGCGCCGGGCGCCAATAAGGGCTGAATTGCCGACCCAAGCCAGGCCGCAAGCTCGCTGTTTTTTGCTGCATGACCGTTGCCGACATCGCCGTGCAGCAGAACAGCCGGCGCGCTCAAGTGGGCCATCGCGCCGGGGATCGTTTCCTTAAAATCGCCGAGCAACAGATGCGCCGCATCCGGTACGCAATCGGGATGGGCGGCCACTTTGCGTTCAAACACAAAAATCTCGCGCGCGGGCAAGAGATGGCGCAAATGGTCGTAAGTGCGGCCATTGCCGAGGCCCAGTTCGATCACCGGCCCATGCATTTTGTCGGTGCGCCGGGCGGCATCGGCAAGGCAATCGCGCTGCGCCTCGGCGCGGCGGATAAAACTATCGAGTCTGCTCATGATTATATCGGGAGGTTATGGGATTTAACGGAGCCGTCGCTTAGGCGGCACCGGCTTCCTTCAATTTACCCACCGCCTCCTGCAGTTGACGGTTGGTACGCTCCAAGCGGAAGGCAAGTTCGCGCATGACTTCGACCGACATTTGCGGGAATTGCATGATCAGTTGGAAAAATACGTCTTTCGAAATGCGCAAGGTGGTGAGTTTGCTTTTCGCCGTGATGGTCGCGGTACGCGGCACATCGCAAAGAATGGCGATCTCACCAACCCAGTCATTCTGTTTGACCGTCGCCACCGTGATCGGCCCGCCCGGCGTGTCGATGATGATATCTGCCTCGCCCTCGACGATGACATAGGCGGAATCGCCTGAATCACCCTGCAAGAAAAGATTGTCGCCCGCGCTGTAGGTGAGACGCTCGCTGGTAAAAGCGAGTAGCTTGAGTTTGGCCGCGTCAAGATTGCGAAAGAGAGGAACATTTCTCAGAAGATCGACATCTTGTTGAAGATCGGTTGCCATGGGCTTGATCCTGAATCCTTGCTAGATCGCGAACGGCTAATCCTTTTATATCGGGTCGCAGCTGCGCGAGCCCAAGGGTTAAAAGAAAATTTTAACCGTGAGTTACTCGTTTTCCATTAATTCCCTAAACGCCGAACCGTCTTGATTTACATCATTAAAGGAGCCGTTTTCGACAACGCGGCCGTTTTTCATCACCAAAACATGAGCAAATCGCTCGGCATCGCTGGCTCGGTGCAGCGACCATACAACGCCCTGCGCGGAGAACTCCTGCAATACATTGTCAAGAATGCGCGCTTGTGCCGCCGCCTCGAGGATAACCGTCGCCTCCGACAGGACGATGACCTCGGGGCGCTTCATCACGGCGCGTGCAATGGCCAGTTTTTGGCGCTGGGTGGCGGACAGGCGCGAGCCGGCAATTCCCGCCTGATAATCGAGCCCGACCTCCATCACGGTGGCGCGCAGATCCTGCACATCGACCACCTCGGCGACCAGCTCGCCGATTTTCTCCGCTGCCTGGGCTTGGCCGTAGGCGACTTTGCCGAACAGGATATTGTCCTGCAGCGTCGCCGACGAATTATATTTTTCATGGTCGAACATCTCGACCGAATTTTGCAAATCCTCGGGCAAATCCTCGTGGAAAATGCGCCGCGCCTCGAGAATCTTGACCTGCATGGCTTCGTCGATCAGGCCGAGGCGATGGCGCGCCGGAATGAGCTTGAACGGCAGCGACATCAGGCGCGTGCGGTCCTCATCACCCAACTCGTCCAACTTTTCCTTATCGGTATGAGTTACCAAAACCTGATATTCCGGCAATTCGTCGGCGCTGATAAAGCTGAAGCGCTGAAACAATTCATGATCCGGCGGCAGATCGGCAAAGAGCTCGATCATGGTGGCAGTGAGTTGATGGCCGCAGGACAGCAGATCTTCGATTAAATCCGCCTTTTTCAGAACCTCCAAGACATAAGAATTCTCGGCCAGCTTTTCGATATCGAAGGCATCGCCAACCGGATTTCCGAAAATCAAATTCTCCGCCAACGTCGCATTCATATTGTAGGTCGCACGGTCAAACGGCTCGACCAGATCGGCATAGGCCGGCTCCTGCAGGCGCGCCATCAGGGCAGTGCGCGCTTTCAGGATGCGCCCGGCAGCCTCACCGCTTGCCGCCGGATTGAGTGAGCCGCGCATGCCGTATTGATAAACATCCTCCGCCATATCGGCGATCTCGATCGATTTAAGCGCAGCGGCAACAACGCTGTTGGTGCTGCCCACGCCGGCAGAATTATAATCCACCCAGTCGACGAATATGTCGTGCACCGAATTGCCGGCGCGCGCCGCTTCGGCAAGGAAATGACGCCGCGACGAGGGACTTTCCGTACCATCGCTGGCGCCGGCCAAATCGACCTTGCCGAACTTCTCCTTTTTCTTGCGTTTTTTCTCTTCCGGCACGGATTCTTCCGCCGCATGGTCCGCCGAACCGCTGTCGTCCTCCAACCCGTTGGGGCGGTGCTTGAGGCCATAGAGGAGATTGTCCTTGAGGCTCGACGAGAAGATATAGGAGTTCTGCCCGACGAAGCTAATGCGCCGGCCGGTCACTGCCTCGGGCATCTCAGCGAGATCGGAACCGCCGGTGTTGAGCTTCCCGCCCGTCGGCTCGATCAGCCGCGCCAGCATGAGCATCAGTTCTTCCTTGCCGCTGCCCGAACTGCCGACGACAGCGACATGATCGGAAACGGGGAACTTGAAATTTACGCCATTGACGATCGTGACCTGATCTTCATCCTGCAGGCTCAAATTGGCTGCCGCGACTTCACCCTCGAATGATTCGAACTCGTCCGCATCGGAATATTGTTTGCCTTCATCCATCAGCCCTTGCGGTTCGAACTGGCTGATTACCTGATCATATTTAATGCGCGAATCGGCTTGAATTTGATAGTAGGTCAGAAGCTCTTTCCAGGGCGGCGAGAGATCCTTATAGGCGGCCAGCACAGCGACCAGGGAGCCGAGCGAGATTTCGCCCTGGATCACCAGATAGCCGCCGATCGAGAAGAAAAAGAACGGCGTCAGCTGGGCCAGCAGGTTGTTGAGGAACTTGATAAAGAATTTCTTGTTGTAGATCTGAAAGCGAATATTGAAGATCGTGCCGAGGCGCTGGGAGAAATCGGCGAGCTCGTACTGCGCCGTATCGTTGGCGTGGATTTCCTGAATGCCGGAAACCGATTCACCGATCTTTTCGGACAGCTTGCGCACCTCGCGCACCCGCGCCTTGCCGAGCAAATTCACTTTCTTTTGCAGCTTCGGGATGATGTAGCCCTGAATCGGATACAACAGGATCGAGGCAATTCCCATCAGCGGATCTTGCGAGAAGATGTAGAAAATCGCGGTCATCAGCAGACCGCCCTGCAAGGCGGGCACGGCGAAGGCGTCGCCGATAAATCCGCCGAGCGGCTCGACCTCGGCGGTGATCATCGGGATCAGCTCGCCCTGGGAGACCTTGCGGAAATGCGACAGGGGAAAACGCAGGATGCGCGAATAGAGCAGATAGCGGAGACGCCTGAGCATGCGCTCGCCCATGCGGCCTTTATAGATGTTGATGTACATCTTGAAGCCGCCATTGACGAGTACGAGAAAGAGAAAGATGACGCAGAGCGAGCCGAGCAGGGTGAGCTGGCTGACATCCATAATCTCAATGCCGAGAATCGTCAGCGGGCGCGGAAACTCATCGCCCTGAATAGCCGGATCATCCACCTTCAAGGCCGAATTAATGATCAGCTTGGGAATATCAAGCGAAGCATAGTAAAACGGCATCGAGCAAATCGTCACCAAGAGGATATAGATCTGCTGCCCCTTGGTGTGCTTGAAGATGAATTTGTAAATATTTTTGTCCATACGGACAGGCGCTCGCTTTTGTTCCCCCCGGATTTGGCGGCATAGGTTAGTGTAATGGTCCTTCGCGGTAAACAGTGCGTTCATGAAATGCTTGCGATTTCATAGTTCTAGCAAAATGCGTGCGGCGCAGGCCCCGTCATGAGCAGCGCCGTGGCATTCGTGCTAAAAGGCTACCCGAGGCTCTCCGAAACCTTCATCGCGCAGGAAATCAGAGCGCTGGAGAAGCGTGGCCTCGATATTCGGCTTTATTCGTTGCGCCACCCGACAGACCGCGCGCGCCACCCGGTGCACGGTGAAATCAAGGCGCCGGTGGTCTATTTGCCGGAATATCTGCATCACGAGCCGGCGCGCGTAATGCGCGCCTGGCGCGCCCTTCGTCACACGCCGGGCTACCGCGCCACGCGGCGAGGTTGGCTCAGCGATTTTGCCCGCGACCGCACGCGCAACCGCATCCGCCGCTTTGGCCAGGCGCTGGTGCTGGCGCATGAATTAGCGCCCGGTATCAGCCATCTGCACGCCCATTTCCTGCATACGCCGGCCTCCGTCACCCGTTATGCCGCGCAATTGCGCGGCCTCGCTTGGAGCTGCTCGGCCCACGCCAAGGATATTTGGACCTCGGAGAGCTGGGAAATCTCGCAAAAACTGGCCGATTGCGCCTGGGCCGTCACCTGCACCAAGGCCAATCTCGCGCATCTTTCATCAATGGCGCCCGAGGGTCGGGTGCAACTGGCCTATCACGGCCTCGATTTGGCCCGTTTTCCACCTCTTAATGCGCCCCGGCCGGGGCGCGATGGCACGAACGCCAGCGACCCGGTGGTGATTCTCTCGGTTGGCCGGGCGGTCGAGAAAAAAGGCCATGACGATCTCCTCGCCGGCCTGGCGCGGGTGCCTGAACATCTCTATTGGCGCTTCGAGCATATTGGCGGCGGCCCCCTGCAATCGTCTCTGCAAGAGACAGCGCACCGCCTCGGCATTGCCGAACGCTGCAGCTTTCATGGCGCGCAAGCACAGGAAGCGGTACGCACCGCCTACCACGAGGCCGATCTCTTTGCCCTGATGAGCCGCGAGGCCGGCGACGGCGACCGCGACGGCTTGCCCAACGTGCTGATGGAAGCGCAATCCCAGGGCCTGGCCGTGCTGGCGACCAAAATTTCCGCCATTCCCGAGCTGATCGCCAATGAGGCCAACGGCTTGCTCGTCGCACCGCGCGATGTTGACGCGGCTGCGCGCGCGCTGACCCGGCTGATCGCCGATGCAGCGCTGCGCGCCCGCCTCGGCGCCGCCGGACAGGATATCGTGCATAAGAATTTCTCGCTTGAGCCGTGCATCGAATCGCTCGCCGCGCGCTTTGGCCTGGCGCCAGCGCCAGCGGAAGGCTAGCCATGCGCATCGCCTTTTACGCGCCGATGAAAGCACCGACCCATCCGGCCCCGTCGGGCGACCGGCGGGTGGCACAATTGCTCTGGCGCGCCCTCGAAGCCGCCGGCCATGAGGTTTTTCTCGCCTCCGATTTCCGCGCCTATGAAGGTAACGGCGATGACGCCAAACAACAGGCGTTGGCGGCGCGCGGCGAAGAGATTGCAGCCGGGTTGATCGAACAATGGCAACCGCCCGCGAGCGCGGGCCGGCCCGACCTGTGGTTCTCCTACCACCTCTACCACAAGGCGCCGGATTGGCTCGGCCCGGGCGTGGCTGCGGCGCTCGATATTCCCTATGTTGCTGCCGAGGCGTCCTATGCGCGCAAGCAAACCGGCGGGCCATACGGCGCCGGCCTGGAGGCGTCGCTACGCGCCATCGCCCGCGCCGATGCCATTCTCTCCTTTACCCCGGAGGATGAGGAGGCGCTCGCGCCGATTGTCAGACACCCGAGCTGCCTGCACCGCATCGCACCCTTTCTCGATGCCGCGCCTTACCGCGCGGCGCAACGCACGCGCGCGGCGGCGCGCCAATCCCTCGCCGCGCAATATGGTCTGGACCCAAACCGCCCGTGGCTGCTCACCGTCGCCATGATGCGCCCGGGCGATAAGCTCGCCTCCTACCGTCTGTTGGGCCGTGCCCTCGATCTGATCGCCGACCCGCCGTGGCAATTGCTCGTCGTCGGCGACGGCCCGGCGCGTAGCTCGGTCGAGGACGCCTTGCTGCCGATCGGCAACGAATATGTTTTTTTCGCCGGCGAGCAGGCGGCGGAAAATTTACCCGCCTTTTACGCCGCCGCCGATGTGCTGGTGTGGCCGGCTGTGAACGAAGCATACGGCATGATATTTCTCGAAGCGGCGGCGGCCGGCCTGGCGGTGGTGGCGGGCGATTGGCGCGGCGTGTCGGAGATTGTCGCCAGCGGTGAAACCGGCATACTGATCGGCCCATGGGATGATGTCGACTTTGCCGAGGCGGTGGTCGAGCTAACCCGTAACAGCGAACGCAGGAGCATCATGGCCACAGCCGCGACGGAACGAGCCGAACAAAAACACAGCATTGAGACCGCCGTCACCGCGTTAAATCAGGCATTGAAAACGGCGCAACAAATTCACCAGGGCGCATCCGCATGACCCGCCTGGTGATGATCCGCCACGCCACCACATCGTGGAACGAAGCGCGCCGGTTGCAGGGCCATAGCGATATCGCGCTCAGCGCCAAGGGCCGCGCCGAAGTGGCGGGCTGGCGTCTGCCCGGCGAATATCGCGATGGCACATGGATCACCAGCCCGTTGTTGCGCGCCGTGCAAACCGCGCGCGCCCTCGGCGCGCTGCAAATTCGGTGCGAGCCGCGCCTGGTCGAGATGGATTGGGGCGAATGGGAAGGCCGCACGCTGCAAGAACTGCGCCTCAATGATCCGGAGCAAATGAGCGAGGTGGAAGCGCGCGGCTTGGATTTTTCCGCGCCCGGCGGCGAAAGTCCACGCCAGTTGCAGGACCGCCTGGCGCCCTGGCTCTCTACCATCGCGGCGGCGGGCC
>JABIXB010000030.1 GCA_018666805.1 Rhodospirillaceae bacterium | reverse complement strand
GAACGCGGCGAAATCGCCCTGGCGCCCTTGGTCGATGAAGTCGCCCTGGTGCTGCCGCCGGCGCAAATCGATGCCATCCAATGGCGCAACGACATGCCGGGTGATCTCCTGCTGTGGGCGGATCGCGATCAGGTTTATCGCATTCTGATGAATCTCACCAAAAACGCCTTCGAGGCGGTCGCGGCGCACGGCCCCGGCGGCACTGTCAGGGTAACTGGTGGGCGCGACGGCGACAGCATTTTCATTGAGGTCGCCGATACCGGCCCGGGCCTGCCCAACAAGGCGCGCGAGCATCTGTTCGAGGCGTTTTCCGGCTCCGTCGGCGGCACCGGTCTCGGCCTCGCCATTGCGCATGAATTGGCGCGCAATCACGGTGGCCGGCTGGAACTGCTCAAAAGCGACCCGACGGGGACGGTTTTCCGCGCGACTTTTCCCACTCCGGACGCGCCCGGGCGGAAAAAATAAAGTTTCTCTTAACTTTCCGGTAGCACTCTTCCGTCACAATGCGGGCTTCACCACTCGAGGGCAGCATGATGGCCGATGTAACCTTTGATCGATTGAAGCCAGGCGGCAAAATTGAGCGCCTTATTGACGATTTACCGAGCGATGTGCGTGACAGCTTTACTGCGGCCCAGCGCGACGCACTCAGCGAGGCGATGAGTACCCGCACCTGGCGCCGGCAAAAGGTGGATATCCGCCTTTCCCTGCCGATTCTATCAAACCGCTATTTCATGACCGTGGTCGCCGGACGCGAGCAGCGACCGCGCATGCGGCGCCGGGCGGAGCGCGTTTTTCACCCCCTGGGTACGATCGGCAACACGCTGTTCATCGGCGCCATCACCACGGTCATTCTCTCGGTGGTGATGATCGTGACGCTGGTTTACAGCTCGATTTTGGTGCCCTGAACGGCGCTATAAAACACTTGGGCGCGTCGAGACTGCGTCGAACCATCTTTGGAAATTGCCGCAGGATTCGGGAATCTGCACTTTGCAGACCTTGATCGCGAACCCTGTGGCGCAAAACGCGGTGATATCGGCAATCGTGAAACGGCTGCCGGTGACAAATTCATGATCACCGATTTGGGCATCGAATTTCTCGAAAAACCAGCCAACCCGCGCTCGTCCGCGCTCGATAAGCTCGGGAATTTGCTCGATTCGCTCCGCCCGGCCGGGCAATCCGCGCCCCTCGAATGCGGGATGGGAATTGCGGAACAATTCACCGACCGCGCCAATGCCCTCCATATCGGCACGGCGCTCCCACATATCCACCCGCGCCCGATCGAGTAAATCCGTCCCCATCAAGGGCGGCTCGGGATAGAGCGCCTCCAGATAGCGGCAGATCGCCATGGCTTCGCCGAGCAGTGTGCTGCCGTCGTCAAGCTCCAGCGCCGGCACCAGGCGATGGGCGCCGGCTGCCAAATAATCGTCGGAAAGCCGCGCCCCCTTGGCACCGACATCGATGGTCTCGATATCGAGGCCCTTTTCCTTGATGAACATCGCCACCCGGCGCGGATTCGGCGCGCCGCCCCAATCATAAAATTTCATCGCCTTCCCTCCCTGCAAAACGGCGCGATCAGTCGAAAGCCAGCATCATAAACGTCAGATAGGCGGATTCCGGCAGGGCTGGGTGAATCGGATGATCCGCCGCCGCGCCGGAGATGCGCACAATCCGCGCCGCGCGCCCGGCATCGCGAAAGCCGCGCGTCACCGCCTCAGAAAAATCCGCAGCGCCGATATGGTGCGAACAGGACGAAATGGCGAGAAAGCCGCGCGCCGCAACCAGTGCCGAAGCAAGACGCGTGAGCTTGCGCACCGCCTTCAGGCCGACCTTGGCATCCTTGCGCGATTTGGCGAAGGGCGGCGGGTCGGCAATCACCAGGTCGAATTTTTCGCCCTCGCCGTGCAAGCGGGCAAGCTCGCTGAACATGTCGCCCTTGGCAAAATGACAGAGATCAGCCAGGCCGTTGTGCGCCGCCGCTTGGGCAGCGAGATCGAGGCAGGCCTCGGCGCGGTCGACAAAGGTTACGAACGTGGCGCCGGCCTTGGCCGCACGCAGGCCAAAGGCGCCACTATGGCAATAGGCATCGAGAACGCGGCGGCCGCCGGCCAGAGAGGCGGAGAAGCTGCGATTGTCGCGCTGATCGAAATACCAGCCGGTCTTTTGCCCATGCGTGAGGTCGGCGAAAAATTCCAAACCGCCCTCCCGAACGATTTGCGGCCCGTCCAGGGTGCCTTTGGCGACATGGGTTTTTGCATCAAGGCCCTCAAGCCGGCGCGCCGGGCTGTCACCGCGCATGACGATGGCGCGCGGCTGCAATACCTGTTCAACGCCGGCGATGATTTCATCTTCCAGTGCGGCCATGCCGGCGCTGTTAATTTGGCACAGTGCAATATCGTCGTAACGCTCAACTACCAGGCCCGGCAGGCCATCCGCCTCGCCGTGCGCGAGACGGTAATAGGGCGCGTCAAACAGGCTTTCACGCAACGCCAGGGCGCGCGATAAAGCGCGGGCGATGAATTTATGATCGATGTCCGCGCCCGGCTCGCGGCTGAGCAGGCGCCCGGCAATCAGCGAATGGGGATTAAACATGGCGACGCCAAGGCCGCGCCCGTCGGTGCCGATAATCTCCACCAGGGCGCCCGGCGTTAGCGCGCGGGCGGCATCGTCCATGCGGATTTCATTCGAGTAGAGCCAGGGATGGCCGCGCTTAAGGCGCTTGCCATGTGCGGGCAGCAAGCGAATCTCTGGCCGGTTGTTATTGTCCATCAGTTGCCGAGCACCACGCCTTCACGCCGGGGATCGGCGCCGCCGGCCAGGCCATCCGCATTGATGCGGACCGCATGCAGGCCGCTCACCAGGGCGCGGATCTTCACTTCATGGCCGAGCGCTTCGAGGGCCGGGGCGAGCGCTTCCAAATTGCTCTCCGCCTCAAGCTCGGTTGCGCCGTTGCGGTTGACGTGATGGGGCAGCGACACGGCATCCCCGGGCGTCATCTGCCAATCGAGCGAGGCGATCAGGGCGAGGGTCACATAGGCGATGATGCGTGAGCCGCCGGGCGAGCCGATTGCCAACAGAAGATTACCGTCCGGGCCGAATACCAAGGCCGGCGCCATGGAGGAGCGCGGCCGCTTGCCGCCCTCGACCCGGTTGGCGACGGGCTCGCCGTCCTGTTCGGCTTCAAACGAGAAATCGGTCAATTGATTGTTCAAGAGAAAGCCCCGCACCATCAGGCGCGAGCCGAAGCCGCGCTCAATCGAGGTGGTGAAGGAGACGGCATTGCCGGCGCCATCGACGACCGACAGGTGGCTGGTCGATTGGCCGTGCGCGCGCGCCTGCATCGCATAGGCGCGCCGGTTGGAGCCGGGCGGCGCGCCGGCCTCGGCTTTGCCCATCGAAGCGTCGCGGCGAATCAGCGCGGAGCGCTCGGCCAGATAGGCGCGGTCGATCAGGCCAGCGACCGGCATAGCGACGAAATCACTATCGGCCATAAACAGCGCCCGGTCGGCAAAGGCAAGGCGGCTGGCCTCGGATATTATATGCACGGCGCCAAGCGAATTGGCGCCCAAACCAGCGATATCGAAGCGCTCGATCAGGCCCAATATCTGCAATGTGGTCAGCCCGCCCGAGCTTGGCGGCCCCATGCCGCACACCATATAGACACGGTAAGGCGCGCATACCGGTGGGCGCTGATGGGCTTCGTACATTTCCATATCGGCTGCTGTGAGAGCGCCCGGATTACGCGTCGCGGCCTGCACAGCGGCGGCAATATCGTCCGCGATCTCACCATAATAAAATGCATCCGCGCCACCGGCGGCAATTGTGCGTAGCGTCGCCGCATAGGCCGCATTGTCGCGCCTGACGCCAGCTTTAAGAGGGGCGCCATCGGCAAAGAAATAGTCGCGCGCGGCGGGAAAATCGGCGAGATCGGCATTGCCGGCAATCGACTCTGCCATGCGCGGCGAGACAATAAAGCCCTCCTCGGCCAATTGAATGGCGGGCTCAAACAGGCGCGCCCAGGGCAACCGGCCATGCTTGCGATGCGCCAGCTCAAGCATGCGCAACAGGCCGGGGACGCCGACTGAAAGCCCGCCTGAGGCAGCCTCGGGCCAGCTCATGAGCGAGCCATCGGCTTTACGGAACAAATCGCCGCTCGCCGAGGCCGGTGCGGTCTCTCGTCCGTCAAAGGATTCGATGGCGCCAGAGGTGACATTGTAATGCAGCAAAAACCCGCCGCCGCCGATACCGGATGATTGTGGCTCGACCAGACCCAACACCATCTGCGCCGCAATCGCCGCATCGATGGCCGAGCCGCCGGCTTTTAAAATATCCGATCCAGCGCGCGCCGCATGGGGATTGGCGGCGGCGATCATGGCTTGATCGGCGGCCTTTAAACTGGTGCTGGAGGTATAAAGATATGCCGCCGCCAGGGCAACGAACAACGCGCCAATCTTCCCTGCACGTCGGCCCATCCCGGTGCGGCGTGCGGCCATCGGCGTCACTTAGCGGACGTAAATATGGACTTCGTTGGTCTGAACGCTCGGGCTGGTAGTCGAGGACAGCGTCACCCGGCTGTTGGGCAGACCCATCTCACCAAGCGCCTGAAGCACCGATTCGGCGTGGCGCTTGGAGGCGTTGGTCGCCAGCGCCACATCGGCCGGGCTACCCATATTGGGTGCCACCGCGATGAGATCGAAAACTGTTTGCGGGCGGCGCTCAAGGGCGGTCGAGATGGCGGTATAAAGCGCCTGCTTGAATTCGACATTGGCGCGGTCAAAGCGGATCACCACCAGCGGGCGGCGCTCGCCAACCACACTTTGCGGCTCGTCAACAGCGGAACGCATGCGCCCAGTGGAAACATTTTCGTTGCGGTTGCCGAGGCTCGGGCCGAGATATTCGCCATTCTTGATGGCGAGCGAGAGCGCGGTCAGATTGCGCCGCTCGGCATTTACGTAATCGGTGTAGCGCCCGATGGTCTCACGCAGGCCGGCGAGAAGGCGGTCGATCAGCACGACGTTGCGATTGACTTCATCCTCGATCAAGGCGAGCTGACGATGATCTTCATCGACCGCGCCCTGCAGGCCGTATGTGGCGCGCACGGATTCCAACAGATAGCTCGACATCGCCGAATCTGCGGCAACCTGATTGCCAAGCGTATTGAGCGCCGCAATATCGGTGAGGATACGGTCAAGTTCGCTCTGCGCCGCGTTCCACTGGCTGACCAGCACCGGGTTACCGGGCGTGGTACCGATGCGCAAGCGCGCCGTGACGGCGGCGATGGTGGCGAAATAGCCTTGCGAATTCTGCCGCGCGGTATTCCTTACCTGCTCGAATTGAATGCGCCGGTTATTGACCGAGGCCTTGAGGTTTTCTAGCTCGGAGCGCTGCTGGGCAACCTTGGCGCCAACGAAGGTGCCGGTCGGCGTGCTCGCCATGAGCGCGTTGTCAGGCTCGTAAGAAGCCTGGGTGATCGGCTGGGTGCGAATCGGCGCAGCTTCATCGGCATAGACCGCCTCGCTGCGCAGTTCTTCCTCCGACGCCGGAATAATGACCTGTTCGCTGGAGCCGGACGGATCCTCTCCCGTGAGAGAGGGCCATAGTGCGTCCTCGGTAAAAGAACAGCCCGCAAACAGAAATGCGGCCGCTGAAACCAGGAGAAATCCCCTAAAAGGTGCTACCACCTGAAACCACCTATTACTCTATTTTTCACGATATGCCCGACGCCGTCACCACATATGATTCACATGCATAACCGCGAATTATTAATTTTCCACCTGTCTCCAGATCAGTTGCGGCAATCGCCCCCACAAAGATTCGCGGATAATAACCGTATGGCGTGTCGCTCACAAGCAAGATTTCCCACCTATGCCAATGGCTTCCGCCAAATTCGACAAAGTCTTCCGCCAAACCGCCCGCCGCAAGTGCGCGGTAATTGCCGTGCATGGAAGGCTATGACGTGGCGCCGTGGCACTCATCCTCTTCCCGCCCCTTGCGGCGCATCCCTGAAATGAGTAATGTCCGCCCGCTTCCGCGCGCCCGTAGCTCAGCTGGATAGAGCACCAGACTACGAATCTGGGGGTCGGGAGTTCGAATCTTCCCGGGCGCGCCATTT
>JABIXB010000282.1 GCA_018666805.1 Rhodospirillaceae bacterium | reverse complement strand
GGGCGCCGGGTCGAAGCAGGCGGCGAGCTGTTCACGGCTCATCTGCTTACTGACAGCCGCATCGGCCCACAGTCGATCCTCAAAGCTGCCGCTTTCCTTCCACACCTGCATGGCGTTGGTCTGCACAATTTTATAGGCGTCTTCGCGTGAGATGCCGGCTTGTATCAGCGTGAGCAATACGCGCTGGCTATAAACCAGCCCGCCGAGGCGACCCAAGTTCGCCTGCATGGCGTCGGGATAGATGAGCAGGTTTTCGACCACGCCAGCGAGGCGCATGAGAGCGAAGTCGAGCGCGATGGTGGCGTCCGGCGCAAACACGCGCTCGGCCGAGGAGTGCGAGATATCGCGTTCATGCCAGAGCGCGACATTCTCCAACGCCGGGGTGACGGTGGCGCGCACGACCCGCGCCAGGCCGGTCAAATTCTCGGTCAGGATCGGGTTGCGCTTGTGCGGCATGGCCGAGGAGCCCTTCTGGCCCTTGGCAAAAAATTCCTCTGCCTCGCGCACTTCGGTGCGCTGCAAATGGCGGATTTCGACGGCGAGGCGTTCAAGCGAGCTGGCGATCACGCCGAGCGTGGCAAAATAAGCGGCGTGGCGGTCGCGCGGTATCACTTGCGTCGACACCGGCTCGGGGCGAAGACCGAGACGCTTGGCGACATGCGCCTCGACGCTGGGCTCGACCGAGGCGAAGGTGCCGACCGGGCCGGAAATGGCGCAAGTGGCGATTTCATGGCGCGCCGTCACCATGCGTTCGCGCGCGCGCTCAAACTCGGCAAAGTGACCGGCAAGCTTGAGGCCGAAGCTGGTCGGTTCGGCATGAATGCCGTGGCTGCGCCCGACGCAGAGCGTTTTATTATGCTGCCTGGCGCGTTTTTTAAGCGCCTTCAGCACCGCATCGATATCGGCCAGGATTATGTCGGAAGCCTGGCAGAGCTGCACCGAGAGGCAGGTATCGAGCACATCCGACGAGGTCAGGCCCTGATGGATGAAGCGCGAATGGGGCCCGACATATTTGGCCAGATTGGTGAGAAAGGCGATGACGTCATGGCGCGTTTCGCGCTCGATCTTATCGATCGCCTTGGGGTCGGTGATCTCGGCGAGATGGTTCTTTGCCGCCTTTTTCAGCGCCGCCACCGCAGCCTTCGGCGCGATGCCGAGCTCGGCCTGTTTCTCCAGGGCATAGAGTTCGATATCGAGCCAAATGCGGAAGCGGTTCTCAGGCTCCCAGATGGCGGTCATCGCCGCCCGGCTATAGCGTGGAATCATAATGCCGCCATTATTTGCGCGCGCACTCTATTCCGCCGCCGCTTGTTTTTTGTCCGCCGAACCGTCGGTCGAGAAATGCGAGAACATGCCGTCGAAGCGCTTTTTCTCGGGCGGGCGGTAGGTCTTGAGCTTGCTCGTCTTTTTACCGAGCTCGACCAGCACTTCGGCCTGCTTGGTGGCGCAGACCACACCGTCGAGCACCGGCACGCCGAGCTCGTCTTCCAGCTCCTCGGCGAATTTGGCGAAACCGGCACAGCCGAGGCAGACCGCCTCGGCGTCGTCTTCCTTGACCGAGCGGCGCACTTCATCGCGGATTTTTTCGAACGAACTGACCGGGTCCTTGTCGATATCGAGCACGTAAAGCGGCGTGGTGCGGATGGCGACGCATTTTTCCTGCATGCCGTAGCCGCGCACCAGCTCCTCCAGCATGGTGCGGATGCGCGGCACCACCGAGACAATGGAGAAGCGCGCCGCCAGCATGGCTGCGGTATAGAAAGACGCTTCGGCGATACCGATCACCGGTTTCTCGGTCATTTCGCGCGCGCCATGCAGGCCGGGATCGCCGTAACAGGCAATGACATAGGCATCGATGTCTTCGCTCTCGCCCTTGCGCACTTCGTCGAGCACGCCGCAGGCGGCGACATATTCGTCATAATAGGATTCAATCGAGGTCGGGCCGAATTCCGGGCTGACATCGATGATTTCCGTGCCGGGCCGCGCCACCGAGCGCGCCGCATCGCCAATGCCCGCCGTCATTTCGAGCGTCGTATTGGGGTTGATTACCTTGATCCTCATCGCCTTGCTCCTTTGCTCATGCGTGTCATTTACTTGCGGCGCTGCGTTGTTGCGCCGTCGCGGCGGAATCAATCTCCCCGCCCGGCGTGACAATGACGCCGTAATCTTCTTTCGCTGTCTGAACAGAAATATAGCCGTCCAGCACATCTTCCAAAACAGCCGTTTCCGGGCGTGTCATCGGGTCGCCGTAACCGCCGCCGCAGGTGCCGGTAAGGGCGAGCGATTCACCCGCCTTGACTGCCCGGCTCGGCATCATCGAGGGCAGGCTGTTTTTCGTGCCGGCGGCATCCATATAGTCGAGGCTGGCGGTATTGCCTTCTGATCCGCCATCAAATCCCCAGGGCGCGAATTTATGGCCGTCGCCCTCGATTGAGATAAAGCTGTCCTCGAGGAATTCGACTTCGCGGATCGAGCCGATGCCGCCGCGCCAACGCCCGGCGGCGGCCGCATCGTCGCGCAGCTCATAGCGTTTCACCCGGAGCGGCGTGTGCGATTCGATATCCTCGATCGGATTGTTGCGCGTGTTGGCATAGAGCGTGTCGACCGCATCCATGCCGTCCTTACCGTAGCGCCCGCCATAGCTGCCCTCATGGATTTCCATATGCACCCAATGCTGCTCGCCCTTGATGCCGCTGAAGGCGACCACTTTGAGATTGCCGACGCCGGCGCCGACCTGTTTCGGCACCGCTTGGGTCAACGCTTTCATCAGCGTATCGGCGACGATATTGCCTGGCGCGAAGCGCGCGATGGTCGGCGCGGGGAAGATCGGATTGGCGAGGCAGCCCTCGGGCGCGACAATCGTGATCGGGCGCACCAGGCCGGAATTTTGCGGGATGCTGCCATAGACCGTGCTGTCCAACAGGATCGAGCGCAGGGTTAGCCAGATGGCGCAATCGACCGTGCCTTCGAGCGGCATGTTGATCGGCCGGTCGTTGCATTGATCCGCCGTGCCGGAGAGATCGACGGTCAAATCGCTGCCCGATACCTGGACCGTGACGGCGATTTTATAGTCACGCCGCGCCGGGTCGTCGAGGAAGCCGTCGAGATGGCCGACCGCGCTGTAGCTGCCGTCCGGCAATTCCTCAATCGCCTGGCGCATAAGGCGTTCGGAATAATCCATCAGCGCATCCGATGCCGCTTCGACGGTCGGCAGTCCGTAGCGCTCGATAAGCTCAAGGAATCTATCGGCGCCGATACGCGATGCCGCAACCTGGGCTTCCATATCGCCGACCACCAGGTCGGAGGCGCGGATATTATCGCGCAATATGCACCACAGCGCCTCATTCTTGACGCCCTGGTCATAGGCTTTGAGCGCCTTGAATTGCAGCCCTTCGGCATAGGCGTCCATGGCATCGACGATGCCGCAGCTACCGGGGCTGAGCGCGCCGATATCGAGGTGATGCGCGGTCGTCACCGAATAGCCGACCAGCTTATCCTTGTCGGTAAAAACCGGCACGATGAAGGCGACGTCGGGGCCGTGGCTGGCGCCGTGATAGGCTGAGTTGTGGATGATCACATCGCCCGGGCGCAGCACATCGCCGCGCTCCTCGAACAATTGATGCATGCCTTTGACATAGCCCGGGATCGGCCCGCTTTGCAGCGGTGTGCTTTGTTTTGATTCGCACAATTGCCGGCCTTGCGTGTCGATGATCGCGGCGCCGAAATCCTCCGATTCACGGATGATGCTCGAATAGGACATGCGCATCAGCTTGTAGCCCATCTCGACCGCGATATTCTCCAACGCCCCTTGGATGACGTTGGCGGTCACCGGGTCGATGGCGCGCGTATTTGAGCGATTTGCGCTTCCATTGCCAGACATATCATTCAGCCTTTCGTCAAAATCAAATTGGCGCCCTTGTCCAACGTGGCGGACCAGCCAGGCGGCACAACGGTGGTGGTGTCTTTTTGCAGGATCACCGCCGGGCCGTCGAACGGCGTATCCGGCGGCAGTTTAGCACGGATATAGAAATTCGTTTCGAGCCGTTGCAGGGCACCATCGACGCGGAACACCGAGGTCGCCGTCTTGGCCTGCGCGGCATCGAGCGATTCACCTGTGGGTGCGGGCGGATTGGCGATCTTCGGCATCGCGCCGACGCCGGTGAGGCGGATATTGACGATCTCAATCGGGCTGTCACTAAAGAAATGGCCATATTCCTGCTCATGTATCTCGTGGAACGCCTGCCAGACCTGCTCGAGCGCGGCATCGTCGAGGCTTCCCGCCGGAATTGCGACGCGCAGCTCATAGCCCTGGCCGACATATCGCAGATCGCCGAAACGGAGCTGTTCGACTTCCGCCTCGGTTAATCCATCAGAGGCGAATTGATCGAGCAGCTCTTTGCTGAGCGATTGAAAATCGCGGTTGAGCTTGTCGAGGTCGACCGTGCCCTTGACCTGGAATTCGGTCTTGATCTGGTCGTATTTGAGGTCGGTGGTTAAGAGGCCGGCAGCCGATGTGATGCCCGGATGGGGCGGCACGACGACTTCGGGAATACCCAGCATGTCGGCCACTTCGGCACCGTGCAGCGGCCCGGCGCCGCCGAAGGCAACGAGCGAAAAGCCGCGCGGGTCGATGCCTTTTTGCACCGTCTTGGCGCGGATGGCGTTGGCCATGTTGCTGTTCATGATGGTGAGCACGCCTTCGGCGGCCTCGAAGCGTTCGATGCCGAGCTTCTCGGCAAGACCGTCGATCACTTTTTCGGCAGCGTCCGTATCGAGCGACATGCTGCCGCCGAGGAAATTTTCCGCGTCCAAGCGGCCGAGCGCGAGGTTGGCGTCGGTTACGGTCGGCTCTTTGCCATCAAACCCGTAGCAGGCCGGGCCCGGCCGCGCGCCGGCGCTTTGCGGCCCGACCTTGAAGCCGCCGCCGGCATCGACATGGGCAATCGAGCCGCCGCCGGCGCCGATGGTGCCGATATCGATCATGGCGACGAGGATCGGATAGCCGCCGATCCAGGTATCGCGCGCCGTCGCTTCGGAATATTGGCCGTCGATAACGATGCCGATATCGGCGCTGGTGCCGCCGACGTCAAAGGTAATCAAGCGGCTGCGTCCGGAGAGCGCCGCCGTCCAGGCGCCGCCGAGAACGCCGGCCGCCGGGCCGGAGAGCAGCGTCACCACCGGCAGCTCGGCCACCGTTTGCGCCGTGGCGACACCACCGTTCGAGCCCATGATGTGCAGATCGGCGCTTAAGCCCGCGTCACCCAGGCGACCGCCGAAGCGCTGCACATAATTGCGCACCTTGGGGCCGATAAAGGCGTTCATCGCGGCGGTGGTGAAGCGCTCAAACTCGCGGAACTGCGGCGCCACCCGGGCCGAGGTGGCGACAAAAGCTTCGGGATATTCCTCGAGCACGATCTCTCGCGCGCGCTGTTCATGCTTGGGCTCGAGATAGGAAAACAGGAAACAGATGGCGATGGCTTCGACGCCCTCGGCCTTGAACTCGCGCGCCGCCTGGCGCACCGCGTCTTCATCAAGCGCCACCAGCACGTCTCCCGAGGGCGGCACCAGGCGCTCCGGCACCGTCTTGCGGTAGCGCCGGCGCACCAGTGGGCGCGACTGCCAGGGAATATCCTGCATGATCGAGTAATTCTCGGGCCGTTGATGGCGGCCGATATGAAGGATGTCGCGGTAGCCCTCGCTGGTGATCATGCCGGTACGCGCGCCGTCATGCTCGAGCACCGCATTGGTCGCGATGGTCGTGCCGTGAAAGACATGATCGATGGCGCCGGGTTCGATGCCGCTCCTGGCGCAGAGTTCAGCGATACCTTCGGTGGCGCCGATGCTGGGATCTTCCGGTGTGGTTGGAACCTTATGAATATCGGTCTCTTGGGTGTCGCTATCGGTAATGATCAAGTCGGTAAAGGTGCCGCCGACATCAACGCCAATCAATTTCATAAATCTGTTCCATTTGTCCCATTTGGCGGGAGAATTCCGCCGCCGCGGGCGCAGTTTGTGTCGCACGTCTGGCGCCGTCAAGAACGCGCTGCCCGCATTAGCTCAATTGGTGGCTATTTGCCGTATTTTGGGCCTTGCGCTTCCCTGCCGGGGCGAAATCGGTCATCATGTCCGGACAAATTATAAGTCTGCAATTACATCATTCAGGGAGACCGTCATGGCCAAAGTTCTGGTAATCGTACCCTTCGCCTTCGATGACGATGGGATCGAAAATCGCCGCATACAACTCGATTCGGTCACGTTCGGCCCGGATATCGAATTCGACTTTCGCGGCGTTAAGGCCGGCCCCGCCATTCTCGACTGCTATCACGACTATCTGTTGGGCGATGTCGCGCTGTTCGAGGCGGCGATGAGCGCCCAGGATGACGGCTATGATGCGGTTTGCATCGACACGATGAGCGATTCCGGCATGAACGCCATGCGCTCGGTGCTCGATATCCCGGTGATTGGCCCGGGCCGCGCCTCATATCTTATGGCGCTGATGATGGGCAACCGCTTCTCGGTCGTAACCCAATGGGATGGCTGGATTCCGCTCTATAAGAAAACCGCGCAGGAATATGGCATGAACGACCGCCTCGCCTCGGTGCGTTCGATCAACGTCATGCCCGATGTCGCCAATCTGCTCGGCGGCAAGGAAGAGGTGGTGTTTCCCAAGCTGGTCAATTGCGCCATGCAATGCATCGAGGAGGACGGCGCCGAAGTGATTCTCCTGGGCTCGACCACCATGCATCAGGCGCACGGCCATATGGCGGAGAATCTACCGGTACCGGTGATCAATCCGGGTCCGCTCACTTATAAAATGGCGGAGATGTTCCTCGGCCTTGGTCTCACCCACAGCCGCAAGGCCTACCCCAAGCCGAGCGTGCCCAAGCCCAACATGGTGCACGATATGATGGATGCGGCGGCGAAAGCGTCGGACGCCTAGAGAGGCCGCCTAACCGTCTTCCGGCACTGCATCGCGGCGCAAATCGAGCGGCGGCTCGATGCAGACGCCGGGGCCGTAATCCGGCCTGTCCGACGGCGGCTCATAGCGC
>JABIXB010000281.1 GCA_018666805.1 Rhodospirillaceae bacterium | reverse complement strand
GGACGATTTGATATTTCACTTTGAGCAGGTTGCCCCCGTGCCTGTTGGCCAGTGGATGCTCTATCAGGGTCTCAGGAAGAATAATGTCCTGGTTTCCATGGAAGGCCACGGCGCTGACGAGTCATTCGCGGGCTTCCGCGACAATCCCAAGATCGCATTGCTTGATTCCGTGCAGCGGATGCACGGATTTCTCGACGCCATGCAACGCATCGGCGTGCGCAACGATAATGAAAAGCCAAAAGGAGACCTCTTCGACCTCTTGCAACAACTGCCGAACGAGCCGGTCGAGTTGAAGGTCGGGTATTATCCCGGCAGCGAGTTGATCGGGCCGACGCCGCACGCTTACGACTACCCGATTTGGCGGCAGGACGCCGCCGATCTGGCTGAACTTGATGCGCTGACCCGCATGCTATATCTGCAATTCCACTGCACGCGCACGCCGTGGATCCTGCACGATTTCGAAACCGCCGCAATGGCAAGCGGCGTCGAAACACGGGCGCCATTTCTCGATTGGCGCATCATCTGCTACGGCTTTTCCCTGCCGGCCGAAGCAAAGGTCAGAAACGGCCTGACAAAATTTCCGATCCGCGCCGCGATGAAGGGCTATATGCCGGAATCAGCCCGCACCCGGCCAAGCAAGGTCGGCTTTCCCCTGCCCCTCTATGCCTGGCTTAAAGAGGCGCTCCGCCCTTACATCCTCGACGCGGCGGCCAGCCAAAGCTTCCTGGAATCTTCGATGTGGGATGGTCGCGCCATACGCGGCCATATCGAAACCTGCTACGCCAACGGAAGTTTCGGCCATCTGCGCCTGCTCTGGACATACGTTCAGGCCCACCAGCTGATGCAACAGTTCCGCGCGCGCGCCGCCAGCCCACCCGGAGCCGGCAAAATTTCGGCCCTGGGATAATCGACGATAAACGCACCGGCGCACGGGGTTCCAACCTGCTCGTAACCTTTGGCTGAGGATTGCCCGTTCAGTCGGCAATTTCCTTCCGCAAAGGCTGAACCGTGTGCTCACTACCCCCCTTGCCGCCTCGCCAAGGGATGACTATCTTCTCGCCAGTGCCGGCTTAGCTCAGTTGGTAGAGCGCGTGATTTGTAATCACGAGGTCGCGGGTTCGACTCCTGCAGCCGGCACCACTCCTCTAGGGTTTCTTAGGCTTTTTAGGCTTTTTCACCGATTTACCGGGGGTCTTTTTTACCGCTGCCTTTTTGGCCTTGGCCGGCTTTTTGGCCGCAGCCTTCGTCGTAGCCTTGGCCGGTGCAATCAGCTCGCCGGCGATGCGCTCGGCGCGCTCGGTGAAACCGGAAAGGCTTTGGCCCTCGAAATGCTTGCGGTAGCGCTTCGATTGCGCGGCGATGTACGCTTTGACATCGGTGGTTTTCGCCTTCTTGGCCGCCGGGATATTGGCGACGACCGCCTCAAGGGCGAGCAGGCGGCATGCCTGATCGACCGTGAGCATTTCCAGCGCTAAAATGAGCTCGCCACGCTTCTCCAACTCTTCTTTTACGCTTTGTGGAACAGCCATTGCCTTATTTCCTTGTTAATCGCCAGATTTGTTTCGAGTTAGTTTCCCTGTGAGCAAAGGGAAAGCAAGAGGCAAGCGCAAGCTTGTCATTTGGGGCCTCGCTGTGAGCGCGCTGATTATTATCATTGTGGTCTATGAGACCAGCAAGGAGCTCAAGCGCGATGGGGCGGAGAGCAATGTGGAGAACACCGCCAATAGCCAGAATGCGGCGGTGCCGGTCGAAAAGGCACAGGCGATCCTCAAGAGCTATTACCGTTCGCACAATTTGCCGCTCGGCTGGAATGTCGGCGAGACTGAGATCGCAACGCCCGAGCGGCTCGAAGTGACGCTCTATTTCGCACCGCGCATCGGCGACAGCCGGCACGGCCGCCCCGCCCCGCCCGGCGATATCCATGCCGCCAATGCCTGCCCGCTCGACGACAAGGTAAGCGCCCTGGTCGCCCATTTCTCACTGCGCATATTGGTGCACGACAAAACCGGGCTGATCGACAGCATTGCCTGTTCATAAAAAGCCGGAACACGCCAAATTCTTTGACACGGAAAAAGGCGTGCTATAGTCAAAATCAGAAGATGTAGTAGCGCATGGCCGAGCGCATACCAGATAGACCCAATTACAAAACAATACCAATTTGGGTCTTAAGTTATAGGCCCATAGTGTTGTCAGCCTATCCGGGCAGCGGCTCGATGCGGCTCGGACCGGCGTTCGCCGCCGTCCTGCCGCGCCACGCATCGAACAGGTTAAGCGCCTCGGCCTTTTCCTCGCTCGACATTTGATTGCTAATCGCTTCGAGCGCGTTCAATGCCGTGCCGATGCCGTGTTGCGCCGCGAGGGAAAGCCAGAGAAAAGCCTGCACGCGGTTTTTTTCGACGCCGTGACCGGTCGAATACATATGGCCGAGCCGCGCCTGGGAGGGGTAGTGCCCGCCCTCGGCCGCGGCGCGGTACCATTCGGCCGCCTTGGCGAGATCCTTGGCAATGCCGTTGCCTTCCGACAGCAGCACCGCGAGGTTAAACTGGCCGTGCGCATCGCCCGCCTCCGCCGCGCGCTCAAACCAGCGCACCGCTTCCTCGGCATTTTTTTCGACGCCATTGCCCATGGCGTACATGGCGCCGATATTGCTTTGCGCCTGAGTATTGCCGCCCTCGGCCGATTTCAAATACCAGGCGAAGGCGGCCGCATCGTCAACGTCGACGCCATCGCCATTGGCATGGAGCGAGCCGATCCAAGCCTGCGCGTCGGCATTGCCGGCTTCGGCCAGCGGCAGCCAGATATCGCGCGCCTTGTTGAACTCCCCCGCCATATAGGCAACCCGCCCGGACTCGAGCAGCGCCTTTGCCGATGGCGCCTTCTTTTTCTTGTTCTTAGGGCGTGGTTCTTTTGCTTTTTTTGTAGACATAAACGCAATCCGTATCTTCGCTGTTATCGGACGCCGGGGCGCCATCGGATTTGAGAAGGTTGAGAAAATATTCGTGCGCGGTGCGCGCCGCCTGGTGGGTAAGCGCCTGCTTGTAAAGCCAGGGATCTTTCTTACGGTCGAGCTTGTGCGTGGAAAAGAGCGCCTTCTGCGGATCATCGGTGAGACCGACATAATATTCCGAGAAATCGCCGCCGAATTCCTTGATGTAGGCGAGAATCTCATACTTGATCTGTTGAACGCTATAGACCATTTCCGGGTTACTCAGCGCCCCGGCTGAGCAAACAGGGGCGCGGACCAAAAATATTCATGCTCCTTTAAAATACATGCCACCAGGAATTTTTGGAATTCATAGCCTGAAGCGCTGTCCTCCACGGGCAGGCGTTTTGCCGCATCCTTAAATTCCTGTTGGCGCGCCTTGCCGTGCGCCGCGCTGGCATCGAGAATATCCGCCCATGTCTCGGCCAGCTCTTCGGCATCACCCGCGGCGGCATCGGCCAAAATATTAATCCGCTCCAGGGTCATTGCCGTCGCTGTCGGCTGGAGAATGACAGCAACGACATACTCCGGCATCAGCACCAGCAGCAGATTGGGAAAGAGCCAATAGAGGTGCGCTTCATTGCCAGGAGATAGCGCGATAGAGCGAGAGGCATAACAAGGCGTGCCAGCAGCGCCAGATCTATTTGTCTTGGTTGCTTTCATATCGGCGAAGGGCAGCGCGATATTCTCCAGGAAGGCGCGGCCGGTGAGCTTCCAATTGCAGCGATGCTCGCGCCGCTCCTGGGCGGCCAGCGGGAGATCGCCATCAAACAGCTTCCCCGCCTGTTTCGCCATGCCCTTGAGCTCAGTGCCGAGCGGCTCAGATTGGTTGTCGAGATTGACGAAAACAAACGGCCCCCAGCTATCGACCTTGACCGGCAGCAAGCGCTCCGGCCGATCGCCGAGATATTGCCCGCCCAATTGCGAACCCTCACCAGCCTCAGAGCTGTCGATCGCCTCGCGGTCACGGCTGTAGCCGCAGGAGGTGAACGAGCATCTGGTTTTGGCGCCGGTCTGGCATTGCGCCGGGATCGCCCGGCAGCCGCCATGCTGGGCCTTGTTAAAGCGCCCGATCAGGCCACCATCCCGGCCGCGCTCGACATGGATGCCGTGCGTGCCGACGGTAAAGGGCAGGAGATCGCCGGGGTTGGGAATCTGTTGCTGCAAGCCGACACAGACCCAGGTGCGGGTCCATACTTTTTCATCTTCAAGGTCGGCAAATATTTTTGAGCGGAAGGCCGCCGGCGGTAAAACCCGCGCCCGGCCGAACGGCTTGCTTGCCGCGGCGTAAAGCTCCGGCTGGGTGAGGTCGAGACCCTCGTCGAAATAACCTAATTCGGGATGCATATTCATGGCACGCTAGCCTGCCTCAAGAAAAGCATCCCCGCACCCTCGTATTTACGAAGGCGCGGGGAAAATGGCTCCCGAGAAGCGGAGTTATTTCCGCTTCTTGTTCATCGGTGGATCGTAATCCGCACGGCCGCGATGCTTGAATGCGCTCTTCGGCGCCTCCGGTAACGGGCCGTCTTTGGCGAAGCGGTCAACAACGTTTTTGACCAAGCGCGAAATGTTGTTCTTCTTCGGATCGGCATTGTTCCACGGCAGCGAGCCGCAGAAGGCAATCGAGCTGAAGGCGAAGCAACCGCCGCCATTGGGCGTTTCGTGAAAGGCGATATCGGAGCGCACGCGCGGATGCTGTGTACCGTCAATGCCCTGTTGACTGAAACCGTAATCCTCCATCACCAGCAAATAGGCCTCGGTGTGACGGCCGGCCGAAGTTGCGCCGATAAGCGTGTGCGGCGGAGAGCCGAGCATGGTGTCGACAATATCGAGCTCGGTGCCGGCAGCGCCGCCGCCGACCAGGCCGAAATTACCGATCTTCTCATTCTGCTTGATGCCCTTGAAGGCCCAGGCGAGACGCGGATCGTTACTCTCTTCGGTACGCGAGTAATAGCTCGAGATATCGAAGCCCTCGGACGACATGCCGGTACCCGCGACCGAGTGCAGATAACGCCCACGGTAGCGCCACATACCGCCAAGCTCACCGGTAGTTTGGTGATAATACTCGCCCGGATCGGCGCGCCAGGTACGAATGCCGGATTCGCAACGGCGCATCTCGGTGATAACGCCGCGGCCGAGATCCTCGTATGCCGGATGGTAGGAGTGCACCCAATAGAAGCCGTCCGCACCCATATACATGAGGCGCCCGCCCTGCTCGGTGTAATCGTGCAGCGCATCGAGTTGCGGCCCGGTATTATGCTCTGGATGCGAGCCGGTGATGACGACGTTGTAATTCTCGAGCCGCGCCAGGCCATCATAATTGACATCTTCATCGGTGATGATGTCGTATTTGTAGCCGAGCTTGTTGAGCCAATAAATCAAGTGCAGATCGGCCGGATATTGCCACGGCGCCTGCATCAGGAAGTGATCATATTTCGGCCTGACACTGAGTATCGGGCGCAAGCGCGACGACAGGCAGAGGCCGCTACCATCGGTATGCGTGTCATAGATCGAGCCGCCATATTCGCGGTGCTCGGAGAGGAACATGTTCTGCTGCTGCATGATCGGCACGCGGTAGACCAGTAGCTCCGCACCGCCCGCATTGTTGGCGAGATGCTCATTGGCGTAGGCCATATAACTGATCGTCGGGATCATCACCGCGATCTTGGCCTGCTCCTCACCGACATGGGGCACGACGAAGAATGGAATATAATCTTCATCGCCTTCCTTGGTGGTGAGCTTGATGCAGTAGGAATCGCTCTCAAAACCCTTCGGCACCTCCCACTCGAAATCGACGTCCCAGCGGGCGTCGTCGACATCGTCATCGTGGAAATGGATGGCGCCATACTCACTTTGCGCATGTTTCCAGTCGAAATTGTGGCCTGAGAAATTGTGGCCGGTCATGGCGCGTGTCGGGCAACCGACGATCTCGGCATTAAAACCATAAGGTCCGTGGTCGCGGCCTTCTCTGGTGCTGATGCCGTCGGAGAAATCCCACGCGGCAACAATTGTTTTCGAGAGCGCGCCGGTCGGACCGGCATTGCGCCGCTCGGTTAAGCCGCGCTGCGCACCCAATTTCATGGTCTCGATTTCGGCCCGGTTGAGCGCCCGGTTACAGATGCGCGGGCTATCGATCTTGCCGTTATACATTCCCGAAATGATAATTCCTGCCGGAACCGAAGAGGCTGCCGTCGCCGCCTTGCTGTGAGAACCGGTATAGCCGGCAATCACGACAGGGCTCGAATCATGGCGCGGCGGCGCAACCTTGGCCGTTGCCGGCCGCACTTCCGGATCCAGGGCGTAGACGATTTGCGGCTCGTGATAGAGCGTCGCCTTGCCGGTCTTGGCATCGTATGTGGCAGCAAGAAAATGCCAAGCATGATCGCGCAATGGCGCGCTGGTGGCGATCTTTTTGCCGTTGACCCGCATCTCGGCGCAACCATCCTCATTGATGAAGAGGCCATAGCCTTTGTTGTTGTGCCACTTGGTCACCAGACCCTGGGCGCCGTGCTTCCAATATTTCGGATGGGTCTTCGGCGCCGTCGGCCATACCCAGCACTGCAGGGTGAAGCTTTTGACGTGAAACTGCTGCGCATCCTCGACAATCCCGTAAGAGCCGCTATGGATAACCTGCTTGCGGCCTTTATATTTACCATTGATCGAGGCCCTGATCGGCTTTTCGATAAGCCCCGGCCCGCGCGGATTGGTATCGCCGTGAATCATTTTCACGAGCTTGGCATCGTATTGCTTCGGCCCGTCGCAGTTTACATAAAATCGGATCTTATCCCCTGGATGGACGCCAAATTTATCGGCGTATCCCGTCAACCTCATCCATGACATCTAACTTACTCCCTTTCGTGGCGCGCTGGAGCTTCCTGCGCCTTCAACTCTTTAAGTGACTTGGTGTCGAATTTATGTGGTCGCCCACATATCATCACGGCGCTTCCAGCCCTGGCGGAAATGCTCCGGATAGCCATCATTTTCCGGGAATTCGTCAAGCCGCATCAGGAAAATATCATGCTGCGGATCCTGCTCATTATCGTAGACCTTGCGGCCAACGAACACGGGCGGCACGCCGCGAATTCCAGAGAGGCGGCCGATGCGCCATTGCTTTTCAACCTCGGTGCAAATAACCACCAGCTTGTTGGTCGCCGGCTGCGCGCGCATGCGCAACAAAGTGCGGTTCAATTGAAAATCCTCGTGAATGCCGCCACTCACATCGGTGGTGTCACCCTGAGTCTTGCAGCGCAGGATCGTGCATCCCGGCACGCCCTTCATGGATTCAATGCACGCCTTGTGTTCCTTGATCATGCGCGCTCTTTCGGGGCTTCCTTTTGGAGCTATGCGAATCATTCAAGCCTCCCATTTCTTTGTTGTTGGCCCAGCATACAATTTCTTGAATATGCGAGTGCCACTAAATCGTCAAATGTTCATGCACGAGTTCATCGGTCAATTCGCCGATATCACCTCGTGCCTCAATCCGTCCACGGTCCATGATGACGAATTCATGGGCCAAATCTCTGGCGATCTTAATATGCTGCTCGGTTAAAATCAGGGTTAAACCAACTTCCTGATTCAAGCGTTTGATCGTTGCCTCAATTTCCTGAACGATATTCGGTTGAATACCTTCCGTCGGCTCGTCCAAAAGCAGGATCTTTGGATCCGTCGCCAGCGCGCGGGCAATGGATAGCTGTTGCTGCTGGCCACCGGAAAGTTGGCCAGCGCGCTTATCCAGGTTTTCCGCCAGATAGGGAAAAAGCTCGAGGCACATATCCGGAATAACGCGCTTTTTGTCGTGCCGCGCAAACGTGCCGAGCAGGATATTTTCGCGTACCGAAAATTTCGGCAAGATACCGCGTCCTTGCGGAATATATCCGATACCAGCCGAAGAGCGCTCATACGTCTCTTTATGTGTCGCATCTTCGCCGGCGATCGAAATCTTGCCGGTCATCCGCGTTGTCAGGCCCATAATGGTGCGCACGAGGGTCGTTTTGCCAACGCCGTTACGCCCTAACACGGCGAGACAACGGCCTTCGGCGACCCCGAGATCGAGGCTCTGCAGAATCGGCGTTTTGCCGTAAAATGAGGTGACGCCTTCGAGCTCAAGCAGCATCGGTAATACCTTCCGATCCGAGGTAAACCTCTTTGACTTTGGGATCGTTTTCGACTTCTTCCATCGGCCCTTCGGCCAGGGTTTTGCCCAAATGCATGAGCGTGATGACATCGGCGATTTCGCGCACGAACGCCATATCGTGCTCAACCACCACCAGTGTGTGCTTACCCTTTAACCGGTTGAAAATTTCCGATGTTTTTTGCGTTTCCTGTTCGGTCATTCCAGCCGTCGGCTCATCCATGAGCAAGAGCTTGGGGTCTTGCGTCAACACCATGCCAATCTCAAGCCACTGGGTTTCGCCGTGCGACAGGTTGCCGCCCAATTCATCAAGACGGTCCTGCAGCCCGGCAAGTTCAACAACCTCTTGCAGGCGCTCGCGCCCTTCCTTGCGGCCAAAGCGGAACATGTTGGCAAATGGATCGGTATTCTTGTTGAGCGCCACGCGGAGATTATCGCGGACGGTGAGTTCCTTAAACACCGCCGGAACCTGAAATTTTCGCCCGACGCCTCTTTTTGCAATCTTGTCTTCGCGCAAGCTGGTTATCGCGCGCCCGTCGAAAATAATCGTTCCGGAAGTGGATTTTTGACGACCGGTGATCAAATCGATGGTCGTGGTTTTCCCGGCGCCGTTCGGCCCCAGCAAGCAGCGCAGCTCGCCCTGGTTAACTTTGAAGTTGAAGCCATCCACCACCTTGAACGCATCATAGGCCTTGGTCACATCCTTCAATTCCAGAATTACCGACACGTTGCCCTCCTACTCGCCGGCGGACGGCGCATTTGTGCTCGTCCGCGACGACCCTTTCGTCCAAAAGGGAATGATGCCGACCGCAGTCTCGAACAGACCAGCAAAACCCTTGGGCAGGAAGCGCACCACAACAATGAAGACGACGCCAAGAATAATAAACCATGTGGCCTGAAATTCGTCACCAACGTAGCTTTCGGCAGCTTGGATAAATATCGCGCCGAAAACCGCCCCGAAGAGCGACATGCGCCCGCCGACAGCCGCCCAGATGACAATCGTGATGCTGAAAAAGATATCGAGTTCAGTGGGCGATACATATTGCGAAATCATCACCCAAACAATGCCGGCAAGCGCCGCAACCAAGCCTCCTAAAGCGAACAGGACGGTCTGATAATAGGCGACATTATAGCCGAGGAAGCGGGCACGCTCAGGATCGTCACGTATGGCCTGAATGATGGTGCCAAACTTTGTCTGCAACAACGCCTTGATAGCCAAAGTAAGCCCGCACAACACGCCGAGGGATACCCAATAGATTAAGTTGCTGTAGGGATCGACCTCAACGCCGAATGCGACAAAGGCTGAAGGCGGCGAGATGCCGTTGAAGCCGGCCGTGTAGGGCTGCATGTCATAAGCCATACTGTACCAGGCGCCCAACATAGCGAGCGTCATGATCGCCACAAACGCACCGGCAAGACGCGCCTGGAACATGAGGATACCGAAAATGATAAAAAACAAGACCGGAATGCCGATGGCTAAAAGAAGCCCGTAATGGGTATGCCAAAACGGCTCCCATACTACCGGCAGCGTCTCTAACTCGTTGGTCAGCATGAAGCTTGGTATGGGGTCGTTGACCGGGTCCTGGTACTGCATCTGCATGGTGGCGCCCATGCCATAAGCGGCCATGCCAAAAGCAATGCCCTGTCCAAGACTTAAAATTCCGCCATAGCCCCACACCAGGCTAACCGAAAGCGCCAAAATACCGAATACACCGTAGCGCGCATATTGGTTCATGGTGAATGGATCATCCATGAACAACGGTATGACCGCCAAAATCCCGAAAAATACGAGGTAGGCTCCCCATTGAGCCCGCTTATCGTGATAAAGGTTTGCCCGTTGCACGCTCGAAGTTCTCCCTACCGAATATCTATGCTAGCGCCGCGCCATGCTGGGCGTGAAGATACCCTGCGGCCGGAAGCGTAGGAATATAACAATCAGCACGAACAGAACGAAACGGCCGAACGTGTCGTTGGTGAAGTAGGAGAAAACCGAGAACATCTCGCCCATAATCCCGGCTGTGGCGAGGCTGCCAAAGACGTCTCCGCCGCCGGTGACAACGACCAGGAACGCCTCGACGACATAGCCCAGTCCCATGTCGGGGAAAATGGTTTTCAACCCTGTAAACATGGCGCCCGAAATCCCTGCCAGTCCCGCACCGTATGCAAAGGTGAGGCCGTAGACGCGTTTGGAATTAATGCCGAACGACGCTGCCATCTCCTTGTTCTGCATCACCGCGCGAATCTGGATTCCCATATTGGTTTTAAACAGGATGGCGAATGTCATTCCAACCAAGCCAAGCGCCAGGAAGAAAATGAAAATCCGCATCCACGGAATATGGATGAAATCGATGACCATTACCGTCTTGAGCCAGCTCGGCGCGTCGATATATTGCGGCTCACCGCCGAAGATCAAGCGGACGCTTTGGATAAGCACAAGCGACACGCCCCACGTAGCGAGCAGGGTGTCCAATGGTCGATCGTATAAATGTCGTATGAGCCCACGTTCCACCAGCCAGCCGATAAAGGCGACAATAAGGAAAGAGAGCGGCAGAGTGAGCAACCATGGAATGCCGATGAAATATTGCATCACCCAGGCCGAATAGGCGCCCAGCATGATGAATTCGCCGTGCGCCATATTGATGACGCCCATGGTGCCGTAAATGATGGTCAGGCCGAGCGCAGCAACCAGCCAAATACTGGCAATACTCAGGCCAATAATGAGTGCGTTGATAAAAGGTTCAAGCGCAAAGGGAGTCCAGAAATCATGGACACTCATTGTCT
>JABIXB010000280.1 GCA_018666805.1 Rhodospirillaceae bacterium | reverse complement strand
CATCACCAATAAGAAATTCACCGCCACCCAATATGCCCTGCTAAGCAGCCTCATGGGCATCCCCAGAGTCCTGGCCTCCGCCCCTACGGGTTTTCTGGCCAAAAACATGGGATGGGAACCATTTTTCATTGCCTGCACCCTCATCGCCATTCCGGGATTGCTGCTTCTTTTAAAAAAGACTCAGGATTTTCAGTGAGCATTTTTTTCAAGCAGGCCCAAAAGCCCCCGTTAGTCAAATAATTCAGCGTGGGAACCTAAGCGGGTGGGTCTCAATTCAAAATCGGTAATTGTGTAAACGAACAGCCAATCCGGTTCGATGTGACACTCCCGAAAATCAGACCACTTTCCTTTCAGTTTATGATCTTTGAATTCAGCCGGCAAAGGTCGCGGTATGGACAACGTCTTAAGAACGACATCCAGTTTCTTGATATCGCGACCTTGCTTGAGTGCTTTTTTGAGATCTTTCTTGAATCTCGAAGTGGGTCGAATCGGAAGCATCAGAGACCACAATCTTCAAAAAGAGCTTCGACGCTTTCATATGCTTTTCCCTCGTCTCTATTAAGTTAAATGGGCAATATTGCGCGCGATCGAAGCCAGCTCCGCCGCGCCGCGCGCGCCGCTTTGGCCGAGATTATACACCCAGTGGCGGCATGAGGCGCGGATGCGCGCACGCATTTCCTGGCGGTTTTCAGTGAGCTTTCTGATCCGCTCTGGCGCTTCTTCGAGCTTGTCTACGCTCAGAACATCGCCAATCTCGTGGCGCACCCGCGCCTCAAGCGGCTCGATGCCGAGGGCCTGATAATCGGGGTTTCTCATTTTGCGCGGCACATTGATGAACAGCACCGGCCGCTCCAGGCCAAAGGCAAATTCCATCGCCGCACCCGACCAATCGCTGATCATGATGTCGCTGGCAAACAACGAATCCTCAGAAGTAATATCCTGCTCAAGCTCAAATGCAGCGTGCTCCCCATAAAGGCCGCGCAACTCGGAGATCACGCGAGGTGAGAGAAATCCTGTTTGTGGGTGGGGGCGGACCGTGAGGTGTAAGCCGGCGCGCAATAAAATACCGGCGAGCACCACGCCCTGGGTTTCGAGCAGGCCGTGCGGGCCCCAGGATGGCGCCAGCAGAACGCGAAGCGGACGATCATGGGTTTGATCTTCAGCCTGATTCGGCGCCGAAGCGCGCGCGAGAATACTGTCAAGACGGCCATAGCCATGCTCGAAAAGTTGTTTTGCCGGCAGACCATATTGTTGCTCGCGCGCACGGATCTCGTCGACATGATGCGGGCCAACGCAAAAGATCGTTTCAAAATTATCGAAGGCTTGCGGCAAGTAAACCATGTGGGTGCTGATGAGCGAGTGATGCACATAAACATAGTGTACGGCGTTGACCGAGCGCTTGATGTGGAACGTCTCGATATCCGGCATGGTCATGACCAGGAGCCCGGCCGGGAAGGATTTGAACAAAACATTGCGCACCGCGCCCTTGCCGATAACAAACGATGCGCCGTGGCGCCCGACATAATCGAGCCCTGGGTCATCCGGCTCTGAGCTGAGATAGCAAAGCGGGAAATCATGCTCGGCCACGAGCTGGCGTATGAGCGGCCCAAGATGCACCCATGAAGCGCCGCCTTCGGAATAAAACATTATGTGGCGGCGCTTTCGCGCGAGCTCCTGAAAGCGCCGCATATCACGCCAATGCCCTAGACCCTGAAACAAATCATCCCCACATTTTTCGGGGCGCTGGCGGCGGAAAGGGCAGCGACAAGGACGGCGGCAAGGACGGCGGAAAGGGCATCAGCAAAGGCGGTGGCTCAGTCTTGCTCAGAATCTTCTTCGCCTTGTTGCATCTTGTTTTGGCCCCGACCAAAAAAAGACCGCAATCTACTCCAGTAGGTCCGAACAGCCATGGCGGCGCCAGCCAGGGCGCCAATCAACAGGGTGGCAAATAGCGATGCACTGCCGGGATCGATATAGGCATAGGCGGTCGCGGGCGAAAGCGCGAGAGCCAACAAAAGCGTGGCGAACAAATATAATTTCATCTCTTAGGGTCCATCGCGATGCACGACTTTGCCGATCGGTTGGCCATCTTCAAGTTCCCAGGTACCGTTTACCATATAGCTGATGTCGGGTAGCCGGGGCCGCTCGACTCCATCGATACATGTTAGCACGATCCGGGTGAGATTAACCGGCGTGTAAGAATCGTATATATCATCCATGCATGAATCACTGAGCTTTACCGCGCTCAATATGGCGTAGGCTTCCTCGAACTGTTCATCGCGCCACTCCGCGATCGGCGTGTGGAACGCGTCGAGCACGATCGTTCCGGTGTCCGCTTGAACGATAATATTAGCGCCCGGGTCTTGCGCCTCTATTTCATCGATGGCGGCGATGACCTGGCTGTTTAGACATTCGACCTGACCGGTAAAATAGGGTATCGCATCTTTCACAAAGGCGTCGCGGACAAACACTTCTTCCTTGATTTCGCTGCAATCGGCATGAAACCGGTAAGGCGCGTGCGGCAGCATCAAATGGGCATACATATAGAATGGCGAAATTTCCATGCCGGGCCTTGACGCCATTATTTCCGGCAGCTCGAGATAGAGCGGCGTTCCCATCAGGGCAGGCACGGATATATCCCAGTTGAAATGCCATTTGGCGAAACTGCGGATTACATCGAACGGCGTCAGGAGCGAGAGGTTTTGCGGAATAAAAATCCAGCTGCGCGCAAAACAGTAATCCATCGAATCATCACAATGAAACACCCCGGAAAATACATATTTGTAGCCATAGGACTTTAGCGCATTGACAAAATTGCTGTTCCCAATGGTCACATTTTCATGCTTTTTTTCCGAATATCCAAACGCGCCCAAGGTCTCCAACATGTTTGCCGTCGCACCTTCGGGGCGCATGATCTTATCGTGATATTCCATGTTGAACATGCTGCTCATGGAGAGAAATGTGGTGTAGTAATTGGCGTAGCTTTTGTCGGATACCTTAAATCCGCGCGCTCTCAATTGCGCCTCGAATTTGGAATTATCAAAGCCATAAACGCTCCGCAACACATCGGCGCGCGGATAGGAATCGGGAACGATAATATAGATGTTGGGCCGCACCTCGGGCACCCCGGCCAACGGTTTCGATATGCCGGGCTCTGAGCTGGGCGCCGCTGATTGGGAGGCGTAAGCGAGCTCCTGAACCACATACCCAACCGTTGGCACGACAAACATCACAGCGGCGGCCGTGACGGATATGGCCCAGGCCTTCGACAGGTTGGCAAACCGGCTCGCCGCCCACATCAGAAGGATGGTCAAAACAACCCAGACGAGGCCGCTATAGCGCTGCCTGATGTTGCCCGCCTCTTCGCCCAAAAGCAGAATATTATCGAAGTTAAAAAGGGCGATGATAAAGGCGCAAAGGATGAGCGAAATATGCAGGCTCGTTTTGCGCCGGAATATTAATTTAACGGCAGAGAACACAGCCAGGAAAAACACAAATGTTCCGGCGCCATATCCCACCACATGCCAGAATTCGAAAGCCACATCGGCATTGACATACATGAAATTGGCAAACGGCCATGCCGCGACCAGCAGGAGAACCATTAATGCCTTGATTGTGTCATTGGCTGGGCTGATGTTGGGCATATCCGATTTCGGCGGTTGAGTGATAAATATCTATTCGGCCGAGGCCAGCATGGCGGAATTTTGCGCGCCCTGGCCGCTCTCCGCCGGGCATAATTTTTCGAACGCAGCGAGCGCCAATTGACGCGCCCTGGCGCCATCGATGTCGCGGATATTGTTGGCCGCGCGGGCACGGGATATCAAATCGCCGCTCAGGCTTTCGATGAACGAGGCCGTGACATAGCGCCCGAGCACCTTGCCAACGCCAAGTTCGGTGAACCAATCCTCCAATGTTTGCGGCACAGCGGCGAGGGAACAGCCGAGTGCCGAGGCGATCGCGCCAAGCCGCGCGCCATCCTCTGCCATATTATAGCGTGCGACTTCCGCCAAGGTGAAGCTGCAGGCAAAGCCGTGCGGCAGGCCCAGTTTCGCGGTAAACGGATAACTGATCGAGTGCGCCAAAGCCGTCTGGGTCGTTGCCATCGCGAGGCCGGCACTGAGCGCCGCTGTTTGCATCCGCCGGCGAATTTCCACGTCCGCCGGATGTTCCAGAGCCGCCGCCAAATTTTCCCGGATCAGGCGGATCGCCTGCGCCGCCATGCCATCTGTCAGGGCGCTGTGGTGTTTGTTCCACACCGCTTCCATCGCATGGCTGAGCGCATCGAGCGCCGTCCCGAGCGTAAGCTCAGCCGGCATTGAGGTGCAGACCGCCGGGTCCAACACGGCGTAGGCCGGGTAGAGTTTGGCATCGTTAATCGAATATTTGACTTCGTCATCGCCCCAGATCGTCCCCCAGCGCGTCACTTCCGAGCCCGTTCCCGATGTCGTCGGAATGGTGATCAGGGGAACCGGATCCATATTCGCCGGCAGCGCCACGCCATCACGCAAGTGCGCCATCAGCGCCACCTGGTCATTGCCCAGTGCCTTCAGGGCGATGGCGCCCTTGGCGGCATCCAACACACTGCCGCCACCGAACGCCACGACCACATCAATGTCGGGCAGCGCTTGCGCCAATTGGACAATCGACGAAACGCGCGGATTGGGTTCAATATCGTCCAGAATGGCGGCCGGCCCAGAGCCAAGCCGTGTCAAATCGGCCATCGCACCGCGCCCCGGCCAGCCACGGCTGGTGATCAGCGCCCAACGGCGTGCGCCGAGAAGTTGCGCTACCGCCTGGTGATAGGTGTGCCCCTCGATCACACGCGTCGGGCAACTGAACGGATGGCTTAGAACCATGTACGGTCTTCCCGGCTCGCCCGGCCGCGGCCCTCGGCGGGATAGCTGGCATATTCGTCGATCACCGCATCGCTCAACGCGCCCGGCGTACGCACGACCGCCAGATGACCCTCATCCCGATCGGGCAGACGCGCCAGACTGTGCGCCACCATCGGCCGCACATAAGCCGAATCACCAGGATCGAGGACGGCTTCGTGACCACCCTGCCACGACAGCGAGACCGGCGTGTCGCCATAATTGAACATATATTCGTGCAGACCATGACGGAACTCGGCGGCACCACCCAGCAGGGTCATCTCAAAACCTTTTAGATTTGGCTGATGCCGGCAGCGCGCCAACTCGGTGAGGTTACAGGTCGGGCTATTGCCGTCGGGATAGGCGCGGACCAGACTGTCCGTCTCGGTCCGCACCACAACTTCTTCCTGTTCGCCAAGCCCGCTCACTAAAAGATCGGACGCGCGCACGTTAAGCGCCTCGGCCAAAACCTCGAGTTCCTGTGGTGTCGGCAGCGCGGCGGCGGCGGCGAGCGCCTCGCAGCGCGCACGTCCGATTCCGGCAGCGTCGAGGCGCTCGACCAATTCCCGCGCACCGAGCGATTCGGCCGTCAACTGGCGCCCCAACTTGGCGCCGAATGCACCCAGCGCATCGCGCAAATCACCGGCCAGTTCATCCGCCGCAACGGACCCCATATGACCGAAATCGCCGAGCGATTGGCGCACCTGGTCGCCATAGGTAATGGCGATAATCAATCCCAGCTTATCGGGATTTCTGCTCGTATAACTATGAGGAACATAGGGCGTAATATAGTTTGAATTGCCGGTGTTCATTTCCCGGCAATAGGTCTTGCCGCGCTGCTTCCAATAGAAATTCACCTCGCCGATAAAAAATGTCAGCTGGTGCATCAAATGGCCATGATTGTAAGCCACATCGGGATTGTCGGGATCTGCATCGCTGACAACGCGGATCGGCTGAATCCATTCCGGCTTGAAGGGGGCGAGGCGGCTCATCGCGGTATCGCGGTATTCATAAAACGGTGTGAGCGCGCCGTCGCGGTCACGCCGGTCAAAGATGCGCGATGTTTTCTGGCTGCTCGCGCCGCGCATGACATGCACGCCCGAATCGGTGTCATCGCGCTCAACCCATAATTGGGTCAGGGATATGGGGTAGGCTTTCACCATTGTCTTGACCAATTGGTACGCCACTTTCTCATCGGCATCGCCAGCGATAACCGCCTGCACGGTCTCTAACGGCACCCCGGTTTCATTGGCCAGGGCTTCCGGTGTGCGCTTCAGGTCATTGGCCTCGCTCCAAATTCGCCGGCCCAGCATCTTGAGATGTTGCGTATTTTTATCTTCGCTCAACTTTATTCTCCAACACTTATTATTGTGTCCAGACATTGACGCGCGGCGATATCGGCTAGGCGCTCATAATCCTGCACCGTATCAAGCTCGGCCCAGCCGCGCGCAATGACGGCACAGTCGATGCGGCTCCCCTGCTTAATCAGAAACTGCATCATATCTGTAATGTACGCCTTCCGCCATTCGCGCGCTTGTTCAAATGGCGCCCGGGGATTCAGTTGGGCATCGAGCTTGTCGAAGCTATCGCGGAATAGGGCGGCGCCGCGCGCACTCATGCGCCACAGTCCGAGGAATTCTCCGCACCGCATTTCCGCCGCTGCATCGCCGCCCAGATGTTTGCCAATTTCCGCCACGCTATTATCGCTCCGCACATAGACATTTTCCGCTTCGCCAACCGGATGGTCGCTGCGATTTTCATAATAGGGCTGCCAGTCGCGATCCACCGCAAGCACTATATCGCCCGGTGTATCGGCCAGCTGGCGATGAATCCGCGGCTCAACCCAAATATCCGAATAGCTGACGAGGACCGGTCCGTCGAGAAATTGGCGGGCGTGCATCAGGGAGCAAAGAATATTGTTGTCGGGATAATCGCCGTTATGGACAGTGGTAACATCCGGATGCTCGATCATTTCGGCCAGATGGCCGGTGACGACGACAATTTTTTCGCACCCGACGGCCTGCATATTCTCGACCGTCCGATCGAGCAGAGATCGTCCGGCAATCGGCAAAAGACATTTCGGCATCGCCTTGCCGCGCGCGCCCATGCGTGCGCCCATCCCCGCAGCAACTATGATTCCAATCATCGATGATATCTTTTTTTCAAAACGAATACGCTTGCCACACCGCCCCGAATGCTGCCCGCAATTCTATGAAAGCGCCTGAAACAGCGCAATCTCCGCATTCCGACCTGGCATGACGACGGCTATTTTGGTGCTAATCCTTTGGCACGCTTGTCGGTCGCCTGTGAAGCGCCCACGGCGCAGCTGCCCCGGCTCCGCCCGCACGGCCTCATCACCGGGAGAGAACAGGTGCGGGGCCATTCAAGACCTATAATTAGAGTATAAATATATAGAAAAATTATTCTCGCTATAATTGTTATTTGTAAATAGACACTACCTGTAATACTATATAAATGAAAAGAATTATCAGCGGAACGAATTTTTGCGGATGGTACAAAGTTTGTGCGAGAAAGAGGGTTCGACAAAGACGGTTTTGTACTTCGTGAACCTGTTCGCCTCGGTGGTGCTGGGCGTGACCGTGTCCGCCTGGGTCCTGTTTTTCACCGACCTATTTCCGGTCGTCGGCGGTTTACTCGGATTGGGGGGATTGTTCGCCTGGATCGCATTTTTGTCGCACATTGTAAGCGACGAGCGAAAGAAGCAGCTGCAGCAGGGCTTCGACCAACAAGTTCTCTCCCGGCTTTGGTATACGCTGGTGATCTTCGCGCTCGGCATCGGGCTTTGGTTGGGCATCGCAGAAACCCGCGGGACAATGAAGCTGGAGGCGATCGCGGAAACAAAAATTCGGTCGGTAAAAATCTATACCGTCGAAGCGAGCGGGGCAGGCTCTCAGCTACCCATCGAGGATTTTTTGTTATTGCCGGGGACAGAGATGAAATTGATCGTACCGACACCCTGGTTCGGATGTCGCGAATACCTAATCAGCGTAGAAAATTACCAATTGACGCCTCGCTTCAAGGCCTGCGCCCTGGCCACGACGACAATCGATTTTCCAAATTCATTTTTCCAGGAAAGCGCTGCAATGGGGCCAGCCGTTGATACCATTATCAGCGAGGCGGCATCCTGATGATTCTTAACCGGTGGAGATATGCGGCGGCGGCAATTGCCTTCAGAATAGTTGCTGTTCTGATGTTTATCGGCGCCTATGCCGCGCCGGCATGGTCGGACGAGCCGGCGACCGTTCATGTTAAATTCGAAGTTAAATCGGAGCATTTTCAGAGCAACTCCCTACGCTACGACCTCAACGCCGTTGGCCAAATGATTGTTGCTGACATGCAAGAGATTTTGAGCAATCGGGATTATGCCTTTTGGACATTCCAGACCGACAATCCGGACGCTGACTTTGCCTTGGTCCTTCGCATCAGGCAAATCGGCCACATACGTCGGAGCGGGTCTAAATTTGATGTCCAACTGCTCAGCGATACTCAAAACCGCAGAGAGGTTCGGTCGCGCAAAGCATGGATAGAACCCGGCGACGAACTTCCGCACGACACGGAGGAGATTGTGGCGGGTGTATTGCCGGTGTTGAGCGAAATCTTCGATGAGGACGAGAATGCGCTGATCGAATGGCTGAAGTATCATGTGCCGCTCACCGGCAGCAGCCGA
The DNA here is from genome assembly GCA_018666805.1 of Rhodospirillaceae bacterium. Taxonomy (GTDB): domain Bacteria; phylum Pseudomonadota; class Alphaproteobacteria; order UBA828; family UBA828; genus PTKB01. Next base: position 10,951 of record JABIXB010000280.1, on the reverse strand, counting down.
TGGTTGCGCAAGATAGGCGATCCAATCGAAACCGAGGATGAGATGGAGATCGCCCTCGAACTGCCCGAGGAAACATATGGCACGCTCAAAAACTCTTTGTTCAACGTTATCGCGATCGAAAAGACCGATGAAAACTCGACGGGGGAAAGCGCGACCCGGCAGAATGAATACAAACTAACCGCTGTCGGTCTGGCATTTTTCGAAAATTCAACGACGCCAAGCGGCGAACTCACCAGCGGGCTCGCGGCCGTTGTGCGCGCGCGCAACATAGGTGCGCGGCGCGAATGGCTGCACAAGCTGGACGGAGATACGCTCAGCGCCATGCTGGCGTGGAGCACGCTGGCGGTTTATTGGTGCGCTTATGTGCCGCCGGGAGCGAGCCCGCACGAGCTCGAGTGCGAGTAGCGATGATGATGAAAAGGCACATCGTTTATTTTCTGCTGGCTTTTTTCATCGGCTTTTCCGCCGGCCATTTCCAGACGGGCCACGCCCAGGAATTATCGGCGGCGGCAAAAGCCGATATCAAGATCGCCAAAGCGATCGAAAAATACCGCCAACTGTTGCCCACACTGCAAGGCGCCAAGAAGATTCGCGTGAGCATTGAGCTTGCCTCCAGCTACCTGCAACAGGGCGCGGCGAAGCGCGCCTACTCGGTGCTATCGGAGTACGGCCCGCCAACACCGACGGCGGTCAACGATAATAGGTGTTGTGAAGATGCCGGCCTGCCGCGCGAGTTATATGCCGCCTACTATTTCACACGCGCGCGCGCGCTGAACGATATCGGCAAAACGCGCCCGGCCGTGGAGAGCTATCAATGGGCCGTCGAAGCGGAGCCAAGATTTGTCCTGGCCGTGCGCGCCGGAATGAATGCGCTTCTGGCTTCGAAACAACCGCAATACGCGCTCAAGGCCACCGCCGACTGGCTGGATATTCTGATTGGCCAGGGCCGCACGCAGCTTGTCGCCGAGACTTTGATGCAGGGATTGCACAATGAGTGGTGGTGGCAGCAGCCGAGCTATAATCGGTTACTCATTTCCCTCGCCCGTTACTTCGCCACGGTCGAGGTCGGGCGCCAGCAGTTTCAAGAGGATGAGTGGGAAGAATCTCTGTCGACCCTAAAGGAATATACCGTTCACCACACCGCCATCGCCGAAATCATCGACATCTATAACGGCATTAAAATAGATGATAACAGCGGCAACGTGGATGTTCAGTTCGCACCGGGCGCCGCGGATAAGCTCGTCTCCGCGCTCTTACAGGGCGAAGGCCCGGAAGATGCGCGCGCCGTGCTGTCGTCCTTTTACAAGTCCGTGGGCGATGACTATATGAACGCCGAAAACGCCGAAAACGCCGAAGATATCGAATTAATGACCAAACAGGCATTGTGGCGCTACGCGGCGGCCTGGTCGCTTCAACCGACAAACATGGATGCCGGCCTCTATTCCGCGGCCGCTCTCTTGGAGCTGCAAGACACATGGCCGAACTCCAAAAAAGCGCTTCAGGAATTCATTCACTATCTGTTCGAGGAGAAAGGTAAAGCCTACCGGACCAACCTCGGTAACAACTGGCGCAACATTCTCCGCTTCCACACCGTGCTCGGAACGATTTTTGCCAATCGCGGGGAATGGGGCAATTCGTATAATTCCCGCAGCGCTATCTTTCAGTGGGAGTATGCCCTGGAGGCGCAACAGCATTTGCAGCGCGATTTACCCGTACCGGAGCTTCGCGCGAGGCTCGCCCGTGCTTATTTTGAAGGCGGTGAAATTGATCTGTCCGTGCAGCAGTATTTTGCCGCGTCAGACGATGCAGCGGCGCTCGGCAGAACAAAAATGGCTAATCAACTTCTTGAGCAGGCCACCGTGATGGACAGGCAAGACGTGTTTGATCGGCAGCAGCTGATTTTTAGAAATGAGCTGATCGGCAGACAAGAACTGATTCTTAGACATGACCTGATCGATCAGTCGCCGTCCGGCATCGATACATTTCAGCGACAGCTGCGCCAGTCAGAGTAAATCAATTTCCGTCACGCACTTCGTTCACGGCGGCTTTGCCGCAGCCGCTCCGTCGCCGCCTGATCGACGGCAAGGTCGTCGCGCGCCGGCGAGCCGGTGATGACAACGCCATAGACCGCCTCGGCCTGGCCGCGCGAGACATAGTGTTCCTGAACGTCGCTCAGCACGCGCTCCGGTTCGCGCGTCAACGGATCGCCGTAGCCGCCGCCGCCATTGTCGATGGCATGCAGGCGGTCGCCCGGCGCGAGGTAGCAATAGGCGTCGGTGGCGTAAATCTCCTCGCTGCCATCGGCCAAGATTTTCTTCTGCAAACCGGGCTTTGACGGCAGGCCGCCGAGCACGCCCTGCGGCACGTTCTCCAGGCCATTGCAGATATTGATCACCAGCATGTCGTCATGGCGCGGCCCCAAAATCACCTCCGAGGCCGGCCCGCCACGGCGCCGCCCGGCGCCGCACGAATCCTCAAGCGCGCGCACGCATTGCACCTGGAAGGGAAAGCGCTGCTCGTTGACCTCGACAGAATCGCGGTAGACCAGCCCGACGCTGACCGGATTGACCATGCCGTGCATGCCGTCATTGTTGGCCGAAGCCGGCATGCCGCCGGCCGACATGAACATCTGGTTGACATAGGGCGCGCCGCCGACGCGCCAATCCTTGCCCGAGCACACGCCGGTGCCAGCACCATTGCACATATTGCCCTGGCTAAACCCATAACCATCGCCGAGCTCGGCGAAGCCGGCGAGAATCGCGTTGATGATGGTGTCGGTCATATTGGTCGTGGCGACCGAACAGCTATGCGGAAAGCGCGGAATGCCGACGACGCAATTCTCGCGCAACAAAACCTCGATGCGCCTGAGGCTGCCGGAATTGTGCGGAATGTCGGCATCGAGGCAACAGAACACCGCCTGCGCCGCCGACATGGTGGCCGTCGCCTCGGTCAAATTAAGCCCGGCATCGACCGAATCGGGATTGTCGCGGAGATCGACCTTGATCCGCCCGGCATCGCTGTCGATCTCAATGCCGACCTGGATATGTACGCCGTCGGGCAGAAAAGGCTCGATCGGATCGTGCACGCCCTTGGCCAGAATGCTGCCGCCAGGCAGGGCCTGAATCGCACCGCTGGCGCGGCGCTCGGAATAATCGAGCCAGGCGGTGATGAATTCGCGCACCGCCTGGGCGCCATATTTCTCGACAAAACTCTTCAGCCGGCGCTCGCCGATGCGCGCCGCCCCCATGGCGGCGAGATAATCGCCATACCATTGGTCGGGCACGCGGATGCGGCGCCGGCACATGCGGATGATATCGTCGATATTGTCGTAATCGCGCTGCACCTGAACGCACGGGAAAATCAGCGTGCCTTCCTGATAGACATCCTTGGCGGCGGCGAGATAGGTCGTCGGCTGGCTGTTGCCGGTATCGGCCTGGTGCGCCTTGACGCCGACGGTGAAGAAATGCTCGCCCTCATAAAACACCGGCACCAGGGTGGTGTGATCGGCCGCGTGGCTGTTGCCGACATAGGGGTCGTTGTCGAGAAAGGCATCGCCCTCGCAATAATCCGGATGAAGCGTAGCCATCGAAGCGGTTTGCAAATGCATGCCAAAAACATGGATCGGCATCGCCTCGGCCACCGCCAGCACCTCGTCGGCGGCGGTAATAATGGCGCAGGAAAAATCGCGCGCGATGCCGATCACCGCCGAGCGCGCGCTGAACAAAACCGTGTTGGTCATCTCGCGGCAAATCGCGTCCATGCGATTGGCCATGATGGCGAGCAGGACCGGGTCCAACCCGGCCTCCGCTTGCCGCGTCCCGGATGGGCTATTCGGTGCCGAATCGTTCATAGGCTCGGTCCTTTGACTGGTGCCCCGACATTCTAGTCAAAGAAACCTCCGCGTCGATCAATCCATGGCGAATATTCCGCAACGCCACCGTGCCAGCCGCCCACCGTTCATGCCGGCGTTAAGGTTTGCGTAACCCTGTCAGGGACAGAATGCCCGAGGTGTGGAAAAGTGGCGCGCTGTGTTGGTTGCGCCGTCAATTACCGGAGACCCAAATGGCGCGAACGCGGCCAACTTCCTTCCTCTCGTCCCTGGCGATGATCAATGTCGTCATGCATGGCGACTATCAGTATGAGGCGGAAATTCCGCTCGGCGTCGGCGCCGTGGCAGCCTATATCCGGCAGAAGGGTTTTCCGGTTCAGATTTTTCAATGCCTGCCCGACGACAGGCCCGAGGATATCGCCAACGCCGGCCTGGTCGATGCGGATGTCTATGGCTTTCAATTGCAGATGTCCAACTATCAGAGTGTCCGCGCCGTGGCGGAGATCATCCGCCAGCGCAAGCCGCGCGCCTTGATCGTCCTCGGCGGGCCCTATTTGTCTTCCCTGGCCGTGCCGATACTGGAAAACGAAGCGCTCTTCGATTGCGTCGTCAACGGCGAGGGCGAAGCGACCATGCTGGAGATCATGGAAGCGGTGCAGCGCGGCGATTTGGATCTTGCCGCGGTCAGCGGCTTGGTATTCCGCAGCCCTGAGAACAAAGCAATCCGCACGCCGCCGCGCAAACTGATCCGCGAGCTGGACAGCCTGCCCTACCCGGCGCGGGACTTCATCGACCAGGCCCAGCGCGACCCCGACGACCATTGTATCACCGATAATATCCGCATCATTACCTCGCGTGGCTGCGTCGCCAATTGCTCTTTCTGTTCGGTCAACTTTTACACCAAACTCGCGCATGGCAAGCTGTGGCGCGGGCGCTCGGCCGAGCGCGTCGTCGATGAGCTCGAAATGCTCACCAGCCGGCACAAGGTGCGCACCGTCAATTTCTCCGACAGCTCGTTCGAAGACCCGGGCAAAAAAGGCAAACAACGGACGCGCGATATTTGCAACGGCATTATCGAGCGCAAGATCGAGCTGTCCTCAAAGGTTTATATGCGCGCCGATACCATGCTGGCAGCGGAGGATGACGATCTCCTCAGCCTGTGGAAGAAAGCCGGCATCGACATGATAATCGTCGGCGCGGAATCGGGTTCGGACCTCGAATTAACGCTCTATGAAAAGCGCGCCGACCTGGCCGACAACCTGAAGACCATCGGCCGCCTGAAAGAGATGGATCTGTTTTTCATCTGGTGCGGCATGCTGATGTTCGGCCCCAATTCGACCTTGGCAACGCTGCGCGACAACATCCATTTCCTCGACATCATCGGCGTCAGCCACGACAGTTTCGCCATGGCCAACGTGCTGATGCTGATGCGCGATACCGCCCTCTACGGCAAGATGCGCGAACAAGGCCGCGTCACCGAGCCGGAAAATTATTGGGAGCTGCCGAAATACAGTTTCCTTGACCCGCTTGCCGAACGCGCCGCCAGCCACTGGGAAAACATCCTGGCGCGCTTCCCGGCGATCGACCGCATCAACAAAGCCTATATGCAATCCGAAAACATTATCACCCGCATGACCAATCCGATGAATGCGCACATCCTGGGTGCGGTCGGCAGCTCCTACGATCGCTTCAAAGCCGATATCCGCGAGCTTGAAGCGGAATTCGGCGCCCGCCAAAGCCGCTATTTTAGAGACGTGCTCGACAACATCGAAACCGGCATCAGCGACGCCGACCTCAACATTTCGGCGCAAGGCTTCTTCGTCCAAGTGGCGGGGTTTTATGCAGCCCGTTTCGAGGCCATTTATAATGCCTTTTACGAGACATTGCTGGCCACCAAGCTTGGCCTGAGCGGCGTGGTGTTCCGCCATTACTGGTCAAGCGTGCACGACAAGGCGGTGAAACGCCTCGGCACGCCGGGCGATAGTATCGAATCGCCCGAGAACACCGGCTCGTCTGAAAATACAACGGCGGATCGGCCCGCCGCCCGGACCGCCACCTGGACCGCAGCAGGGTAACAGCCCGGCGAGACCCTCGCCCGCCGCCCTGTATTCAGCCGCGATTATCGCGCAGTGGTGGGGTCGATCATTTTGCGCACTTCCGTCACCTTGGCCGCCGGGAATCCGCTGAGCTCAGCATGGCCAAATTAGGTCAATCGGCGGCGAGCTCGTGCGCCCTTGATCTATCCCCGCACCCACTTCACTATTGATCTACACATATGGAGATATTTGATAAATCGTCGCGGCAACCGTGAGAGCACAGCAAAAAATGAAAAAACTTTCCGTCGCCCTATTGGCCGTCATATTTGCTGTCTTGGTCGGCTGCAACTCGGTCGGCAAAACCACAGTGACACAGCGCACAACCCACCAGATTCCATCGCAATCGACCGCCTCGCTGGATATCCGGTTTGCCACGCCAACACGGCATGTACATCAAAGCGGCATCGAACAGCTGCTGCGCCAGGACCTTGCAAACGGCCTGAAGAGCGCCGGTATTTTCAGCTCGGTCGTGCGCAAGTCAGACGACGCCCATTATCAAATTGATACGCGAATCGACAAAATAAGCATCGTCAGCCCGGGCACACGCGCCATTTTCGGCATGTTGGCGGCGCGCAGCCAAATTCATGCCCAGTTTGAAATCCGTGAGAGCGCAACAAACGACCTCGTCACTTCATTCCAAGTTATTGGCTATGGCGGCAAAACGGCCCTCGGCAAACAATCCTACGGCTATGACGATCCAGTGCGCGAAATCGTCTCGCACGCCAGCCAAACGCTCGGCCCCTATGTCAACCGCTCAAGAATCGCACAGCCGATGAAGAAGAAAGCAAGCTCCGAGCCGCCACGCTCGACGGATTCAATCGAGACGAGGCTCGAGCATGTGAAAAAGCTGTTGCGCGGGGGATTTATCACGGAGGAAGAGGCGAGGGCGCAAAGAGAGAGGCTGCTGAAGGAGCTTTGAATGGTATTCGGATATACGGCTTTCTATTACATATATATTTCACTAAATAGGCTAATTGAAACTTATATGTAATAATATGCCAAATTAAAGCGCGTTCAGGTGAAAGGATAATGGCGTGGCGAGATTGGCAACTAGAGAGACGGCGGTATCGAGGCTGGTGGCGGGCCTGAAGCAATATGGTGGCCTGAAGGGCCGTGATATCGCCAATATCCTCGGCGTTTCGCCGCCGACCGTATCGCGCTGGAGCAGAGGCGAAGGCGGCCCGACGATCGACAAACAGACCAATATCGCCGAACTGCGCTGGGTCGCCGAGCGCCTGTCGGATTTTTACCAGCCGGACGAAGTCCGCCTGTGGCTGCAATCGCCGCATCCGCAGCTCGCTGGCGAGAAGCCCTATGACCTGATCAATGCCGGGCGCACGGCCGAAGTGCTGGAAGTGATCGAACGCCTCGATAGCGGCGTCTATCTGTAAATTGGCGCCAGGACCTTAACACCGGGACTTTAAATAGGTGCAAGAGCGCAGAGTACATGATGACCGCCTGCTCGACGCCCTCGATGCGCTCAAAGGCCAAACCTTCGCCGGCACCGTCTGGCGCGTAGTTAGAGAGGGACGCGCGGTGCTCGACGGCTCACGCGGCGCCGGCCGCTGGAACCCGTCTGACCTAAGCGTTCTCTACGCCGCCAAACAAGCCGATGGCGCCACCGCCGAAATCTATTTCCACCTCAGCCGCGGCCAATCCGTGTTCCCCTCGAAAATTAGGCACTCTCTTTTTGAGCTGAAAATTACCACGGAGAGAACCTTGATCCTGGCCAACATGGCCGATCTGGTCGCCCTCGGCGTCGAACAGTCAAAGTATCCTTCGATACTCTACCCCCGCACCCAGGAAATCGCCGCCGCCGCCGCCTTCATGGGCTTCGACGGCATCATTTCACCAAGCGCGCGTTTTGACTGCGAGAATATTGTTCTGTTTCTCGATAGTTTTAACTTGAAGAACATTGAGACCGTGTCTGAGACAGCGATTGATTGGGGTGACTGGCGCGCCAAGAACCGGCAACAATAAAAAATACGGTTCGTCATAGTGGGATAAATCTTAGTATGGGACGCGGCCAACACCAGTTGAGCAGCGGCACCTCGTAAGCCAATAAGGAGCAAACTCATGCACATCCACGTCATCGGCGCCGGCGCCATGGGCTCGCTCTACGGCGGGTTGTTGGCGCGGTGCGGGTGCGAGGTGACGCTGGTCGATTGGTGGCAGGCGCATATGGATGCGGTCGCCGCCAATGGCGGCTTGCGGCTGAGCGGGATTACCGGCGATGCGGTGATTGCGCTCAGGGCGGTTCATGTGCCGGAGGGCGGCGAGGCGGCGATTGGCGGCGACGGCAGCGGCGATATGGCGATTATATTCGCCGATGCCAATTCCACAGCCAAGGCGGCGCGCGCCGCCAAGCGGCTGTTGAAGCCGGACGGCTATGCGCTGACGCTGCAGAACGGCATCGGCAATATCGAGGCGCTGGCGGCGGAGCTCGGCTCAGGCCGCGTTGTCGGCGGGCTGAGCTATCACAGCGCGGCGATGGTCGAGCCCGGCCATGCGGTGCATACCCACCGGGGGCCGACTTGGTTGGGGGAGCTGCAGGGGGAGAAAGAAAGCGAGCGGCTCGCGACGCTGTCAGCGCTTTTAAGTGCAGCTGGGTTCGAACCGACAATCGTCGGGGATATCATGGGCCAGATCTGGACCAAGTTTATCCATAATTGCGCCATCAATCCGATCTCGGCCGTGAGCGGCCTTCGCGTCGGCGAGATATCGCGCGTCGCCGAGGCCGATGCGTTGCAGACTAAAATCATCGAAGAAGCGCTTGCCGTGGTCGCGGCCAAGGGCATTCAATTGGTTGACGATGACCCGATGGCGAGCATCAAGAAATTCTGCCTGGCCAAATTCAACAAGCCCTCGATGCAGCAGCATATGGAAGGCGGGCGGCGCACCGAGATCGATGCGCTGAATGGCGCCCTGGTGCGCGAGGGCGAAGCGCTCGGCATCGCCACGCCCTATAACCGCGCCATCACCTGGATGGTGAAGGCGCGCGAAGCCGAGCGCATGCAGAACCTGCATGGCGCGCCGATCGACTATGCGGCGCTGGAGAAGGAGATCAAGGCAGGCGGCGCGGCATAGTGGCGCAACAAGATAGGATTCAACAAATTCTTATCCTTTAACGCTTATTTATGTAAGTGGATTTATCAAGGTCCGGCCTTATCTTTGCGGTAAGCTGTACCGTTCCATTAGCGTTCGATTGGCGCCGGACAGGGCATCGATAGGCGTTCAGGGCAATCCATGAAAGAGTGGGCAATTCCATGAAAGAGCGGCAGGTCGAAATCGGCGGCGTGATTTATCGCGAGGGCGACCCGGGCGATGCGGTGTTTATCCTGCAGGAGGGCGAGGTCGAGATTTTGCGCCAGGCCAGGGGCGAGGATGTGCGCATTGCCGTGCTGCACCAGGGGGCAATCTTCGGCGAAATGGGCGTGCTCAGGGATAAGCCGCGCTCAACCACGGTGCGCGCGCTCAGCAACACCGGGATGATTGTGCTGTCCAAGGACGAATTCATGACCGCCTTCGGCGGTGAGGATTCTCTTGCCCTCAAGCTGATCCGCATGCTGTGCAGCCGCCTGAAGAAAGCCGATAACAAATTGCTTGATATCCAGCACCGGGCGGACCAGACCGCGATCACCGAGATCGGCCGGATACACCTGCTCGCCAATTCGCCCACGGTCAAAACCCAGATCGGCCTCGACGGCATTGAGATTTCCAGCCTGCCCTACAAAATCGGCTGCCACAGCGCTGCCGACCATCGCGCCAGTGTCTCGGCGACCGAGTTCCTGCTGCGCTCGCCGGGTAATTTTCAGATCGACCGCCGCCATCTCGGCATCGAGGATCATGATGGATTTCTCGTCGCCCGCGATTTGGGCAGCCATCTCGGCTCCGTGGTAAACGGCGTGCGGATCGCCGAATTTGAGCCCGAGATTGAAGCCGTGCTGCACTTCGGCAACAACGATGTGCAACTGGGCAGTATCGATTCGCCCTATCGCTTCCAGATCATTGTCGAACCGGCGAAGGGCGGGATACCCAGCCCGTTTGAATGATAGGTGGCTGATTGTCAGCGCAATAAAGTTGTTTCGCGGATAGCCTATCGCACGCAAATAGCGGGTCCGCCCGCGCAACCGCAGCCACTTTGCTTCGCGGCGCGGTGCCAGCGTGCTAATATGAATGTGAATTCGTGGTTTCGTCGGGCGGCAGATAGGCGCGCAAACCCGGCGGATTACAAAACAATACCAATTTTGGATAAGTATCTGAAATCAAAGAAAATAGGCGCGGGTTCAAATTGCCGCTTCCGGCGCCCAACCACAATATCTTGTATGCGCCGGCGGGCCGGGCTGTTTAGGCGACGTAATATTCCTCGTTCCACACCGTTTCGTAACCGGTGTCTTCCAACGAGGCGACGGTCATCTCGGAGAGATAGTTCAGGTTATTGATATAGCCGGTCATGATCTCGTTATCGAATATCTCTTCATCCCAGTGCGAATCGCGCGTGCCGGCGCCGCCATCCTGCTCGAGCGGCACGCCGACGGCGTCGATCGCGCCGAAATCGCGCTCATAGGTGAAGGTTGCCGCAGCACCTGTAAACAGCGGGTTTTCGCCGCCGGCGCCATCGACCAGATCCTTATAGGCCCACACCGTGCCGAAGCCGACGCTGTGCAGCATTTCGTGAAACACGATGTCATCCCAGAGGCCGATGGCGTTGAACGCATCGGCATCGGCAATATCAAACTGCATCACCGCTGTCGCCGGCAAATAATCGGCGGTGCGGATCGCCGTCGGACCGGCCTGGCCGAGGATCCCGCCGGCGCCGTCGATATCCTTCAACTCGGCGTCGATACGGATATCGTCAATCACCTTGCCGCGGAAGAACACATCGGAGATATCACCGGTAATCAGGTCGCTGATCAGCTCCGAGGCATCGATAAAGGCCGACTGAAGGTCGACCGTCCAGGCGCCCTTGAATTTCGTTTCAATATTATAGCCGCCGATATCGCCGCTGGTGTAGCTCGAGAGCGTG
>JABIXB010000279.1 GCA_018666805.1 Rhodospirillaceae bacterium | reverse complement strand
CCGCACCATGTCGGTATCGACATAACCCGGACACACACAATTGACGCGCACATCGGGCGCGAGTTCGAGCGCCATGGCGCGGGTCATGTTGACGACACCGCCCTTCGATGCGCCGTAAACGATCAAACCCACTTGTCCCATCAAGCCGGCATCGGACGCCACATTGACGATATTGCCCTGGCTGGCGCGCAACGCCGCCAGCGCCGTGCGGATACAAAAGAACGTGCCTTTCAAATTTATGTCGAGCGTCTCATCCCAGGCCGCCTCGTCGAAATCCTCGATGGTTCCGTCCTTGCCGATGCCGGCGCTGTTGACCAGCACGTCAAGGCCGCCCAGGCCGTCAATCGCGGCGCCGACCATGGCCTCGCACCCCGCCGCCGTGGCGACATCGCCAGGTGCGGCCAAGAGCCGCTCGCTATTGCCAATCGCCGATATTCCCGCCGCCGTGGAGTCCGCCGTCCGCCCGTTTACCGCGACCCGCGCGCCGGCCTTGAGGAACGCCCGGGCGGCACCGCGCCCAATGCCGCGCGACCCGCCGGTGACCAGCACGCGCTTGTCTGTGAAATCGGCCTGCATCGCTATCCCCCGGGTCGCTAATTCTTGATTTTTAACACCTGGAAACATTCTACGCGGGCCGGCGTGCGGCTCCAACGGATTCACAGAATATCCCTAGGCAATGTCCGCTTTACCCGGCACAACGGACTAAACATGAGACTGGAGTTTTCGTCTCTTTGTGACCCAGAGCGGACATTTTCCGCTACGCGCCAACATTCATATCCGTCGCCGCCAATACACCCGACCTAGGCTCACGCCTCATATACACCCTCCCCTGGGTACGAGGAGGCCCATGGCGGAAAAGGTCGTGGCAAGGATCTTCTAAGCGCAACGTAGACGGCGAACAGCTGAGAGAACTCGGGTATCGCCGGCTGAAATTAATCCAGCAACAAGACAAATCTTGTGTTCTCAAAATCGAAAATATTGATTGCAATAGAAACCATATTATTATTGTGTCCATTGTTGAACGAAGCGAAGCATGCTAAGAAAAACGGTGGAAATTTGCCGCCGTGACGTTAAGGGGGGTAGGCGGTAAAAAATTTGAGGCAACATGTGAAAGGTAGGTCTATGAACGTGTTTGACAAAAATACAGCGCTCGATGCCAGTCTGCTGCAGCGTGTCCCCGGTGCGGAGATTCCCCCGACCGGCCTCAGTCGGCGGCAGGTCTTCGGGACGCTTGGCATCGCCGCCACGGCAGCGGCCACCTTTGTTGCATTGCCATGGCCGAATGTTGCTCACGCCGACGGCCAAGGTAAAGGCGGGGGTACCGGAGGAGACGGCGGCCCGGGTCAGGGCGGAGGTACCGGCGCTCCGGGTCAAGGCAAAGGTAAAGGCGGCGGCAAGGGGGCACCCAGCGATGGCAAAGGTGCTGACGGCCACGGTGGTGATGGCCACGGCGGCGGTGGCGACAGCGGTGGTGGCTTTTAGGAACAGCTGATCCGGCAGTAGTTCGATTATAGCAGGGGGCTTTCTGGGCGCCGGACCTGTGGCCCCCGCTTGGTGAATCAGGTGTCAGCTCCTCGCTAATCTGAGACGCAAATCGTTGGCCCGATAAGCCTCCGAAGCGGAAGGTAAAGCGGACCAAATATCAGATTGGCTCAAACAGCCGGTTTTGACCCCTTTCGGACATTCATTGCAGCCAACCGTTCACCTCTTTGCCGCGCCGAGCGTAAACCCGCGCGCCAAATGTTGGTGGATTAACAAGCCGACAATGACGATGGGAAGGCCGCTCTTTACTAGCGAGGGTGTAGAGCGCGGGCTTGTCGTAATCTTCAGCACGGGTATCGCCGGCCCATACCAAATCCGTTGTCACCAAGACATTCGCCGCCAAAACTTGGCTAGTCAATCCGGCGTTCGGTCGGCGCGCATTCGTTCCGACCGAAGTTCACACTTCTCACTACAAAAGACGTGGCGTTCGCCTTTGTCGACCACCCAAAGCCGTCGAGCAATCATGCGCCCACAGAGGGAACAATTGACGATTTTGACCTCGTACCACGGCTTCTCTATCTCTTCCCAGTGACCCATCTCGTTCTCTCTATTCCACCGGATATTCCACCGGCTATTGCACCGGCCCGATCGAGGTGGGTTCATCCGGCCGATCGCCATTCGCCGCTTCGCGGCGCCGGTTTCGCAACGCTTCGGTTGCGGGCTCATCAATGCCCAGCGTGCCGTTCCGGCGAAAGAGCATGACGCCATAGGCCGTCTCGGCAGCTTGCAGCGAGACGTTGCGATTTTGCACATCGGCGAGAACGCGCGCGGGCGCACGTTCAAGGGGGTCGCCATATCCGCCACCGCCCGGGGCCTCGAAAAGCAGTTCGTCGCCGTGTCGCACCGTTATGTTGTCAAACTTCGTCGGGCTCGAAACTCCGAATACTTCGGCAAACGTCCGAAATTCGCTGTCGCCTGCCTGTTTGATCAAAAACGATTGGCGGCCACCCTCCTGGCCGCCAAAGAGGCCCCAGGGTCCAACGAAGTGACGGTCGGCGAGCGCGCTCACCGTCAGCTCAGGTGCTTGAACCTTGAACCGCCGCATCACGGAGAGGCCGCCGCGATTACGTCCAGGCCCGCCCGAATCCTCGCGCAATGCGCAGGCGACATGGAGCAGCGGATATCGGCTCTCCAAGATCTCGATGGGTGTAATCTCGATGGTGCTGCCGTGCGCGCAAAATAGGTTGGTGTTGCCGTCGTGATCTTTGCGCGCACCCCATCCGCCGCCTTCGAGATGAAGATGGGCAAAATACTCGCCCGTCTCGGGGTGCACGCCACCCATTGGAAAAAGGCAATTGGTGCCGCCATCGGCAGCGCAAGCGCGATCCGGCAACGCCTGCGACATCGCGCCCCAAATCGCGTTGATAACGCGCGGCTGTCCATCTGAGTTGCCGCCGACAGAGCTTCCGGGGTGCTTGACGTTGAGAATGCTGCCCGGTGGGGCAATCATGCTGATCGGGCGAAATACCCCCTGATTGAGCGGTACGTCGCGCACGTTGATACTTTGTAGGATGCCGGTATAGGTAGCGGCGGCGGTTGCCACATAGGTCAAGTTGATCGCCGCATCGACCTGCTTATCCGACCGGCTGTAGTCCACAACAATTTCATCGCCCTCGACGTTGACGTCGACGCGGAAGACATGCGCAACGTTACGTCGCGGATCGTCCTCATAGCGATCGTCGAACGAATAGATTCCGTCCGGAATGGCCCTGATCTGCTCGCGCATCCAGCGCTCGGAAGCCGCGTTCAACGCCTTGGTGGAGGCGCGCAATGTATCGAGGCCATAGGTCCGTATCAATTCCGGCATGCGGCGCGCGGCGACTTTGAGGCTGGCGAGCATGGCGTGAAAATCGCCAAACGTAGCCTCGGGCGTGCGGTGGTTCGCGAGGATTACCTTCCACAACTCTTCAACATGTTCGCCGCGCTTCATCAGTTTGATCGGCGGCAGCCTGAGACCCTCCTGATAGACCTCGCTGGCAGTAACGGCGAAGGAGCCCGGCACCATGCCGCCGATCTCGGCGATATGGGCGATGATCGCGGCATACCCGACCAGCTCGTCATCAACGAAGATCCCTTCGAGCAGCATATGCTCTGGCATGTGGCAGGCGCCGCGGTAAGGATCGTTGTGCACCACCACGTCGCCAGGCTCAAAATAGTCTTCGCCGAGTTCCTCGACCACGAAGGGCACGGTGCTGAGGCCGGCGCAAATGATCGCCGGATTGTTCTGCGCCTGCGAGATCAGTTGGAGATCGCGGTCAAACAGCATGCACGAGAAATCCTTGGACTCGCTAAACAGTGGCGAATGCGCCGTCCGCAGCGCCTCCAGATCCATTTCGTCGCAGATCGCGTCAAGCCGATTGCGGATGACGTTGAGCGTGATTAGGTCGGGTTCGCCGCCCTTCTGGTGTCGCCCCGGCGCGTGCCCGCTCTCCTCGGTAGTCGAGATCTCAAGAACGCCTTTTTGGGTCACGACCAAGCGGTCCCCGGGCGCCACAATTACCGTCGAATCTTCTTCGAGAATAACCGCCGGGCCTTCGACCACAGCACCCGCGCCGAGCACGTCGCGCTGCAACACCGGAGTCTCTACATAGCCTGTCTCGCGGAACCAAACAGCGCGTGTTTCGCTAGCCTCAGGCGCCTCGCCGGGCGCCAAGTTCGGTAGTATCGGCGGCTCCGATACGCCGAGGGCGAGCACAGAAAGGCGAACGATCTCGACCGGATTGCCGGGAGTTTTGAAGTCGAAGCGCCGCTCATGCTCGGCGTGGAATGTCTCGATCAGCGTCTTGACGTCACCCGCAAGCGCACTGGGAAGCACGGACAAATCGATTTCGTGGCTTTGCAGTCGATATCGCGCCGAGGCGCTTAGGGAGAGCACGGCTTCGCCATCGAAACCCTCCTCGCGCAGCTCATGCAGCGCCTGCGTCTCGAGCGCCGCGAAGGCATCGGCAACGTCGGAAAGCGCCATGTCATCGGAGCGGAAACCGACGGTGACGCTCTTCTCAACGCGAACATCGGCGACGACGGTGCCAAAAGCAGAGCACAGCCCCGGGTAGAGAGGCACCAACGTGCGGCGCATGCCGACCGAGCGGGCGAGCTCCGTGCCGTGCAATGGCCCGGCGCCGCCGAAGGCGATCAGGTCGAATTCGCGGTAGTCTAGCCCGCGCTCGATCGTGACCCGCCTGACGGCGATCGCCATATTGTCGTTCACGGTTTCAATGATCGCACTCGCCGCTTCTTCGACCGAAAGGTCGAGCGCCCCAGCGAGCGTCTCAACCGCAGTGCGGGCTGCATTGCGATCAAGCTTCACGCGACCGCCGAGGAAGAAATCCGGATCGATGCGGCCAAGCACCACATTAGCGTCGGTCACGGTCGGTTCTGTGCCACCCTTGCCATGGCAGGCCGGGCCAGGCTCCGCGCCT
>JABIXB010000278.1 GCA_018666805.1 Rhodospirillaceae bacterium | reverse complement strand
GGTGGTAACCGGCGTCGGTATCTCGCTGTGCAGCAGCTCGATCGGCGGCACGTCCGCCGCCGTCGGCGCAAAATAATCGAGCATGCTGCCGCTGGTCAGTTGGCCGGTGCCCGGGTCGTACTGCAAATCCTCAGCGAGCGCGGCGCCGAAACCCTGCACCAAGCCTCCCCGTACCTGGCCCTCGACCAGAAGCGGGTTCACCTGGACGCCGCAATCATGCGCCATCACAAAACGCTCGACAGTGAACTCACCGCTCTTGGGGTCGACTGAGACCACGGCCGCGGCAGTGCCGTAGGAGAAGGATGCATCGGTGGGTTCGAAATGGGCGCTTGCCTCCAGGCCCGGTGTTTCCCCTTCGGGAATGCCCTGGCCGATAATGGCGCGGAAGAATATATCGGAGACCGGCACGTTTTGGTTCGAACCCTCACGGAAGCGCACCAAATCACCGTTGATGACCAGGGCATCGGGCTCACACTCCAGGACCCAGGCCGCAATACGCAAGATCTTCCCGCGCAAGGATTCAGCAGCCTCGCGGATAGCACCGGCACCGGCGATCAGGGTGCGCGAGGCAAAGGCGCCGGTGTTGAGCGGCGAAGCCGCTGTATCGCCGGCATGGATATGAATCGCGTCATAATCTACGCCCAGCACCTCGGCGCAAATTTGCGCAAAAACCGTTTCACTTCCCTGTCCGAAGGAGGAGACGCCGGTGTATAGGTCGATACTGCCCGATCGGTTGGCCCGCAAGGTCACGCTCTCATGCGCACCGAAGCGCGAGCCCCGGCCCGCCAGAAAGCGTGCGCTGGCGTAACCGGTACGCTCAACAAAGGAAGACAAGCCAATCCCCGTCATGCGGCCATCACCCCGTGCCTGCCGGGGTGCCGCCCGGTGCGCGCCATAATCCACCGCCTCGGCGGCCATGCGAAGCGTTTGTAGATAATCTCCATTTTCATATACGGCGCGGCTTGCGGTCTTCCACGGCAGGTCCTCCGGCCGCAGCATGTTCTTTTCTCTGATATCGAAGGGATCGATGCCGAGGCGGCGCGCCAGGCGATCAAGCATAACCTCCCGTGCAAAATTAACTTCCGGCTGGCCATAGCCGCGATAGGCACCAATCGGTGTCTTGTTGGTGATTGCCACACGCCGCTCCACCATCGCGTCGGGTACCTTGTAGGGACCGGTAAAGGTTACGCTGGAGAGCTGTGCCGAACCGTAGGTTGAGTTCCACGCGCCGAGATCGGTGGTGTACTGAGTGGTGATGGCAGCGATGCGGCCGTCGGCCTCGGCGCCGATGCGATAATCGAACACGGATTCGCGCGCTTGGTTGCTAGCGCGGAAGAATTCCAGGCGGTCTTCGGTCCATTTGACGGGGTGGCGTAAGGCCATGGCGTGAAGCGCCGCCAGCAACTCCTCTGGATTAACCCCGAGCTTCATGCCGAAACCGCCGCCAACATCCGAGGCAACGACGCGGATCGCACTCTCGTCGAGACGCAGAGATTCGGCAAATTGCTGGCGCACGAGATGCGGCGTTTGCGTAGCAGCGTAGATTAAAAGCTCGCGCGCGGCGGGGCGCCAAACGGCAACGATGCCGCGCGTCTCCATGGGAAGCGCGCTCACACGGTTTATGTAGAAGCGCCCCTCGGCGATCATTTCGGCATCCGCCATACGTGCTTCCGGCTCGCCCATGCGGTCTTCATGAGCGCTCAAAAGATTACTCTTCATCACATCAGAGTGGAGGACCGGCGCGTTCTCCGCCAGGGTGTCGAGCGTGCCGCTCAAATGCGGTAATGGTTCATAGTCGATGTCGATTACCTCCAACGCGTCCTCGGCCACGGCGCGGCTGGTCGCTACCACGCTCACCACCGGCTGGCCCTCATGTAGCGCGCGCTCCTGGGCGAGCGCATAGAAAGGCAAATCGGGCGCGCCCGGCACCGGCCGCAACACGGTCAAGGGATCGCTCAATTCGCGCACCTCTGGGCCGGTCAAGATATGTTTGACCCCGGCCAGGGCTTGGGCGCGGGAAATATCGATCGCGCCGATGGCGGCATGGGGAAATGGGCAGCGGCCAACCGCCATCTCCAACTGGTGAGCCAACTGCACATCGTCGGTAAAGCGGCCATCGCCGCGTAACAGGCGGTCGTCCTCCTTGCGCGGCAGCGAGGCACCTATAACCCGTTGCGAAGTCCCACTCATGACACGCCACCCGCCGCCGGTGCTTTGTCCTCCATGTCGAGATATTCCTCGACCGCAAGGACGATGCCCTCATAGCCGGTGCAGCGGCACAGCACGCCACTCAGCTCCTCGCGAATTTCCTGACGGGAGAGCGCCCGACCCCCGCGCGCTTTCAGGCTCGTCGCCAGCATCAAAAAACCGGGGGTGCAGAAGCCGCATTGCAGGGCATGATGCCGCTTGAAGATCTCTTGCAAGTCATTCAGACGGTCGTCCTCGGCGAGCGATTCCACGGTTCGCACGTCGGCGCCCTCCAACTGTACGGCGAGCAGTAGGCAAGACTTGATCGCCGCGCCGTCAAGTAGAATGGTGCACATACCGCAGACGCCCTGCTCGCAGCCTACATGGGTTCCGGTTAGCCCGAGGTGATGGCGCAAAAAATCGGCGGCGTGCATGCGCACCGGAACGCTTGCCGTAATCGGCTCGCCGTTTACATCAAAGGTTATCTCCT
>JABIXB010000277.1 GCA_018666805.1 Rhodospirillaceae bacterium | reverse complement strand
GCCGTGTTGTCAGCTACCGTGAGGGACAGATCGCCAAGCTGTCTTCGGTCGAACTCCATACCGGCGTTGGCCAGATGAGCGCCGACGATATCCTCAGCTATGGCGCCGACAAGGTGGTTATCGCGATTGGCGCCCATTGGGCGGAGGATGGTCTGAACGCTGTCGGTTTCGGGCCAATTGAGGGAGCCGATGCGTCGCAGCCGCAATTCTGCACGCCGGAGCAGATCATGGCCGGCAAGGAGGTTGGCGATCGCGTCGTGGTGATCGACGGCGATGGCTATTTCACCGGCGCGGCGATGGCTGAGATGATGGCCGATCAAGGTAAGCAGGTCTCCATCGTTACCCAATTCCAGGAAGTGGCGCCGTTTTGTCAGAACACCCTGGAAGGCCCCAATCTACAGCGCCTCTTGCATGAAAAGAACATCGAGCAACACCTGCTCCATTGGATCGAGGACATGACGGTCGATAATTCGATCAAAATGTCACTCGCCTATGCCTACCGCGACGGCGCGGAAATCGTCATGCCGCCCAAGACGGGCGAATTACCACGCCGCGCCAGCACTGAGGTGACGAATGTGGAGTGCGACACCGTGATTCTGTGCACGGCGCGAAAATCGAACACGGCGCTCTTTACCGAGCTCAAGAGCCGTAAGGCCGAGTGGGCGGACAATGAGATTGACGCGGTTTATCATGTCGGCGATTGCCACACGCCGCGTTTCATTCAGCTCTCAGTTTTCGAGGCCCACCGGATGGCGCGCGAGTTCGAATCGAAGAACCCGCAATATCCGCTGCCCTTCATCCGCGAGCAGCAAATTTGGGGCGGGCCGAACTATCCCAAGCTCGGATAGGGGGCGGTTAGATTTTCACCCGCTCGCCGGTCGGGTCAAAAAAGGCGCGTAAGGAAGCATCCGCCGGATAGCGTTCGCAGGCGATTTCGATTTCCCACGCGCCGCTTTCGATAAAGTCTTTGGTGATGCCACCCGCGTGGCTGATGTAGCCCATGCCGACCGAGGCGCCGAGGGTGAAGCCGTAGGCGCCTGAGCTGATATAGCCGAGGATTTCGCCGTCGCGGCGGATCAATTCTTCGTGGAACAGCACCGGCTCCGAATCGCGCAGCTTGAACATGACCAGGCGCTTGGTTAGGGGGCCAGCCTCCTTTTGCCGCATCAGCACATCGCGGCCAATGAAGCCGCCCGGCTTGTCGAGCTTGACGGTAAATCCAAGCCCGGCCTCCAAGGGCGTATCCTCCGGCGTCAGATCGAGCTCATATTCGCGGTAGGCACGCTCGGAACGAAGATGTTCGAGGGCATGATAGCCGGCTGGCTTCAGGCCGTGGCTGGCGCCCGCCTGCATCACCGCATCAAACACCCCTTGGGCAAATTCGGTTGGAATATGAAACTCCCAACCGAGCTCGCCGACATAAGTAAGCCGGTTGGCGATGATGCGGGCGTAGCCAAGGTCGATCTCTTGCGAGGTGGCAAAGGGAAAGGCTTCGTTGCTGAGGTCTGCGTCTGTTACCTCGGAGAGAATTTTCCGCGACTTTGGGCCTTGCAGGGAAAGGACGGCATAGCCCGAGGTCACGTCGGTCAGCGTCACATTTTCATCGCCGCCAATCTGGCGTTCGATCCACGCTTTGTCGCGCGGATGGATGGTGGCCGAAGAAATAATCAGGTAGCGGTTTTCGCCGAGCCGGTTGACGGTAATATCGGTTTCGATACCGCCGCGACTGTTCAGCATGTGGGTATAGACGAGCTTGCCGATGGGCACATCGATATTGCCGGCGCAAAGGCGCTGCAGAAATTGGGTGGCGCCCCGGCCCTGAACCAGATGTTTGCCGAACGAGCTTTGGTCGAGAAGGATCGCCGCCTTGCGCGCTGCCTGGCACTCCCGCGCCGTGTGCTCGAACCAGTTGGGTGTTGTGTGGGAATAGACATTCTCCGTTGACGCCGCCTCGGGCGCGAACCACATCGGGCGTTCCCAGCCCATGCCTTCGCCGAAGCTGGCATTCAGTGCTGCCCAGCGGTCGTGCAGCGTGCTCTTGCGCACGTTGCGCGAGGTTTCGGGCTGATAGTGCGGCCAATGGGGCTTGTAGTGCAGGCCGAGGATTTCGGCCGTGCGTTCGTGCAGGTATTTTTTGTTGATCTGAAATGGATGGTAGCGCGCCACGTCGACATTGCTGAGGTCGAGCGTCGGCTCGCCTTCGACAATCCATTCGGCCAGCGCGCGCCCGGCGCCGGGGCCGAACTCAATGCCTTCGGAGTTATAGCCAGCCGAGATAAAGCAATTGGGCAGGCCCGGCGCTTCGCCGAGAGCGAACAGCAGATCAGGAGTAAAACTCTCAGGCCCGTTAAAAAATGTGCCGATGCCGGCATTTTCGAGGTCCGGCAGAATTTGCATGGCCTTGGTATAGGGCAGCTCGAAATGGTCCCAATCCTCGGGCAGCTCGATGAAGGCGCTGTCGCCCGGCAACTGATCCATACGGAGCGGCTTGCCGGTCGGCTCGAACGCGCCGACCAGCCATTTGCCGGCATCCTCCTTGACGTAAACATGGCCATCCGTATCGCGCAGCACCGGCAGATTGGGCGTGATCGCATCCATCGGCTCCGTCACGACATAAAAATGTTCGCACGGATAAAGCGGCACGCGCACGCCAAGCTGCGCCGCCAGGTCGCGCGTCCACAGGCCGCAGGCGAGGATCAGTGTCTCGCATTGAATGATGCCCTGGCTGGTTTCCGCCCGGTATTCGCCTGACGCCAACCGTTCCAGCTTGCCGACCGGGCAATTCTCAATGACCTTCACGCCGTTTTGCCGCGCGCCGGCGATGAGAGACATGGTGCTGTCGACGGGATTGGTTTGACCGTCCTCAGGGATATAGATGGCGCCCTCGATAACGTTCTCATCAATGGCGGGATAAATTTCTTTCGCTTCCGCCGGGCTGATCATATGCGCCTCGATATCGAAGCTCTTGGCGATCGAGGCGACGCGCTCAGTTTCGAACAAGCGGTCCTTGGTGCGGCACACGCCGAGTGTGCCGTTTTGCTTGAAACCCGTTGCCTGGCCCGTCTCGGCTTCGAGGCTGGAATAGAGCTCTACATTGTATCTGGCCAGTTCGGTCAGGGCGTGGGTCGAGCGCAACTGCATGATCAGGCCGGCCGCATGCCAGGTCGTGCCCGACGTCAGTTGATTGCGCTCCAAAAGCACGGTATCCGTCCGGCCGAGTTTTGCGAGATGGTATGCAGCACTGGCGCCGGCAATGCCGCCACCGACGATCAGTGTTTGAACATGGGAAGGAAGAGACATTTTGCTGGCGGTTCTGTTGTTGTCGTTGGCCGTCCGTGCGGGTTTCTTAGTGCCCGCCTGATATATACTTAAGAGTTATGCCATATGACCCAAAATGGTATTGTTTTGTAATTTGCCGCGTTTTTCGCCCAACGCGGCGCTCAGCAACAGGTTGCGCTTGGTGAAGCATAGCATGTGCGGGGCCGCGCAGCCAAATTTTGCCAACTCTATCGGTCTCAGACGCCATGCTTGTTTGACACATGTCATAGCCCTGCAACCGGTAATGTAAGAGCCTCCCGGGTCGGCTCGTAACATGGCGGCCGGCCCGGGCAACAAATTTGACGTCAATATGAGGGCACTGACATGGCGAGCGAAAATCCTGTTCTGCAATTTACCCAATCTCACTCAGCCGCACTTGGCACGACGCTCGATGCGCTCACCGCGGATGCGCTGAGGTCTCTCTATGGCCATGTCTATAATATATGGCGCACCTTCAAGCCGGCGCTCGGCGAAGAGCTCGGCGTCAAGCTCTATGGCAATATTTGGGCCGAGCTGGCGCGCATCAGCTTTGCCGGCGCGATGGCGCAGTTAGAGCTCGACGCCGTCAAAGACCTCCCGACCCTCGGGAAGGTCGTGCAGAAATGCTTCACCGGTGTGCCGACGCTTTATGTGATCAAGCGCAACGAGCCGAATGAGCATGTCGGCCATATTCTGTGGTGCGCCAATCCGGGATACGGCCCGGCCGATAAGATCTATAGCCGGCACGATTATTACCGCAAGGAAATCTACCTCACCTACGTCTATCTCTGGACCGTCATCGAAGAG
>JABIXB010000276.1 GCA_018666805.1 Rhodospirillaceae bacterium | reverse complement strand
GCCGCCTGCGAGAATCAGAGCGTGCGTTCGCTCTCGTCGATCTCGACATCGTTGGCCGAGATATCCTGTACCGACATCAGCCCGTCGGCGGCGAACTCCCAATGCTCGTTGCCGAAGGTGCGGTACCATTGGCCGCTGTCGCGGTGACGCCACTCGCTGATAAAGCGCACCGAGATGCGGTCATCGCCAAACACCCAGAGCTCTTTCTTGAGGCGGTATTCCTGTTGCAACGGCCAACGCTCTTTGAGGAACGGCACGATATTCTTCCGCCCCACGAGGAAGGCGTCCTTGTAACGCCATTTGGTATT
This sequence comes from Rhodospirillaceae bacterium, assembly GCA_018666805.1. GTDB lineage: Bacteria > Pseudomonadota > Alphaproteobacteria > UBA828 > UBA828 > PTKB01. The sequence continues at coordinate 5,115 of JABIXB010000276.1, read as the reverse complement.
GACCGTGTAATCGCCCGGTATGTCTTCCGCCACCCGCCGGTTCCAGGCATCCTGGGCGTTCTGCACCATCTGGCGCGCGGTCGCTTCGGTGAATGGTGGTGTGATGCGTTCGGACATTGCATTGCCTCCCCGGTTTAACCGTCCAGTTTCTTCTTCATTGCTTCGTTGGCCATTTGCGGGTTGGCCTTGCCCTGGCTCGCCTTCATCATCTGGCCGACGAACCAGCCAATCAGCTTGTCCTTGCCGCCCTTATACTCGGCCACCTTGTTCGGATTGTCGGCAATGATCTGATCGACCACGGCGTCGATGGCGCCTGAATCGCTCACCTGTTTCAGGCCGCGCTCTTCGATGATGGCGTCGGCGTCCTGGCCGCTCTCGAACATGATCTCGAACACTTCCTTGGCGATGCGGCGCGACAAGGTCTTGTCCGCCACACGGTCGACCAGGCCACCCAATTTCTCGGCCGAAACAGGTGAGGCGGAGATCTCCAGGCCCGCCGTATTGAGCGCGCCAAACAGCTCTCCCGTCACCCAATTGGCGGCTAGTTTGGCATCTCGGCCCGCCGCCACCTGCTCGAAATATTCAGCGGTTTCCTTCTCGCTGATGAGCACGCCGGCGTCATCGGCGCCGAGGCCGAATTCATCCATGAAGCGATGCTTCTTGGCGTCCGGCAATTCCGGCAGCGCGACGCGCAGTTCCTCAACCCAATCCGCATCCAGCTTCAGCGGCAGCAAATCGGGATCGGGGAAGTAGCGGTAATCATGCGCCTCCTCCTTCGAACGCATCGGGCGCGTCACACCCTGGTTGGCATCAAAGAGGCGGGGTTCCTGGGCGATCTCGCCGCCGTCTTCGAGAATTTCAACCTGACGCTCGGATTCATATTCGAGTGCCTTCATGACGAAGCGCACCGAATTGACGTTCTTGATCTCGCAGCGCGTGCCAAGCGGCTCGCCGGGCTTGCGCACCGAGACATTGACGTCGCAGCGCAGGCTGCCTTCTTCCATATTGCCGTCGCAACTGCCGATATAGCGCACGATCGAGCGGATCTTACGCACATAAGCGCCAGCTTCCTCGGGCGAGCGGATGTCGGGCTCCGAGACGATCTCCATCAACGCCACGCCGGAGCGGTTGAGATCGACAAAGGTGGCGTCGGGCCGCATATCGTGGATGCTTTTTCCCGCATCCATCTCGAGATGGAGGCGTGTCACACCGATCTCGACCGTCTCGCCACTTTCCAAATCAATCTCAACTTTGCCCGCGCCGACGATCGGCTGGCTGAACTGCGAGATCTGATAGCCGGGCGGCAGGTCGGGATAGAAGTAATTCTTGCGGTCAAAGACGGAGTAGAGATTGATCTCGGCGCCAAGTGCGAGCCCGGTGCGCACCGCCTGGCGCACACACTCGCCATTGATCACCGGCAGCATGCCGGGCATGGCGGCGTCAACCAGCGAGACCTGGGTGTTGGCTGCGGCGCCAAACGCCGTCGGTGCCGAGGAAAACAGCTTGGCGTTGGATATCACCTGGGCGTGGATTTCAAGGCCGATCACCACTTCCCAATCGCCGGTCTGCCCTTCGATGCGGTAATCGCTCATGCCGCACCTCCCGACGCCCCGGCAGGCCGGGCGGTGAAATCCGCCGCGATCTCCATAAAGCGCGCCGCGTTCAACATGCGCGCCTCGTCGAACGGTTGGCCGATCAATTGCAGGCCGAGCGGCAAACCTTCTGCGCTAAGGCCAGCCGGCACCGAGATGCCGGGCAGCCCGGCCATGCTCGCCGGCACGGTGAAGACGTCATTCAGATACATGGCGATCGGATCGTCCATCTTCTCGCCGATGGCAAAAGCCGCCGAGGGCGCCGTCGGGGTCAGCACCACATCGACTTTCTCCCACGCCTGCTGAAAATCGCGCGCGATCAAGGTGCGCAGCTTCTGCGCTTTCAGATAATAGGCATCGTAATAGCCGGCCGAGAGCACATAGGTGCCGATCATGATGCGGCGCTGCACTTCCGCGCCAAATCCCTTGGCCCGGGTGCGCTCATACATTTGCGTGAGATCGCTATCCTCTTCGCGCAGGCCGTAGCGCACACCGTCATAGCGCGCCAGGTTGGACGAGCATTCCGCCGGCGCAACAATATAATAAGTCGGCAACGAATATTTCGTATGCGGCAGCGAGATATCGACGATCTCGGCGCCTGCATCCCGGTACCAATCGATGCCTTGGCGCCACAGCGCCTCAATCTCTTCCGGCATGCCATCAAGGCGGTATTCCGCCGGCACGCCAACTCTGAGACCCTTGACCTCGCCGCTCAGTGCCGCCGCGTAATCCGGCACAGGTACGTCGACCGACGTCGAATCCTTGGCGTCATAACTCGCCATCACTTGCAGCATCAGCGCCGCATCCTCGACGCTGCGCGTCAGCGGCCCGGCCTGATCGAGCGAGGAGGCAAAGGCAATGATACCCCAACGCGAGCAGCGGCCATAGGTCGGCTTCAGACCAACCAGGCCACAAAAGGCCGCCGGCTGGCGGATCGAACCGCCGGTATCGGTGCCGGTCGCGGCCAGCGCAATACGCGCCGCCACCGCCGCCGCCGAGCCACCGGACGAGCCGCCCGGCACGAGCGGCTTGTTGTCACCCTCGCGCTGCCACGGGTTGATCACATTGCCGTAATAGCTCGTCACATTGGCCGAGCCCATGGCGAACTCGTCCATATTGGCCTTGCCCAGCATGACCGCGCCTTCGCGCCAGAGATTGGCCGTGACGGTCGATTCGTAAGGCGGCTTGAAGCCATCCAAAATATGCGAACACGCCGCCGAGTGGACACCCTTGGTGCAATAGAGATCCTTGATCGCAAGCGGCATGCCCTCGAGCAAGCCACCCTCGCCCGCCGCCAATCGCTTGTCCGACGCGTCGGCCTGGCCGAGCGCCAGATCGAACGTCTCAGCGACGAACGCGTTCAAATGGCGCGCCGCTTCGGCCGCCGCGATATGTGCCTCGGCCAATTCGCGGGCGGAACATTCGCGCTTCTCCAGCGCGGCGCGCGCGCCGGCAATTGTGAGATCGGTGAGCGCGCTCATTCCACCACCTTCGGCACGACGAAAAAGCCGTCTTCGGCGTTGGGCGCATTGGCCAGTATATCGTCGCGCGGCGCCACCGCTTCCACCGTGTCGCTCCGCAGCGGTGGGGTGATGTCAACGACGCTGGTCATCGGTTCGACGCCCTCGGTATCGACCTCGGAAAGCTGCTCGACCCAAGCCATGATCGCGTTCAATTCATCGGCGAGGCCGTCGGTGGCTTCGTCGGCAACTTCGATGCGCGCCAGCTTGGCGATGCGCAGCACGGTGGCCTTATCAATTGCCATGTGTCAGGGTATCCAACGCTGTAAAACTGTAAAAAAAATGCCGCCGCATCACCCTTTACGTCAAGTGTTTCAAGCCCTTGGGCGCGCGGAAGGCGGCGAAAGTAACACCGGGCCGGGTGAACCGCAATATGACGCTTATGACCCTCGACGCGTTCTATGACGTGCTGCCGCCAATGCGCCGCCTGATCGGCATCGACCCCGGTTCAAAGACCGTCGGCATCGCCCTCTCCGACGTCATGCGCATGGTGGCGAGCCCGGCGGAGGGCATCAAACGCAGCAAATTCGTCGATTTCGCGACACGCCTCGAAACCTTCATCAAAGCGCAGGAAGTTTGCGGCATCGTCGTCGGCCTGCCGCTCAATATGGATGGCTCCGTCGGCCCGAGCGCCCAATCGGCACGCCAATTCGGCGAAAATCTGACGGAGCGGCTCAAGGTGCCGGTAACGCTTTGGGATGAGCGCCTCTCCACCGCCGCAGTGGAGCGCACCCTGATCGAGGCCGATCTCTCGCGCAAACGGCGCGCCGAAGTGATCGACAAGCTCGCCGCCACCTACATCCTGCAAGGCGCGCTCGATTACTTCGCCGCCAAAAATTAACGCGCGCCGCCCTCAACGATAACGCCGCGCTGGATCACCAGGGTCGCGAACAACACGATGACGATGCCGGGCAGCGTCATCGCGGTTGGCAGGCCACGGCCCATCAGCCAGTCGAGCACCAGAACGAAGGCCGGGATTAAATAGGAATAAGACTGCACGCGGGTCGGACCGATCTTGAGCGAGGTCGATTGAATGAGGAAAAAGGTGAGGATCGTCGGGCCGACGGCAAGCCAGAATACGGCGCCCCAAACACCTGTCGTGACCTCACCCCAGGCGATCTCGGCCATGTCGGTATTGGCGATAGCGAGAAACATGCCGGCGACCATGACGGTGATCCAAAAACTCATCACCGGCACCGGCTCGCCGCGGTGCAGCTTGGGAATGAGGGCGGCATAGAGGCCCATCGAGATGCAGCCGGCGAAGAACAAGGCGTCGCCCTTGTTGAGTTCAAGCGCCAATAGCCGCTCCGGATCGCCGCGGAACACCACCCAGAGAGTACCGGCCATGCCCAAGAGGAGCGCCGCCAGACGGTAGCGCCCAAGGCGTTCGCGCATCAGGATCGCGGCATAGAGGGCGGTGAAGCCCGGGATCGTCGTTGAGATCGCGCTGGTATTCAGCGAATCGGTATATTTCAGACCTTCGAACATCGACCAGAAAAAGACGGTCGAGAGAACAGACAAAATGCCGTAACGCCATAGCCCTTTGACCGCCAACCCCCGGACGCCGTAACGCCAGAGTGCATAGGGCGCGAACATCAAGCCGGCGAGGCCGAAGCGCAGCGCCATCAACACGCTGGCCGGCATGCTGTTGGCAATCTCATCGCCGACGCTGAAGATCGTCGAGATAATCAGCATGGCAAGAATCGCGAGCGCGTGCGAAAGCGCAATTCCGGAGCGCGCCGAACTCACTTAGGCGAGCCGATATCGATCACGCCGCGCTGAATGACGAAGCTGGCGATCAGCACAATGGCGATGCCGGGCAGCGTCATCACCGGCGGCAGGCCGCGCCCAATTGCCCAATCCACCAGCAGCACAAAGGCCGGAATGAAATAAGTATAGGCCAGCACCCGCGTCGGCCCCATGCGCGGCGTCGCATACTGAAAAAGAAAAAAGGAGATGACGGTGCTGACCACGGCGAGGTAGGCAACGCCGCCATAGACGAT
>JABIXB010000275.1 GCA_018666805.1 Rhodospirillaceae bacterium | reverse complement strand
TCATTCGATCGCGAAATCGGTGGCGAACGGTCTCGCCAAAGAGGCCAAGGCGCTAAAGGTTGGCGATCCGACCAAGACCAAGACCGAAGTCGGCCCGCTTATTCGCCCGCGCGAGGTTGACCGGGTGGCGGAATGGGTTGAGGAGGCCAAGGCCGGCGGCGCCAAGGTGCTGGCCGGCGGCAAGCGCCTCTCCAAAACCTGCTATGCGCCGACCGTCCTTTGGGACCCGCCGAAGAACGCGCGAGTCAGCCAGAACGAAGTGTTCGGCCCGGTGGTGTGCGTCTATCCCGTGCGCTCGCTCGATCAGGCGATCAAGCGCGCCAACAGCCTCGATGTTTCATTCCAGGCCGCCGTTTTCACCCAGGACATGGACACGGCGCTCAGGGTCTATAAACGCATCGACGGCTCGGCGGTAATGCTCAACGACCACACTGCCTTCCGCGTCGACTGGATGCCTTTCACCGGCCTTAAACATTCCGGCCATGGCACCGGCGGCATCCACCACACCATGGAAGAAATGCAGATCAAAAAGATGATGGTGCTCAATTCGCCGGAGCTTTAGGGCTAATACCAAGGAGCGGTGATAATGACCCCCAGGGATCGCCCCTGCGGTATGTGGGATCGCCCCAGCGACCCGTCGGGTAGGAGGATGGCCGCAGGCGATGCGGCCCCATCGCCACGCCCCACGCTCCTAGCCGAAAACCTTAGCAAGCCGTCCCTATGGGTCATTATCACCGTTCCTTGGTATCAATTCACACACGGAGATCATCCACCCGTTTGATCCAAATCATTGCCGCTTGCGCCGTTCCTCAGAACCATGGCGCAAAATTGGCGCTGTGTATGCGCATCGAAACCGATGCGCGCCCGCGCCGGGAGGTATGCAATGATTCTTCAGAGCGCCGCCGACGGCGGCAAAGACAGCCCGCAATTCGTCATCAAACAGACCGAACATGGTGCGCTGTGCGGCAAGTTCGCCAAGCATTTCGGCAATGAAAAATTCGAGCAACCGTTTCCGCGCGACGAGGTCGTTGATGTCATCCGCTGCCACGACAATGGCTGGCTGGCGGACGATGAAAACCCGAGCCTCGACCCGGACACGCGCCTGCCTTACAACGTTTTGGCGACACCGCGCTCAAAACTGTTCGCCACCAGCCGCAAATCGCCGGACTATAACGAGAAGCTCCACCCCTATTGCGGCCTGATCTCGAGCATGCACAGCTGGGGGCTCTATAACGGGCGCTATGGTCTTTCGGACAAGATCCTGGTCGATTTTATCGAGGATGAATTTCAAGACGAAATGAACGGCATGCTGGAAGGCGAACTGGTGCGCCAGGGCAAACTGATATCGGCCCTCAACGAGAATCCGGACACCGCCGAGTGGGCTGAAAAGGCGCGCGCCTTTGCCAATTACAAGCTGCTGCAATTCTGCGATACGTTGGCGCTCTATTTCAATCTCACGCCGGAAGGCACGCGCGAGGAAACCTCGTTCGCCAATGTGCCGATGGATGTGAATATGGATGTCTCGGTCAGCATCAAACCGCTTGGCGACAGCACCTATAGCCTTAACCCCTATCCCTTCGACGACGACCCGCTCAAGGTATTTTTCGAAGGCCGCTATCTGCAACCCTTCGCGGCCGGCGACAAGCCGGACCTGGCGGAAATCATGCGCGGCGCGATGGTCGAGCGCCAAACCCTGCGCTTCGTCTCCGCCTGAAGGAGGCGCACTGGCCACGCAACTGCGCTATCCTCCCTCCGGGATGGGTAAAATGAGTGAATGGGATGGCGCGGGACGTTGCATTTGAGGGATTGCTCTCTGCCGCAGACCGCTTTTGTGCGACGCGCGCGAATACGGGCTGCGCCGCAGCCGGCCTGTTCGCCGAGATCGTGGGAAACGCCCGGGCCGCACCGGCGAATCCCGAACCGCCGCAGCCGCGACAGCTCCCGGCCTGCCGCCACCTTGCCACCGCCCTCTCGCTCGGCCAAAGCGGATCGGCGGCCGACCTGGCCGCTGCCGCCGCAGCGATTGCCGAGCGCCTCAATTGGGTGCAGAACCCCAATTATGTTGCTGATGAAAAAATGCGCGCCTTTGTCGCGGATTACGCCTATGCCGAACTCGCCGGGCCTAGCGGCATGGCGCTCTGCACCGATGTGGCGCTTGGCCTGTTATTGATCGGCCCGGATAAATTTTATCCACCGCACAGCCACCCGGCGGAGGAAATTTATTTAGTCGTGGCGGGTGAAGCCGAATGGCAGCGCGCCAATGAACCCTGGCAAAGCCACCCGCCGGCGGCGTTCATCCGGCACGGGCCAAACGTGACCCATGCCATGCGTACTTTGGAGCAACCCCTGCTCGCACTCTATGCCTGGCGCGGCGAGATCGCCACCGCCGCCCGTCTGGTTTAATTTTTACGCCCGGTGCCTAGCGCTCGCCGATCTGGCCGACATGGGCGCCGGGATCGATTTTCATCTTCGCGCCCGGCGGCCGCGTGGCGATTTCGAGCGCGCCCATGATCGCGCTTCCGGTAATGCGCAACAGCGGCGCCTCCGAATCCCACTGACTGGTGCCCTGATCCATGCCTTCGAACATGCCCAAGACACTGGCGCCTTCGCACACCACTTGGAGATGGGGCGGCACAATGACGGCGATCCCGCCCATCACGCTGGTGACATGAACCTCGGTGACACCAGGGCCGAACACGGCGTCGCGGAAATCGAGATCGATACCGCCCATCACCGCTATCACACGCAATTTTTTCGGCACCCGCCAAGAGCCTTGCCGCTGGATGCCGCTCAGCACCACCAACAGGCGATCCGCCGCGCGAATACTGGCCGCGCTGGCGACCTCTGGGGCCGCTTCGCGCACGCCGGCGGCTTCCGGGTCGAGCACGACGCGGTAGGCACGCACTGGCTCGGCGATATTTTTGACTTTCTGCGGTCCAAGGTTTTCAAAGCCGGGCGCGAGTTTATCGTGGACGCTGTCATAGACCACGCCGGAGACCGAAATCTCACCCGGCAGCGCGATCTCCTGCATGCGCGTTGCAACATTGACGCCGTCACCATGAATATCGTCGCCCTCGACGATTACATCGCCGAGATTGATGCCGATTCTAAGAACGATCCGCTCACCCTCTGCCACGCCGGCATTGCGCGCCGCCATGCCACGTTGAATCTCGGTCGCCGAGCGCACCGCATCGAGCACACTTGTAAACTCGACGAGCAGGCCGTCGCCCAACATTTTGACGATGCGGCCGTTATGGGCGTCGATTTTGAGCCTGATAAGTTCGTTATGGTGGGCGCGAAATCGCTCGAGCGTGCCCTCCTCATCGGCGTGCATGAGGCGGGTATAGCCGACCACATCCGTACTCAGAATCGCCGCCAGTCGGCGTTCGACCTTCTCGCTCATGACGCCCCCAATTAGGGTCAGACGTAATCACTACACCCTAGGGAGATAATACCGCCCAAGGCGATCTTCAATGGCTGAGATCGCCAGCCAGCGCGGCGCGGTAGAGCGCCGCCATATCGTCCTCGTCCACGGCAACCGGGTTTTCCACCGCCGTAATATCGGCGGCGGCGAGCGGCGCCAGGGTATCGATATCGGTCTCGGCAATGCCCAATCCGGCCAAGCGGTGCGGGATATCGCATTCGGCGCGCAAATCCACCAGCCAGTCGATTATGGCCTGACCGGAGGGCGCGGCAAGGTCGAGATAGCGCGCCAACGCGGCAAGCTTTGCCTCGATCACCGGCATGTTGAAAGCCAGCACATAGGGCATCAGCACGGCATTGGCGAGGCCGTGATGAATGCCGTGGCGCGACGACAAGGGATGGCTCAAGGCATGCACCGCGCCGACGCCTTTCTGAAAGGCGGTGCCGCCAGCGAGCGAGGCCATCATCATGCGCGCGCGTGCGCCGAGGTCGCTGCCGTCGCGGTAAGCCGCAACCAGCGCCCCATTCACCAGCGCCATGCCTTGCAGTGCCACGCCATCGGCAAACGGATGCGGAAAAGCGCAGCAATAGGCCTCGAGCGAATGCGACAGAGCGTCGAAGCCGACCGCGGCCGTAACGGCGGGCGGCAACGACAGAGTGAGCTCCGGATCGGCGAGGCAAATCTGCGGCATCATGACCGGGTGAAACAGGCCTTTTTTGGTCTGGCTCTGTTCGTCGATGATGGCCGAGGCACGGCCGAGCTCGGAGCCAGTGCCGGATGTGGTCGGCACGGTTATCACCGGCGGCAGGCCGTGCGTGACCAGCTTGGACTGGATCTCGCTGAAATCCTGAAAACTGGCGATGGTGAGCTCGCGCAGAGGATATTTTTGTACCGCCATCAGCGCGACCGCCTTGCCGACATCGAGGCTCGAGCCGCCGCCCAGCGCGATCACGCCGTCATGCCCACCCGCCTGGTAAGCGCTAACGCCGTCGATCACATTGCGCTCGACCGGATTGGGCTGAACATCGGAAAAGAGTGCTATGCCGAGCCCGTCCGCCTGACATGAATTCAAAATCGCAGCGGTCATGGGCAGCGCGGCAATGCCGCTGTCGGTCACCAGCAACGGCTTTGCCACACCAAGTTCGCGGCAAAGTTCAGGCAATTCCCGGACGCGCCCGAGCCCAAAACGGATCCCGGTCGGGAAAGCCCAATCAGCGTGCGGAATGTCGGGTTTATCGCTCATTGCGGCGACATTGTCGGGGCAAGAGCAAGAGGATGCAAGTGAGGCTGTGGCGCACTGTGCGGACTGGCAAAGCCTAACACCAGCTCGCCTCGTCTTCCGGCGCACTGCGCAATAATTCGCCGACATTGGCCTCAAGTACCCGGTAGCCAACATTGCCAAACAGCTTTTGCCGGCCTTCATTCATGATAATTGTCGGGCTCATCGCAATGCCTTGCTTTTGGCTTAAATCGTAATCCAGCGCGAGCTGGGCAACGGCTTCGGAGGAGTGATTTTTTTCCTCCACCAGGGCGTAATCGATGCCGAGGCTCGCGGCGACTTCCGTGTGTATCTGCCAGTTTGAAATATCCTTGGCCTCGGCAAAAAAGGCGTGGCGCAGGGCCGAGGCAGCGCGCGTCGACGGCCGCTCCAGATAGGCGGCGGGCCGGGTGCCGGCCTCGCGCTCGATGATCTCAACCGCCTTGATAAATTGATGCGCGCTGGCCGAGGTGCGCGGCCGATTGTCGAGCCAAAGGCGCGGATGAACCTCGATATGGGGAAACTTCAGCGCGACCTCGTTGATATGCTTGCCGAAGCCCTCAAAGCCGCCGCGCTCGCCCCATCTTTCCTCGATTTTTCCCCAGGCATCGGGAAACACCGAACAAAAATGCGCGTCGACAGAAATTTCATCGCCGAATGTCTTGACCAATTTCTCAATCCGGCGCTCGGCAACATAGGCCCAGACGCACAAGACGTCGGAATAATAGGAAACCTGAACTGGCGGCATGCGGAGACTCCTTATCCATCAATCTGCCCAAAGCTCGACGATTGAGCCAAAAAAACGACGCCGCGTCACCTGCGGCATGACAGCGCAACAATCGGCCGGAAACAGGAGAATGCAGTTGCCGTCATATTTATAATGGGGCCTATTTTGTCCATATGCCCCATAGTGGGCGGGAGAGAACAAAATATCCTCGCGCCGGCAATCGCCGAGGAAAGCGCAATATCGTCTCACATCAACGCGGACACGAAGAACCCTTATATATGCGCAGAAATTTGCCGGTCTATTGTGAGACGTCGCTGAATCCGCTCGGCAGCTTTCCGCTTGAGCCGATAAATACCTATACCAGCGTGACACCGGTTCTGCTCGGCGCGCTGGCGCTGATTTATCTGATTCGCCGGCGCGAAAGCAGCCGCGTTGCCTACACCCTGGCGATCCTCACCATTCTCACCGGGCTCGGCAGCATGGCCTGGCATACCTTCCGCACCGATTTGACGCTTATTGTGGATGCCCTGCCCGGCGTTGCCTATGTCATCATTATCGTCTTTTTCTGGTTCTATTATCTCGGCGCGCGCTATTGGGGTTTGGTGGTGCTGGCCGGCTTTGTCGCGGTGGCGGTTCTTATCCCGTCCGAGTTGGGAGCGATAAAACCGCTTATCGGCGTGCTGGTTCTGGTGGCGATAGCGATCGGCCTCGTCGTCGCCACCTGGTACCGCAAACGCCACGCTTTCAAGTTCGCGCTGCCCATGATCGGCGCCGGAATTGTCGCGGTTATTCTGCGCAGCCTCGACCTCCGGGTTTGCGATACCATCCCTTTCGGCACCCATTTCTTCTGGCATATCTTTCTTGGGCTCGCCGCCTATGCCGGCGTGCGCATGATCGTGTTGCTCAAGAGTGACCCTGAATTAACCCGGCCCCAAACCCCCAGTTCCGCGAGCGGCTCTCCAACCTCACAAATCCCGCCGCGCTAAAAGCGTCAACCGCCTTCTTGAACACAGCTGACGTGTGGATCGAATTGCAAGGGCATTGCCGAGGATCAACCTCCGCATCGTCGGCCCATGACCGAGAAGAAGATGGCAACAGAATTCTGCCTAACCCAGACAAATGTATGTGGCTCCAGAAAGATCCGCCTTAGCCATTAACGGTCATCGTCTTCATAATCTTGCGGGCGTTTGTGAACGATAAATTTGTGGCATTCGATACAGGTTTTACCTTCATCAAGGCCTGCGCGCATTTTTTCGGCCGCGCGTCTTGTCTGCTTTTCAAAATGCATCGCATCATAGTCGTGACAATTCCGGCATTCTCGAGAATTGTTTGCCTGCATTTCAGCCCACACGTTTTCAGCCAATTCAAGCCGCTTCGCCTCAAATTTCTCTGGCGTGTCGATCGTGCCGACGATTTTATGATAGAGCTCGTTGGTCGCCTTGATTTTGCGCACCAACTTAGCGCTCCAGTCTTTGGGAACGTGACAATCGGAGCATATAGCTCTGACGCCTGACGGATTCTTATAGTGGCTTGATTGCTTATATTCCTGATAGACCGTGTCCCGCATTTCATGACACGACGTACAGAACTCCAGTGTGTTGGTATATTCCATGAAGGTATTAAACCCGCCCCACAAGATGATTCCGGCAACACCACCGACAACGAAAATCGCTCCCCAGCCATAACGCTGACTAGGCGCAACAAACCAGCGCCAAAGGCGGGCAAGCATGAGTTACTTCCCATCCAGCAGCGATAAGGCCCACCGGGTAAACAAAAATGATGGGTCTTGTCGCAGGAAAATCTATTCCACGGGTAGCGTTTGGATATAAGCACCGACATCCGCTGCAACCTGCATCGGCAGCGCCCGCAGCCCGAGCATTTTTTCGCCCGGCTGCCCATTGAGAACCTTGTGCAGAATTTCCCAAGGGTTCTTGTTGGAAAGCTCGCCAAGTGGCGGCATATCCTTAGGCAACATACCATCGGCTCCATGGCAATTCACACATATGGTGCCGTAATACTCTTTGCCTTGCGCTGGATCGCCGGCGAATTTTTTCGTTGCGCGGTTGATGTATTTATCCATGTCAACCTGGCCCTCGGTAACGAATGTCGCTAATACCGCCATTTCCGCGGCTGACATAGCGCCATCGAATCCATGCCGCGCATCTTTCAGAATGGCAACGACATCGGCAGGATTACCGCCGGCAAAACTGCGAATGCCTGTAATGCCGGTCTGGTAGGAGCCAGTGGCATAGGCGCCGTCCTTGCCCAAATAGTCCCAGCCATGACATGCCTTGCATCGGTGAGTTGCGTTGCCTTTTTTCTTGCTGTTGGATGATGGCCAGGACATATGGGTATCATCCGGTTTCGGCGCCTCAACCACCTTAAACCATTTATCGTACATCTTGGCGCCAAGGGCGATTGTTCCCTCGTCCGCACTTGCGGTATTCACCAGAACAAGAGCAAAAGCTGAAATTACCAGTACGATATATTTTCGGCGAAACATTTTTATTAGCAACATGTCGCTCTCCTGAGTAAGAAAATATCGATAGAGCCCTTAAGCATAGAGGCAAATATCAATTTCTGCTAGAAACCAGATTCCTACATTGATCCAGATTAAGTTTCCCGTATTTAGCAAAGCTGTAACCGCTGGACTTTGAGCTGATCGCACTTTGTTGGACAGCTTGGCAACGCAGTTAAGCTGTTGTCTATTTCCGGCTTCCTTGCCTACTTGCAGACGCTGCCCGCAGAATAGGCTGGCGCCATTCGGGTCTGGCTCGGCATTAGCTGCGGTGCTACTGCCTATCGCACGGAAGTGGATAGGCAAGATAATCTGCGGGATAGATCTTGGCGGGACTAAAGCAGGTTACCTTTCTGACGCCGTCTACCCAGTATAAATGGGGATTTAAACCGCGACGACCATCCTCCAAAAAATACTCATTGCCCCACCGGTCGGACTTGTCTGTTTGATATTCTCTGCCCAATTGAAAATGCAAATGCCTCACCCCCGCCATGCATTTATAGCGATTTTGGTTATCCCCGAGTTTCGCTATTAGCTGGCCGCGCTTAACCTCATGACCTGCCTCAACCAGCATTTCACCGACGTGACCATAGAGCGCTATTATTTTTCCACCGTCCGGCCCGTTACCATGGTCGATTGATATTGTCGGACCCCAACATTCATCCACGACCGCCTCCAGTACCATCCCGTCGGCCGCCGCTAATATTGCCTGACCGTTGGGGCCTTTAATGTCGATGCCTTGATGCAATGAGCCAGCATCACGCGACTTTCCGTTGATGCCGAGTCTAGATTTGAAATGTGCCGCAATTCCCGGCGCGCCGGGCGGGTAAACGATTTCAATTTTACTATTCTTTTTCTTATGAAATTTGCCCTGCTCGTGCATGGACCATGCCGGCCCGGCAGCGGCGAAAATGAGAACGGCAAAAGTGAGACACAGAAGGCCGGTCAGTCGATTCATTTTGAAAGGATGGCGGTAAATAGATTGATATCTCGTAAAGTGCAGATGCTGAAAACGCTTTAATCCGGTCGGGAAATCGGGAAATCCTTGGCGGCTGCAATTATGAGGCGGGAACCAGCGTCAGACTTCCAGCACCGCCAACGGCTCGCCCACTTCGTAGGTTTCACCGATCTCGCCGATGATTTCGGTGACAGTGCCACTGGCCGGGCTTTCCAGTTCGACGGTCGCCTTGTCGGCCTCGATCACGCCGATCACTTCGCCGGCCTCAACGCTGTCACCGACCTTTTTGTGCCATTCCATGACGATGGCGTCCTCGACCGTGAGGCCGAGACGCGGCACTTTTACTTTTACTCTCATCTTCGCGGCTTCCTTTAGCGGCCGGTGAATTTTGCTTGGCGCTTTTCGAGGAAGGCGTTCATGCCCTCTTTCTGATCCTCGCTGTCAAACAGCGCCAGAAACTGGCGCAGTTCATATTCGAGCGCCGCCGGCATCTCCGCCTCTGCGCCGACATTGACGCACGCCTTGGCCGCCGCGAGCGCAAGCGGCGCTTTTGTCGCCAGCTTGGCTGCCCATTCCGCCGTTATGCTGGCGAGCTCGGCTGCCGGCACGGCGCGATTGGCGAGGCCGCATTGCACCGCTTCGGTGCCGGAGACAAATTCGCCCAGCATGAGAATTTCCTTGGCTTTCAGGCGGCCCATCCAGCGCGTCAGGCGTACCGCGGCGCCGGCGCCCGGAATGACGCCGATATTGATTTCGCTGAGACCAAAGCGGCAATCCTCGGCGCAGAGAACGAAATCACAGGTGAGTGACATTTCCGTGCCGCCGCCCGTCGCATAGCCGTGTATAGAGGCGATCACCGGTTTGG
>JABIXB010000029.1 GCA_018666805.1 Rhodospirillaceae bacterium | reverse complement strand
GTGAGACCAAGCCGGGCGAGCAATTTACGCGATGCCGGGGCCGGCCCCATGCCCATGATACGCGGCGCAATGCCAGCCGTGGCGACGCCGAGAATGCGCGCGCGCGGTGTCAAACCATGCTTCTCCGCCGCTGCTTGCGAGGCGATCAGCAAGGCGCACGCGCCATCATTAACACCTGAGGCATTGCCCGCCGTAACCGTGCCGCCCGGGCGGAAGGGTGTTGGCAATTTGGCCAAGCCTTCAACCGTCGTGCCGGCGCGTGGATGCTCGTCCTTGGAGACAACAACGTCCTCGCCTTTGCGCTGGGGAATACTGACAGGGACGATCTCGGCATCAAACACACCCCCCGCCTGAGCCTGCTCGGCGCGGTTTTGGCTGCGGCAGGCGAAAGCATCCTGGTCGGCGCGGCTGATCTGGTATTCCTCGGCGACATTTTCCGCCGTCTCCGGCATGGAATCGATGCCATAGCGCTCTTTCATCAGCTTGTTGACGAAGCGCCAGCCAAGCGTCGTGTCCTCGATCTTGGCGGCGCGGGAAAAGGCCGTCTCCGCCTTGGCCATGACAAAAGGCGCGCGCGACATGCTTTCGACACCGCCAGCAACCATTAAATCTGCCTCACCGGCTTTGATCGCACGCGCCGCACCGCCGAGCGCATCCATACCAGAACCGCAGAGGCGATTAATCGTCGCTGCCGGCACGCTCTCCGGCATGCCGGCGAGGAGCAGCGCCATGCGCGCGACATTGCGATTGTCTTCGCCGGCCTGGTTGGCGCAGCCAAGCACGACATCATCCACCGCCGCCCAATCGACCGCTGTGTTGCGCTCCATCAACGCGCTGATCGGCAGGGCCGCAAGGTCATCCGGGCGCACGGCCGAGAGTGAGCCGGCGAAGCGCCCGATTGGCGTCCGCACGCCATCGCAGATAAAGGCTTCAGTCAAAATCCTGTTCCTTCTTTAAGGTCATTCTGCCGCCGCGCGCATTTCATCGCGCCGCGCCGCCGTTGCCGCACCGTCGATCTCAAGCTCTGAATCGAGCACCACGCCATAGCTCTCCTTGGCATGCGCCACGGTGCAATAATCGTCGAGCACATCCTCGCGCACCTGTTCGGGGCTGCGCGCCAGCGGATCGCCGTAACCGCCGCCGCAGGCGGCCAAAACGCCGATGCAATCGCCGGTCTCGTTGCGCAGGCCATGTATCTTTGCCGGCAAATTCTCGACCTTATCGGGCGACGCAATATTGAATTTTTGCAGCCGCGCGCCGGCGCCGGCGGTGCCGCCCCGAAAACCCCACGGCACATCCTCGTGGCGATCCGATTCATGGGTGAGAAAGCCGTCCGTGAGATAGCGCTGCACTTTGATCGCGCCGATACCGCCACGATACTCGCCGGCGCCGGGCATGACATCATCGCGCAGTTCGTAGCGGTCGCAGATGAGCGGCAGATGCATGCCGAGATCTTCGATCGGATTGTTGCGCGTGTTGCGCATCAATTCCTCGATGCCGTCCGGGCCGTCGGACTCAGGCCGCCCGCCATAGGCGCCTTCATTGACCTCGATAAAGACCCAGTAATTGCCCTCGGGACGCACGCCGGAATAGGCAATTGCCGAAACATCGGCCGAGCAGCCGGCTGTGACCTTGTCCGGAATAACCGGCGCCAGCGCCTTGATGATGCAATCCACCACGCGCTGAATTTGGTTGAAGCGCGCTTCCGCCGCCGCCGGATATTTCGGATTGAAGATCGAGCCCAATGGCGCCGTCACCTTGATCGGGCGGAACGAACCCTCATTTTGCGGCACATGCTCTGAAATTACCGCGCTGTCGAGCAGCATGGCGCGGAAGGCAAAATAGCACGCCACCTTGGTCGAGCCCTCGAACGGTACATTAAAGGCGGTCGGCACCTGCGGCGAGGAGCCGGTGAGATCGACCTCCGCCGAATCGCCTGCGATACGCACGCAAACCTTGACCGGCAGGGTTATCCCGCGATTGCGGCCGTCATCGTCCAAAAAACCCTCGGCGCGGTATTCGCCGTCGGGAATAAGCGCGATCTGCTTGCGCAGCATGGCCTCTGAATAATCCATCAATTGCTCGGTCGCGGCGAACACCACATCCTTGCCATAGAGGTCGAGCAATTCGATGAAGCGTTTGACGCCGAGCTCGACCGAAGCGACCTGGGCCTCGATATCGCCCAGCACCTGATCCGGCACCCGGGTGTTGGCCGAGATGAAATGCCACAGTGCCCGGTTGCGCACGCCACCTTCATAGAGCTTAACGCCCTTGAACAGCATGCCCTCGGCAAACACATCGGGCGCGTCGATAATCAGGCCCGGCGTCGCCGCGCCGATATCGACATGATGCGCCGTGTTGGCCGAAAATCCGACCAGCTCACCCTCATAGAAAACCGGTGCAACGGCGGCGATATCGGGCGAATGGCTGGCGCCGTAATAGGGATGATTGTGGATCACCACATCGCCCGGCTGCCACGGATCATGCAAGGTTTCCTCGATGCCGCGCAAATAGGCCGGGATCGAGCCGATATGCATCGGCGTCGAATCGGATTCGCACAGCGTATTGCAATTGGCATCGAACAGGCCGGCGCCAAGATCCTCGGATTCGCGGATGATCGAGGAATAGGACATGCGATAGAGCACATGGCCCATTTCCTTGGCGATGGTATGCAATGCGCCGCCGATAACCTGCAGCGTGATGGGATCGACTTCTATTGTGCTCATCATCTACTCCTCAGGCCGTGGCGCGAACGCGTAAATTACCATATTCCGACACCTCGGCCACATGGCCGGGCGGGATTAAAGTGGTGGAATCGTGCTGGATAACGATGGCCGGGCCGGTGACCGTCTGTCCGGCCAGCAGCTTGGCGCGGTCATAGCGCGGCGTCTCCAGCGTCTCGCCGCTATCGAAGGTGGTCGGGCGGGCATACATCACCGCATCGGCCGGATTGTCGCCCTGGCCGGCTGGCAATTTTGGCCAGATCAGCTTGTCCGCCGCCGCCGCCGCAATCACCCGCAAGGTGATGATTTCAATATTTTGATCGTCGAAGGCATGGCCGTAATCGCGGCGGTGCGATTCGTGGAAATTATCGATCAGTACTTGCTTGTTGTCCCCGCCGACCACGCCCTCGGGAAATTCGGCGCGCAATTCGAAGCCCTGGCCCTGATAGCGGCACTCGGCGATGCGGGTGAATTTGCGCTCTTCAGGGGCCACGCCATCGGCGGCGAGCGCCTCGCCGGCCTGGGCAACGAGCTCGTCAAGCTGGCCATTGAGCGCATCAAGCTCGCTTTGATCCGCTTCGCTGATCGAGATCAGCGCCGAGCGGGTGAATTCATATTGCATGTCGGTGGCCAAGAGGCCGGTTGCCGCGTTGATGCCGGGCGCCGGCGGCACCAGCGCTTCGCGCGCCGCCACGGTTTCGGCCAGGGCAACGCCGTGCAGCGGCCCGGCGCCACCGAAGGCAACCAGCGAATAATCGCGCGGGTCGATGCCCTTGGCGACTGAATTGGCGCGGATTTCGAGCGCCATGTTGGAATTGATCACCCGGATGATGCCGAGCGCCGCTTGCTCGACGCCCATATTCAACTTGCCACAGAGATTGTCTTCAATCGCCTTGGCCGAAAGTGCCGGATCGATTGCCACGCCGCCGCCGAGAAACTGCTCCGCATCGAGACGGCCGAGCACCACTTGCGCGTCCGTGACCGTCGGCTCGGTGCCGCCCTTGCCATAGCACGCCGGGCCCGGATTGGCGCCGGCCGAGCGCGGGCCGACGCGAAAGGCGCCGCCCTCGTCGACATAAGCGATTGAGCCACCGCCCGCGCCAATCGTCGCCAAATCGATCATCGGCGCCAGGATCGGATAGCCACCTATATTGGTGTCGCGCGGGTTCATGATGCGCACCTCGCCGCGCGGCACGACGCTGATATCGGCCGAGGTGCCGCCGATATCGACGGTGATCAAATTCTCGACGCCGGAAAGGTCGCCGGCCCATTTGCCGCCGGTCACGCCGCCCGCCGGGCCGGACATCAGGATGGTGACGGGACGTTCACTGCCGCCCTCGATGGTGGTCACGCCACCATTCGACTGCATCACGCGGATCTCGGCGCCGACACCTTTATCGCGCAACGCCTTCTGCAAATTGCCCAAGTAAAACGACGTGCGCGGCCCGACAAAGGCATTCATGGCGGCGGTCGAGAAACGCTCATATTCGCGGATCACATCGGCGACTTCGCTCGAACAACTGACATAGGTATCGGGCAGGATTTCCTTGACGATCTGCTTGGCGCGCTGCTCGTGCGCGTTGTTGAGGAAGGAATAAATAAAACAGATGATAACCGCATCGACGTTGCGCTTGCCTAGCAGTTCTGCCGCTTCACGCACCTCGCCTTCATCCAGGGCCACTTCGACACGGCCGTCCGGCGGCAATATGCGCTCGCTGATGGGGATGCGGTTGCGCCGCTTCACCAGCGGCTTGGATTGCCACGGCACGTCGAATTGCATGGAAAAATTATGCGGCCGCTTGCCGCGCGCCAGCAGCAGGATGTCGCGGAAGCCGCGCGTTGTCAGCATGCCAACCTCGGCGCCGTCATATTCGATCACCGCATTGGTGGCGATGGTTGTGCCGTGCACGATTTGCTCGATATCGCCAAGCGCCACGCCGGCCATGTCGCAAATCTCGACGATGCCCTGAATAACGCCGATCGACTGATCTTCCGGCGTGCTCGGCACCTTGTGCACCAGCACACCGCCCGAACTGCCGCTGATTTTCTCGGATTCGAGTATAAGATCGGTGAAGGTGCCGCCCACATCGACGCCAATTTTAGCCATAGCCCTGCCTATTTAGGTTTTTTGTTATCTCCCACGCTGGCGCATCATAATATTAGACCGGACAAATTGGCAGTATGATTTGAAGAATATTTAGTGTGTTCAGTCCGCTTCCGGCACGCGCGCCAGGGCCTGCTCGACGGTCTCGGGGCCAGCGCCGGCGAGCGGCACGTTTTCGCTCAAATAACGCCGCCAGGCACGCGCGCCTGGGCGGGCATGAAAGAGACCCAGCATGTGCCGGGTGATATGGTTGAGGCGCGCACCCTTGCTAAGGGCGCGCTCGATATAGGGCAGCATGGCGCGGGCGATATCGTGCCGGCTCACCATGGCGTGGCTATCCGAGAACAGGCGCGCATCGGCCTCGGCCAGAATGTATGGATCATCAAACGCCGCGCGGCCGATCATAACGCCATCGACGCGCTCTAAATGCGCCAAAGCGTCCCCCAGGCTACGCACACCGCCATTCAGGATGATTTCGAGCGCCGGCAATTCCTCTTTCAGGCGATAGACTCTGGCGTAGTTGAGCGGCGGGATTTCCCTGTTCTGCTTCGGGCTCAAGCCCTCCAATATGGCGATGCGCGAATGAACGGCGAGGCTCGCCATGCCGGCCTCCACCATCTTCCCGGCGAAGGCGCGCAGCAGCTCGAAACTGTCATGCCCGTCGATGCCGGTGCGGCATTTGACCGTCACCGGAATTTCCACCGCCGCCGCCATGGCCGCGACACAGCGCGCAACAAGCTCGGGCTCGGCCATCAGGCAGGCGCCGAAGCGTCCGCTCTTCACCCGGTCGGACGGGCAGCCGACATTGAGATTTATTTCACCGTAACCGGCGGCTTCGCCGTATTTCGCCGCCAGCGCCAGCTCCGCCGGATCGCTGCCGCCGAGTTGCAGCGCCAAGGGATGCTCAGCCGCATCATAGGCCAACAGATCGTCGCGTTTGCCATGCACCAAAGCGGCGGCGGTGATCATTTCGCTATAGAGCAATATGTTGCGGCTGATCTGGCGCAGAAAATAACGCCCGTGCCGGTCGGTGCACTCCATCATCGGCGCCACGCTCAAGCGCCGCTCGGTTACAGAAAAATTCGCCATACGCCATTATTACAGCAACCTGCCCAACTATTGACAGGGGTCAAATAACCCCTATATGTCAATGGCATGAAAGCGCCGAATTTGAGCAACAGCTTGCGGGCGCTATAAAAATCCGGCTAAAGCGATGGGCGCCGCCCGGCAATAGCTGGAGCGGTTTTTTTTTAGGGATTGCTCCGATATGAGCGAAACAGATTCGATATTCGACAATCCGGCAGTGATTTCAAACGACAGACTGGGTGCTGCGGTGTGCGCGCCGGCGCTCAGCCAGACCTCTGTGTCGTTCGAATTTTTCCCACCGACCAGCGATAAAATTGCTGTCCAGCTATGGGGTGCGATTGTCCGCCTGGCGCCGCTCAAGCCCGAATTCGTCTCCGTTACCTATGGCGCCGGCGGCAGCACGCGCGAGCGCACTTTCGATACCGTGCAGCGCATCCTGCGCGATACCGATCTCATTCCGGCGGCGCATTTGACCTGCGTCGGCGACAGCCGCGGCGAAGTCGATGACGCCGCCCGGCGCTATTGGGACGCCGGCGTGCGTCATGTGGTGGCACTGCGAGGCGATCCGCCCGAGGGCGCGGATAAATTCGAGGCGCCAAAGGACGGTTACGCTTATGCCTCCGATCTTGTTGACGGGCTGAAGCGCGTCGCCGATTTTGAAATCAGCGTCGCCGCCTACCCGGAAGGCCACCCGGAAGCAACCAGCCTCGAGAACGATCTCGACAATCTCAAGCGCAAGATCGACGCCGGCGCCAGCCGCGCCATGACGCAGTTTTTTTTCGATGTCGATCTGTTCCTGCGCTTTCGCGACCGCGCCGCCGCCGCCGGCATCGACGTGCCGATCGTGCCCGGCATCCTGCCCGTGACCAACTATGCCCGCCTGGTCGATTTCAGCGCGCGCTGTGGCGCCTCGCTGCCGGAGTGGCTCGCCCGCCTGTTCGACGGATTGGATGACGATCCGGAAACGCGCCGCCTGATTTCCGGCTGGGTCGCGATCGAGCAGTGCCGGCGGTTGATTGCCAACGGTGTGCGTGATTTTCATTTTTACACGCTGAACCGGGCCGAACTGACGCGGGCGATATGCCATGCCCTCGGCATTCGCGCCGGCCTGGCGCTACCCGGAGCCACCGCCCAATGAGCCGGCAGCCAAGAACAGAGGCGCTCGAAGAAATTACCCGCGCGCGCATTCTGGTGCTCGACGGCGCCATGGGCACCGAGATTCAGAATCTCGCTTTAACGGAAGAGGATTTCCGCGGCGACTTGCTGGCCGCGCACAATAATGACCTCAAGGGCAACAATGATCTGCTCTCCCTGACCAAGCCCGAAGCCATTCAGGCTATCCACGCCGCCTTTCTCGACGCCGGCGCCGATGTGGTGACGACCAACACCTTCAACGCGACCGTTATGTCGCAGGCCGATTACGGCACCGAGCATTTGGTGCACGATATCAACGTCGCGGCGGCGCGTATCGCCGTCGAAGCCGCGCGCGCCGCCACGACGCCGGAGCGAACGCGCTTCGCCGCCGGCGCGCTCGGCCCGACCAGCAAGACCGCATCGATCTCGCCCGACGTCACCGATCCGGGCTACCGCGCCATCACTTTTGACCAATTGCGCGACGGCTATTTGCAAGCGGCGCGCAGCCTGGTCGAAGGCGGCGTCGATCTGCTTATTCTGGAAACCGTGTTCGATACGCTGAACGCCAAGGCGGCGATTTTCGCTTTGGAAGAATTATTTGCCGAGCTTGGCTTTCGCCTGCCGCTTATTCTCTCCGGCACCATTACCGATCTCTCGGGCCGTACCCTGACCGGGCAAACCACCGAAGCGTTTTGGAACTCGGTGCGCCATGCCCGGCCTTTCGCTATCGGCCTCAATTGTTCGCTCGGCGCCGAGCATATGCGGCCTTATGTGGCCGAGCTCGCGCGCGTTGCCGACACGCGCATCTCGGCCTATCCCAATGCCGGCCTGCCCAATGAATTCGGCGAATATGACGAAACGCCCGAGCAAACGGCGGCATTCCTCGGCGAATGGGCCGAGAGCGGCCTGGTCAATATTCTCGGCGGCTGCTGCGGCACCACGCCGGCGCACACCAGCGCCATTGTCGCCGCCGTTGCCGACGTTGCCCCACGCGACATTCCCGAAATGGCGCCGAGCCTCAGGCTCTCTGGCCTGGAAGCATTGGAAGTGCGCGCATGAGCGGCTTGTTCGTCAATATTGGCGAGCGCACCAACGTCTCGGGCTCGGCCAAATTCAAGAAACTGATCATGGAGGGAGATTTCGATACGGCCCTCGATGTCGCCCGCCAGCAGGTCGAAAACGGCGCCCAGATCATCGACATCAATATGGATGAAGGGCTGCTCGAATCCGAGGAAGCGATGGTGCGCTTTCTCAATCTGATCGCTGCCGAGCCCGATATCAGCCGCGTGCCGGTGATGATCGATTCGTCGAGATGGTCGGTCATCGAAGCCGGGCTCAAATGCGTGCAGGGCAAGGCGGTTGTTAATTCGATCAGCCTGAAAGAGGGCGAAGAGAGCTTCATCCACCAAGCCGAACTGTTGCGGCGCTATGGTGCCGCAGTGGTGGTGATGGCTTTCGACGAGAATGGCCAGGCCGAAACCGAAGACCAAAAGGTCGAAATTTGCGCCCGCGCCTACAAGATTTTAACCGAGACCGTCGGCATCGCGCCGGAAGATATTATTTTCGACCCCAACATATTCGCCGTCGCCACCGGCATCGAAGAACATAATGATTATGGCCGCGCCTTCATTGAAGCGACGCGGCGTATCAAGGCGCAAATGCCGGACGTGCATGTCTCCGGCGGACTTTCGAACGTGTCGTTTTCCTTTCGCGGCAACAACCGGGTGCGCGAGGCGATGCATTCGGCCTTTCTCTATCACGCCATCCGCGCCGGCATGGACATGGGCATCGTCAATGCCGGCCAACTGACCGTCTATGAGGATATCCCGGCGGAATTGCTCGAGGCGGTCGAGGATGTGTTGCTCAACCGGCGTGACGATGCCACAGAGCGCTTGCTCGATATTGCCGAGACGCACCGGGGCGATGGCAGCAAGAAGGCCGAAGCCGATCTCAGCTGGCGCGAGGGTGACGTCAATGCGCGCATCAGTCACGCGCTCGTCAATGGCATCGGCGATTTCGTCGAGGCGGATGTCGAGGAGGCGCGCCTCCAGGCCAAGCGCCCGCTCGATGTTATCGAAGGCCCGCTGATGAGCGGCATGAATACGGTCGGCGACCTGTTCGGCGCCGGCAAGATGTTCCTGCCGCAAGTGGTCAAAAGCGCGCGGGTGATGAAAAAAGCGGTCGCGGTTCTCATTCCCTATATGGAGGATGAGGAAGACGGCACGCCGAGCAAGGCCGGCAAAATCCTGATGGCGACGGTCAAGGGCGACGTGCACGACATTGGCAAGAATATCGTCGGCGTGGTGCTGCAATGTAACAATTACGACGTCATCGACCTCGGCGTGATGGTGCCGGTAACCCAGATCATCGATACCGCGCGCAAAGAGAATGTCGATATCATCGGCCTCTCCGGCCTGATTACGCCAAGCCTCGATGAAATGTGCACGGTGGCGGCGGAAATGGAGCGCGAGGGGCTTGAGCTGCCGCTCCTTGTCGGCGGCGCGACAACGAGCAAGCTGCATACGGCGGTCAAGGTCGCGCCGCGCTATCACGGTGCCGCCGTGCATGTGCCGGATGCCTCAAAGGCGGTCGGCGTGGTCGGCAATCTGCTTTCCGATAACCGCCGCCAGGAATATGTCGCGACCGTCCGCGACAGCTATCAGCGTATCCGCGACACCCATGCGCGCGGCCAACAGCGCGACGACCGCGTGCCTTACACAAAAGCACGCAAGAACCGCCTGGCCCTGGATTGGAGCAATTACACACCGTCGCGCCCGAGTTTCCTCGGCCTCAAAGCCATCGAGGATTTTCCGCTCGACGGGCTCGAACCGCTGATCGACTGGACGCCGTTTTTCCGCACCTGGGATCTGGTCGGCAAATATCCGCGCATTCTCGAGGATAAGCGCATCGGTGAAGCGGCGCGCGAATTGCTCGCCGACGCGCGCGCTCTCCTGAAACGCATCGTTGACGAGAAATGGCTGAGCGCGCGCGGCGTGATCGGCTTCTGGCCGGCCAATGTTGTGCGCGACGACGATATCGTCCTCTATGAGGACGACACGCGCGCGGCGCGGCGCGACATATTGCATTGCCTGCGCCAACAGATGCCGCGCGAGGCGGGCCGGGCCAACATGTCGCTCGCCGATTTCATCGCGCCCGAGGAAAGCGGCGTAGAGGACTATATCGGCGCCTTTGCCGTCTCGGTCGGAGCCGAGGCCGACGATATCGCGCGCCGTTATGAAGAAGCGCATGACGATTACAACGCCATCATGGTCAAGGCCTTGGCCGATCGTCTGGCCGAGGCCTTCGCCGAGCGCATGCATCAGTTGGTGCGCACCGAGCATTGGGGCTATGCCAAGGGCGAGGCGTTCGACAATGAGGGCCTGATCGCCGAGAACTATAGCGGCATCCGCCCCGCACCGGGCTACCCCGCCTGCCCCGACCATACGGAAAAGGGCACCCTGTTTAAGCTGCTCGATGCGGAGGCGCGCGCCGGCATCAAACTCACCGAAAGCTACGCCATGTACCCGGCCGCCTCGGTGAGCGGGCTCTATTTCAGCCACCCCGAGAGCAGTTATTTCGGCCTTGGCAAAATCGAGCGCGACCAGATTGAGGATTACGCCAAGCGCAAGCGCATCGCGCCCGAGGAAGCAGAACGCTGGCTTGCACCGAATCTCGCCTACGAGCCGCAATTCCCGCAAGAAAGTGCTACACTCTAGACAGCAAAACAAAAAAATAACGGGAGAGCGGCACGTCATGGATTGGAGTACGGATTTTTCGGGTAAGAGCGCCTTTGTCACCGGCGCCGGCGGCGGTATGGGTTTGGCCGTCGCCACGGGCCTGCTGAATGCAGGCGCGGAAGTCACCCTTTTTGACCTCAAGGACGCGCCGGAGGGTTTGCCGCAAGGCGCCACCTATGTGCAGGGCGATGTCAGCGACAATGCCGCCATGTCGGCCGCCATCGAGGCGCGCGCCGCAGCGTCCGGGCGGCTCGATTATCTCGTTAATGCCGCCGGCGTGCTGTGGTTCGAGCGTGATAAATCCGCCGTCGACATGGATTTGGATGTGTGGGACCAGGTGATGTCGATCAACCTCAAATCCGTCGTTCATTCGGTCAGGAGCGCGGTGCCGTTGATGAAGAAATCGGGCGGCGGCGCGATGGTGCATATCTCCACCATCCAGTGCCTGCGCGGCGATACCGCACCGCAGGATGCCTATCAGGCGTCCAAGGCCGGCATGGTGGCGCTGTCGAAATCGGTCGCCATCCAGTTCGCCGCCGATCAGATCCGCTCCAACGTGGTCTTCCCCGGCCCGACGCTGACGCCAATGCAGCAGCGCTGGTATGAAGACCCGAGCAAGGGCGAGGCGATTGCCGATTATGTGCCCTTGAAACGCCTCGGCACGCCGGAGGACATGGCCAATGCCTGCCTCTTTCTGCTCTCGGACGCGGCGGGTTTTGTGACCGGCACCGAGCTTACCGTCGACGGTGGCATTACCGCCCTGCCCTGATTTTTTCGGTCGCGTCAGCGTCGATTTCGAACGGCTCTCCCGTCAGCACCACCGCGAACAGGCGTTCCGCCTCTTCACGCGAATAATAGCCGCGCTTTACGTCTTCCAGCACCAACGCCGGATCGCGCTTGCGCGCATCGCCGTAACCGCCGCCGCCCGGGGTTGAAATATTGACGCACTCGCCAACCGCAAGCGCGATGTCCTGATCCTTGGAGAGGTGCGGCGGATGATATTCGCCCGCCGCGCGCGTGACACTCACCCGGTTCACCCCGCCCGGCGCACCGCCGGCCATGCCGTTCGGGCCAAAGCGGCCATGGTCCATCACCATCGAGGCACGCGCCGTGCCGCGCCGGAGACGCACTTTGTAATTGATGCCGAAGCCACCGCGATATTCGCCGGCGCCGCCCGAGCCTTCATGCAATGAATATTCATCAAACAACACCGGATAGCGCTGCTCGAGCACTTCGACCGGCTGCGATTTCGAAATGCCGATGGTCGAGCAGCCATTGGTCAGGCCATCGCCTTGCGGCGAGCCGCCATAACCGCCGCCCGAGAAAAAATACAGTACATAGGCGCGCTCGCGCGCCGGGTCATAGCCGCCGAGAGCAAAATTTCCCGACGTGCCGGCGGGCGCGGCAAAGAGGCGTTCGGGGATCGCCTTGGCCAGTGCATCGAACACCGCCTCGGCAATGCGCTGGCTGACCTCCGCCGCGCAACCCGATACGGGGCGGGGATATTTGGCGTAGAGAAAGGTGCCCTCGGGATCGGTGATATGCAGCGGCTCGAACGTGCCGGCATTGATCGGCACTTCGGAGAAGATGTGTTTCATGGCGAGATAGATCGAGGATTTGGTCGTCGCCAGCACACTGTTCATCGGCCCCTGGCAGGGCGGGCTCGAGCCGGAGAGGTCGAAATGGAGCGCGCCCTCCTCTTTGCGGATTTTCATATCGATCTTAAGCGGCTCGTTCACCACGCCGTCTGAATCGACATATGAAATGCCCTGATAGGCGCCGTCCGGAATGGTGTTGATGCGCGCCCGCATCTGCTGTGCGGCGCGGCCGCGCATCTCCTTGATCACGGCATTGACGAGATCAACACCGTATTTATCCAACAACGCCGTGAGCCGCCGCTCACCGACAAAAAGCGCCGCCGATTGCGCCTTAATATCGCCGATGCGCTGATCGGCGATGCGCATATTGGAGAGGAAGATCGAGAGGATTTCCTGATCAAGTTCGCCTTTTTTGTAGAGCTTGACCGGCGGGAAGCGCAGCCCCTCCTGCTCGACTTCCGTCGCATGGGCGGAAAAGCCGCCCGGCACCATGCCGCCGGTATCCGGCCAATGGCCGGTGTTGGAGAGCCAGGCAAAAAGCGCGCCCTTATAGTAGAACGGCATGTGAAAGCGCACATCCATCAGATGGGTACCGCCGAGATAGGGATCGTTGACGGCAAAAATATCGCCGGGCCAAATTTCCTTGGCACGCTCGATCACGGTGCGTGTCGAAAACTGCATGGTGCCGACAAAGACCGGCAGGCCGAGCTCGCCCTGGGCAATCAGCGAGCCGTCCTCCTTGGAATAGATGCCGTCCGAACGGTCGAGCGCTTCCGAGATCACCGGGCTGAAGGCCGAACGGACAAAAGCCAAATCCATCTCGTTGCAGACCTGCTGCAAGCCGCTTTGCACCACCGACAGAGTAACCGGGTCAATCGCGCTCATAGCGTCACCTCGATCACCAAATTACCGAGATCATCGAGCGCGACATGATTGCCGGGCTCGACGACGGTGGTGCAATCGAGCTGCTCGATGATCGCCGGACCGTCGAAGGCGGCGTCCAGCGCAAGCCGATGGCGGGCAAATATCGGCGTGTCGTGAATTTCTCCACCGAACCACACCGGGCGCCGCCCGCGCTCGGCATCACCAAGCGAGCCTTGATCGCCGCCACCCGCCAGGGCTTCGAGCGGCGCGCCCGGCCGCCGGCCAATGACGGCGCTGTGCAGGCTGACCAGCACGGCGCGGATTTCCGGCAGCTCGACATGGAAACGCTCGAGATAAGCCGCTTCGAACGCCGTTTGCAGCTCCGCCACCGTGACGTCCGGTCCGCTAATGGCAATCGTGAGCAAATGAGTCTGGCCCTCGAACTGCATATCGGCAAAGTGCAGGCAGTCGATGGTGCTAACGGCGACCGCTTCGCGTTCGATGATCGCCCGACCCTCTTCGATCTGGCTCTCCAGAATAACTTTCGCCTGAGAAATATCGAGGCGCGAGAGCGGCGCGTTCAGCGTGTTGACATAATCATGCCGGAGGTCGGCGGTGATGCAGCCAATCGCGTTGGTGATGCCGGGGCGGGCCGGAATGAGCACGCGCGGAATGCTCAGTTCGCGCGCCAATGCGGCGGCATGCATCGGCCCGGCGCCGCCGAAGGCGAACAGGGTGAAATCGCGCGGATCAAAGCCGCGCGCCAGCGTCACCATGCGGATCGCGCCGGCCATGCGGTCATTGCCGATAGCGATGATCGCGGCTGCCGCCTGCTCAAGGCCGAGGCCGAGCGGCTGACAGACATCGCGCCTCACCGCCTCGCGCACAGCCTCAAGCGGCGCTTCGCCCGCCACGCCAAGCAGCCCCGCCGGATCGAGCCGCCCGAGTAGTAGATTGGCGTCGGTGATGGTCGGGCGCGTGCCGCCGCGGCCATAGCAGATCGGTCCCGGCTCGGCGCCGGCGCTCTCCGGCCCGACCTGCAACATGCCGGCCTCATTGACGAAGGCAATCGAGCCGCCGCCGGCGCCGATGGTATGGACATCGACCATCGGCACATGGATCGGCATGGCGTATTCCAGTTCCATCTCCGCCGTCACATCCGGCACGCCGCCCTGCACCAGACCGACATCGCAACTGGTGCCGCCGGTATCGAAGGTAATCAGATTATCGATGCCGGTGGCGCGCGCCGTCGCCGCCGCCGCCATCACGCCCGAGGCCGGACCGGACATCACCGTATTGACCGCCGCCTCGGCGGCGATGCCGGACGATACGCTGCCGCCATTGCCTTGCATGACAAGGAGATCATGGGCGAAGCCGCCTTCGGATAATTCGCGCCGGAGGCTTTCGAGATAACGTTGCAACACCGGCTGTACGCAGGCATTCACCGTCGCCGTCACGCCGCGCTCATATTCGCGGTATTCGGAGAGAATGGCATGACCGGCGGTGATGAAATTATTGGGCCAGATTTCCGCCGCGATTTCGACGGCGCGGCGCTCATGCGCCGGATTGCGGTAGCTGTGCAGGAAATGCACGACCAGGGACTCGCACCCCATCTCGCTTAACTCGCGCACAGCGTCGCGTACCGATTCTTCATCCAATGGCGTCAGGATATTTCCCTCGGCGTCCATGCGCTCAACCACCTCAAGGCGCAATTCGCGCGGCACCAGGGGCGTGAATGTGCCGAGCATGCCATAGGGCGTCGGCCGGGTGCGCCGACCCAATTCCAGCACGTCACGGAATCCCCTTGTGGTAATCAGGCCGACCTTGCTCAGTTTGCGTTCCAACAATGCGTTGGTGGTGGTGGTCGTGCCGTGGCTGATATTGGCAACGCCGGACAATTCAACCTTGGCCTCCGCCAACGCCGCCATGAAGCCCTTGGCCTGATTGCCCGGCGTGGTCGGCACCTTGGCGATGCGCACAGCGCCGCCGCCCGGTTCCATATAGATCAGGTCGGTGAAGGTGCCGCCAACATCGACACCGATAATCGCTTCGCTCACTTGGCTCCTCCCACCGCAGACAGACGCGCATCTGCGCCGGCCATCTTCACCCGGCCCTGCAGCGAGAGATATGCGCTGAAGAGAAGCCCCGCGTCCAGCATGGCGTTCGCGCAGGCGAGGCCGGCAGCAAGCGCCTGTTCCACCGCCTCCGCCGGCAGCTCACCAACCGCCACCGTCACCAGCAGATCGCCGAGATCGCTATCGTCGGAAAGCGCGCTCGCCGGCGCGCGCTCGATCAAGGCTTGATCGACATTTACTTCATTGGCGATCATCGTCGCCGCGACATCCGCCACCGCCGTACACTCGGCCAGTACGGTCACCGCATCGGCGATACCGAGCGAGTGCGAACGCCCGCGCCAACCGGAGGTCGCGAGACCACGCACCGGCATGTCATACATCAGTCCGACACGCGCATCCAAAGCGGGCGCGTCGGCATCATCGACGATCCCGGCATCGAAGGATTGGCCGGGCGCCAGGTAAAAAGCGATATCACCGCCATTATTGACATAGACCCGCTTGAGATCGCGGCCCTCGACCAGCGCTGCCAACACCTCATCGGCGACCGCACCGGCCACCGCTGCCATCGGCGTGACAAAGCTTCCCCGGTGCGGCCACACCGCGCTTGCCATACGCTGCGCCACGGCGCCGTTCAGCACCGGCCTGACCTCTTCGACCGGCGCGCGCAGGCGCGGCAATTCAGCCACCAGCTCTTCCAGGATCGATGAAAAGCGCGCATCGCCCTGTACATAGGCCGCCTGGACTTCGGCCTCGTCACCCTCGGCCAGCGCGACGATATCGATTGGGCCGTGATTGAAATGCAGCCGCCGGCCATCGCCGAGCAGCCGAACCTGCGCTTCGCCCGTCACCTGTTAATATCCACCGGCCAGGGGTTGGCATCGTTCCAGGCATCAACGCGCAGCTTGCCGCCTGCGCCCGGCACCTGGTCGAGCCCGACAATCGCCTCGACATGGCCGCCGAGCGCGGCGTAATCGCTGCGCGTCAGGCTGAATTCAATCGGCGCCACAAGTGCCGGCGTCGGCACATAGCCGAATGCGTTTTTTGGCATGCGCGTGACATCGACCATCAGGGTGATGCCGCCGCCGGGCCAGATATAAACCGGCGCGCCGCCGCAAGTGACGCGCGTCAGCGCCGCTTTCACCGAGCGTGTGAGCCGCACCGGATTTTCGGTCACGCCGGAACGCAGGCTGCCGCCGGCGCCGGCCATGAACAGCACGGTCGAAAGCGCCGGCTCGCAATTCTCGGCAATGCGCGCCACCACCTTCTCGATTTCCGCCGGCATCTCGCCCGGCACTGGTTTGAGATCGTCATCGAGCACATACCAGGCGGCGTCCTCGCCGGTGGTCGAAACCATGTGGAGACGCAGGCCCGGCCAGGCTTTCTTGGCATCGATACGCTCGATGATTTGCAACGGATCGTCGACATCGGTGCCGCCCCAGCCCGAGCCATGCCCGGCGACCTGGAAATAGCGCCCCGGCGTCGAGCGCCGCCCGCGCACCCGGATGCCGGCCGGCGGTATATCGAGAAAACGCCCGGCCTGATGTTCCGTCATCACGCCGGTAATATGATCGTCGACGACAATCACTTCATCGGCGTGGCCGAACCATTGCTTGGCGAACATACCCATCGCCGCCGAGCCGCAGCCGACGCGCATGCGCGCTTCCTGCTCGCCATCGACAATCGGCGCTTGGCCCGCCTGCACGACAATTGTGGACCCTTCATCAACGGTGAGTTCCACCGCTTCGCCGTTGCACATGGCAAGGAGGGCCGTGCAAGTGGCGCTGCCCTCGCGCTTCGAGCCGCCGGTGAAATGGCGCACGCCGCCGAGCGACAGCATCTGCGAGCCATATTCCGCCGTCGTCACATGGCCGATCGGCTCGCCCTCGGCGCGTACCGCCGCTTGTTCCGGGCCGAGATAGCGGTCGGTATCGATCTTCACCTTGACGCCGCAATAACTGAAGATGCCTTCCGAGACGACGGTCACCATATCGACGCCATCGACTTCGGCGGAAACGATAAAAGGCGCCGGCTTGTAATCCGGATAGGTCGTGCCGGAGCCGAACCCGGTGACGAAACTCTCTTCCGGCTTCAGCATCTCGCCCGACCATTCCTGGCTGCCCTGCATGAACGGCACCAGCTTGTTGGAGCGGCTTGCCACCAGCAGCGGGTCGAGGCGGTTCAGCTTGCCGCCAAGATTGGCGTAGCGGTCGCACGCCCCGGCCTTGCCCGCACGGATACGGCACAGCACCGGGCAGGCATCGCAGCGGATGACATCGCCGCCCGTTTCAGCCACCACTTCTCTCCTTCTCGAGGATCGCGGCGCGCAGCCGGTGCGGCAGCGCCGGCGCGCGGGTCAGGCGAACGCCGGTGGCGTGGCGAATCGCGCCGAAGATCGCCGGCGCGGTCGGGATCAGGCCCGGCTCGCCAACGCCCTTGGCGCCGTAAGGACCGAGCGGATCTTCATCCTCAACCACCAGCACCTCGATCTCGGGAATATCGCCAATCGTCGGAATGAGATAATCGTGCAGATTATCGTTCCGCCCCGGCACATATTCCTCCATCAGCGCGAGGCCAAGCCCTTGCGCAATACCGCCCTCAACCTGCCCCTCGACCTGGATCGGATTAATCGCGCGCCCAACATCGTGCGCGGCGATGATCTTCAGCACCTTGGTCGTGCCGAGCTCGGTATCGACTTCGACCATGGCAATCTGCGCAGCGAAGCCGTAGCTGGCGTAGGGCGAGCCCTGGCCGTTTTCATCCAGCGGAATTGTCGGTGGGTCGAACGTCCCCTGCCCTTCGAGAACGGCACCATCGCTATCCGCCGGCAAAGCGGAGAGATCGATTTCGTGGCGCTCGCCGCCATCACGCACGATCAACACACCGCCCGCCAATTCGATCTCGGCAGCGCGGCCGGCATTGGCCTGGCGCAGGATCTTGTGGCGCAAATCCTCGCCGGCCAATTGCGCCGCCCGGCCCGAGACGAAGGTTTGGCGCGAGGCCGAGGTTTTGCCGGCATCCGCCGTCAAATCCGTATCGCCAACCACTTGTTCGAGCTCTGCCACCGGCAAGCCGAGCCCATCGGCGCAGATTTGCGCCATGATGGTGGTCGAGCCCTGGCCGATATCGACGGCGCCGTTATAGAGCATCAATTTTCCGCCGCCATCCAGCGTCACCCGCATGGTCGAGGGATTGCTCAGCCCGGTATTGCCGATGCCGTACCACATGCAGCCAATGCCGACGCCCCTTCTGAGATGCCTGGCGCCGGAATTGAAGGCGCGCACGTCATCCAGCGCAGTTCGCCAATGCGGCTCAAGCAATTCGAGGCAGGGCGCAAGGCCGGCGCTGGCTTCGAGTACCTGCCCGGTACCGGTCGCCTGTCCCGGCCGGAGCGCATTGGTGAGGCGGATTTGCAGCCGGTCGATACCGAGCTGTTCAGCGAGGTCGTCGAGCAGTGTCTCATGCGCGATTGCCGCCTGCGGCACGCCAAAGCCGCGAAAGGCGCCGCAGGACGGGCCGTTGGTCAGCACCGCGCGGCCACTGGTCGCGACATGCGGGACAAAATAGGGGCCCATGGCGTGCACCGGCACGCGCCCGGCGACCGTCGGCCCCCACGAGGCATAGGCGCCGGTATTGACGTCGGCATGAAATTCGACCGCCTGTAAACGGCCCTCGCCGTCGCAGCCGGAGCGCGCCGCAATCGACGCCGGATGGCGTTTGGTCGTGCTCGCCATGCTTTCCGGGCGGCTGTAGATGGCGCCGACCGGGCGCTTTGTCAGCCACGCCGCGATGGCGATCAGCGGCTGCACCGAGAGATCGAGCTTGCCGCCGAAGCCGCCGCCACACGCGGTCGGGATGATGCGCACATCTTCGTGCGCGAGATTCATCACATCGGCCACTTCATCGCGGTCCATCATCGGCGTCTGGGTCGAGACATGCACCTCGATGCGCTCGCC
>JABIXB010000274.1 GCA_018666805.1 Rhodospirillaceae bacterium | reverse complement strand
CTGGTCGCATACCTACGCTATCTCGCCCCACCGCCACGCCAAAACGCCAAAGACCCGGCCGTGCAGCGCGGCGAAGCTTTATTTCACACCACCGGCTGCGCCGCCTGCCACACCCCCAGCGCCCAAACCGGCCCGCCATTCGCCGGGCAAAACATCGCCCCCTATAGCGACCTCCTACTGCACGACATGGGCCAGGGCCTCGCCGACAACCGCCCCGATTTCACCGCCACCGGCCAAGAATGGCGCACCCCGCCACTCTGGGGCCTGGGCGCGCTGATGGCCGTAAACGGCCACGAATTCCTCCTGCATGACGGCCGCGCGCGCGGCATCGCCGAGGCGATTCTCTGGCACGGCGGCGAGGCGAGGCCGGCGCGGGAAGCGTTCAGCACCATGGATGCGGGGGCACGCGCCGATCTGCTCGCTTTTCTGCGTTCGCTCTAGGGGTGATTTCTCAGTCGACTGCCTAGATTGTGGCGCGATCAATTCCGGCCAATCGAGTGTGACCCCTTTGATTTGCTGACGAGACCGTTGGGATAGGTGGTGGCGTATCAGTTGGCAACGGTGACTCACCCTCCTCCGGCATTGACGGCGAACGCTGATTGTCTTCACTTTTCCCGCCAGCCAAGTACCTATTGCAGGAAGCTGGAATTCTGTTGCCGCCAGGCGGCCCAGTCCGCCGGTGAATCCGTCGCCTTCGGGAGCCCCGCTTCGGGGAATTGTTCGCGCAGGGCCGTGCTGCCGATCCTGCCCGTCTCAAGCTGCTCTTCAAACAACTGACGAATGGTCAAGCTCGGCTCTCCCGCCGCGAGCGCGGCGCTCATCATGTCGACCGCCGTGACGGGAAAGTGATTGGCCAGAATCTCGAACGCATAGAAGCGCGACCATTCGTAAGCCTCCGGGGAAGCAACGACGCGCGCGGCCAACGCCTCGACCTGGGCCCTCTCTGCCGGCGAAAAGTCCGCTCTTCCGAGCAGGTGCTCTAAGACACCGGCCACACTTGAAAGGTCGTACTCGTCGCCCCGGCTCTCCTGCCACCAGAGTATGACCTTGCGGCCTACTTTCAGGTAATCCTCCGGGCGAATCTCCCAAACGCCGCCCCGATCCAAGACTTTAATTACGTATTCGAAGCGCTCTGGGTCGTCCGCGGTGGCGAGTAGGCGGTCGAGCGCGGGCCCTTCCCCCGCCATGTAGAGGACAAAATTTAGGATCGGCGCATGCGACGGCGTATTTTTTACCGCGCTCAGTACCGCTTCCCGTGCTTCAGCATCGTCGCTTACGCGCCGGGCCAGAGCTTTGACATTCTCGTCAAAAGGTGATGGGTCGTCATTCTCCAAAATATCGCCAAGGTTCACTTGCGCCGCGTCGGCCGTACTGATCTGATCCAGAACCTGCTGGGCGGCGGCGCTGATTTCCGGGCCGGCCCGGAGCGCCGCCTGCAAATGGGGTTCGATTTTGGACCCGAGTTGGATCAGCGTGTCGATCGCCGCGGGTGATTTCAGGGTCAGCGCGGTCGCAACGATCACGCGGCGGTGCTCTTTCGTGTCGGCGATCTGCCACAGCGCCAGCAGCATCAGGCTGCGCTGCACATCGTCCGCCGCCGTCGACAAACCCTTGAACGCCTCGGCGAATAATTTCGCGCGCTCAATGGCGTGTTCGGAAGAGGCGATTGCCGCCATGGTGTCGTCATTTAATTTCGCGATTGCTTGACTGGTGTCGTTCTGCATTTTGACGACGAGTTCTCGTGTTGCGTTCTGTTTCTCAGCGATGGAGGTCTGCGTCTCAGCCTTCAGGTCCTCAATGGCCTGACTGGTGTTGCCCTGCATTTTGACGACGAGCTTCCGCGTTTCGCTCTGTTTCTCGCTGATGGACTTCTGCGTCTCAGCCTTCAAGTCCTCGATCGCCTGACTGATGTCGCCCTGCATTTTGACGACGAGCTTTTGCGTTTCACTCTGTTTGTCGCTGATAGACGTCTGCGTATCAGCCTTCAGGGCCTCAATGGCGCGCTCTGTTGCACCCTGGTTGCCGGCGATTTCGACCTGGACCGCATTCTTTTGTTCGGCGATATCGGCGTTGAGCCGCGTCTCCATTGAGGTGGTTTGATAAGCGACATAGGCCGACACAGCGGCAGCAAGAAATGACAGTATCGCAGGTAGCCCAATGCGTGATATTACCAACTTATCCTCCCTTAATTAGCTATTTTCTTAAACTATTTACATTAAAAGATTGTAAAAATAAACCATTATATCTATTATGTTGTTGTAATCGCCTAAAAATCAACTATCTATGATAGCGGCAAGCGCCAAAGGATTAAGCTGCAACGTAATGGCGTCAGCTGCGTCGCCGAGAACCCGGCGTTGCAGCGCGGTAAAAACTTATTCCGCTCCACCGGCTGCGCCGCCTGCCACACGCCGCGCGCCCGGAATGCGACCAGCATTCCGGCAAGCGAGACTTCGCGCCCGAGTTAATACGAGGTAGCCAAGGGAGCGGACGCCCCCGCCCGGCATTTGAGGGACCGACTAAACAAAGCAACGCTCACCTTACAATTGCGTAAATGATATATGCCAGAACCAAGACACCGCTTATGATCAGATAGCGTTTTTCGCCCGGCTTCACGCTGCTTCCCTTCACTGACCAAGTTTGCCCCGGAGCCCGCCGGGCTCAGCCGACACATTCCGCACACACTAATATTGCCACCCTTCTCAACTTGCCGGAACAATAATCAATCGAGTCAGACCCCATTAATTCACCAGGAAATCACCATGCCAGATAGCACGCAAAAAGTGACCGGCGGATGCATGTGCGGCGCGGTGCGCTACGTTGCGCCCAAACCCGACAGCGTCATCTATTGCCATTGCCGCGACTGCCGGCGCCACACCGGCGCTCCGCTGGTTTCGTTCGTCGGCTATGCCGCGCGCGAAATCGAGTGGTCGGGCGATGCGCGGCAGATTTATAAATCATCGGCGAACATCGGGCGCGGCTTCTGCGGCAAATGCGGCACGCCATTGAGCTGGGAGGAAGCCGGGGAAGAACCCGGCGGCGGCGAGATCGAGCTTTACACCGGCACCACCGACAACCCCGACGACCATGTTCCGACATTTCACATTTGGCACGACGAGCGCATTAAATGGCTCGAGACCGTCGACAACCTGCCGCGCTATCACCGTTGGGCGCACGACGGCAGCAAGCCCTATCTGCACGGCCCGGCTGGGGGTGATTTGGATTAGGTTTCTGACTGATGATCAATCGAGTCTGACCACATTGATCTGCTACCTTAAAATGGAGGAATTTCTCGGGAGCAGGTCACTTCCAGAATAAAGCCGCCTCATAGACCTCACCACTTGGTAGAATATACCGTGATAGTTTGTTATACTTTTTGGGGAAAGTGTAAAACTCTTATCTCTTATGAGTGGAAGGCGATGCATGGCCGTTGATATTATAGGCTTAGGAAAACTACTCCGTTTATTTTACATGACACCTCGTCAGCTCACGACCGCCTTACGGTCTGACATAAGAATTGACATTGCAAGGTCGGCTGGGACTCAAGCAAGCGGAGGCGACTTTTACTCTCCATTTTGGAGCGATGCAAAAAACCATGTCGCCGGGCTATCGAATTTGCACGTGGAAACAGAAGGCCGTATTGCAAGAAATCCAAGACGGCAACGCCTCTATCCGCTGCTTGAACAAGGTTTCCTTCAATGGTGGAACGAAAATAGAAGGTGGACTAACCAAGAGTTCGAATTTCTTCCCAATTCCGTAAAAGGCCGATACCAAGTATCTGAGTTAGATGCCGTTGTTAAAGTTGTGAACATTTTGGGTCTTAGAATTGACGACGGTACTAATAGGATATTTTATCCTTACTTCAGCGAGGATCCCAGATTGCATGATGAAGGCGCGAGAATAGGACTGTGGTTGCTTAATTCTACGCTGTCTAATTGCATGCTGGATGATTTAAGAATTTTAGATATCTTCCGAGCTCATTCATTTTCCATTTTGGAGCACCCATTGCGAGGAAATGAGGAGGAACTTTTCATATCAAAATACCAAGACATATTAGACAGATGGGCCGCCTTAAGGGAAGAATATAGTTGAGTGGATACGCAAATAAGCGACAAAAAATGGGCAGGTTAATTCCGAGTCTGACCCAATTGATTGACCCCACTGATTGCAATGGCCCACTTGATTCATGAACTAATATTGTTGATTCACAGAAATATATAAAACGTAGTGGTTATATTTTGATAAAATGATCGCGAATCGGTTGAATTTGTTGCAAGAGAAATTTAAATCAAGGCAATAATGGCTGTAAATACCCCTCAAGATGCTCACCGACAATTGGTCACGGAGGCGGAACATTCCTGGACATTGGGGCTAATGGCGTACGCCATCGTTGAAGACCAAAAATACGAATGGATAGCTCACCTAAAGGAAACCGAGGGTAGAGAACCCACAACAACGGAAATCGAAAATTGGTTCCGCAGTCGAACGCCGGAATCTTTTACTCGTGTGGTAGCTGACGCAGAACATGCTCTTCAGCTCGTCGCTGACGATGCCCTGGAAGAGATCATAGGAGATGAGCGGCGCGGCGCTTTTGAGAGCGGCATCGTCGAGGCGGTAAATGGAATGACTGGTAGTTGGCGTCAGTTCGGGATTGGTATTGGCGCTAGTCTTGTAGGTGCTATTCTGTTCGCTATTTTAATTTTAGTTGTGGCCTTCATAGCAATCGATAATCGATCCATTGTTGATCTTGTGAAAGAATCCCCAAATGACCACGTAGAGCAACACGAAGCTGAATAGGACGAGAAACATGGCAAAACGAACTACTAACCGAGAAGTTACCAGCAAACGAGCTGCATCGGCCGCTTCAAAGGTTCTTCGAAACCCAAAAGCTAGCAAGGCTGCGAAGACGGCGGCCGGATCGGCTCTGACCCAGCGGCCCAACCGGCCCACGAAAAAAAAATAGACTGGGCTGCGACCGCCAGTGGCAGACGGTCGACTGCTGATCGCTGCGACACAATGAAAATCAATGGGGTCAGACTCGATTGATATTCGCATTAACTCTGGCGCGAAGCCTCGCTTGCCGGAATGCAGGCGTATTCCGGAGGGTGGTTCCGTTTGGCTGAATCTTTCTGGGTTCTTGTCTTATTAGTCGGTCCCTCAAATGCCGGGCGAGCGCATCCGCGCTCTTGGCTACCTCGTATTAACTCGGGCGGGCGGTCGCCCTTGCCGGAATGCATGATGCATTCCGGTCGGTGGTTCCGCTTGGTAAAATATTTCTGAAATCAAAATCAATGAAGTCAGAATCCATTTATACTGGATTTTCAGGTGTCGTGGCGTGCACTCTTCCGATCCGCCGTTCCCGCGCGGCGAAATTTCGCCCCGCCGCTGGCGCGTGCTATAGTGCGGCGCGCTGGCCGAAAGACGAGCGCGCGCCGGGAGCCACCAGAT
The DNA here is from genome assembly GCA_018666805.1 of Rhodospirillaceae bacterium. Lineage (GTDB taxonomy): Bacteria > Pseudomonadota > Alphaproteobacteria > UBA828 > UBA828 > PTKB01. The sequence continues at coordinate 2,014 of JABIXB010000274.1, read as the reverse complement.
ATGGTGCAGCACCCGGATTACAAAACAATACCAATTTGGCGCTAAAGTTATAAAATTATATAATAAGCGCTAGTATTTTGCGCTCTTTTAATCCGCCGCAGCGTCGCTACGCGCCGCCTTCTTGCGCTCTCTTTAGTCCGCCGCAGCGTCACTCCGCGCCGCTTTTTTGCGCGCGTGCGGGTCGAGCAGGCGCTTGCGGATGCGGATCGATTTGGGCGTTACCTCGACCAGTTCATCAATGTCGATATAGGCGATCGCCTCTTCGAGCGACATGCGGCGCGGCGTGGTCAGGCGCACCGCCTCGTCGGTGCCGGAGGCGCGCACATTGGTCAGCTGTTTGGCCTTCAGCGGGTTGACGATCAGATCGTTGCCGCGCGTGTGCTGGCCGATCGCCATGCCTTCATAAACCGGCTCGCCGGCGCCGATAAACATCGGCCCGCGATCCTCCAGATTCCACAGCGCAAAGGCGACCGATTTTCCCTGGCCGTTGGAGACCAGCACGCCGGTGCGGCGGCCGGCGATGTCGCCCTTGTGCGGCGCATATGAATGATAGATGCGGTTCATCACAGCACTGCCGCGCGTCGCCGTCAGGAGCTCGCCATTATAGCCGATCAGGCCGCGCGATGGGGCGTGGAACATCAGGCGCGTGCGCCCGCCGCCTGACGGCCGCATGTCCATCAGCTCGCCGCGCCGCTCGCTGATGCCTTCGACCACGGCGCCGACATGTTCTTCGTCAACGTCGATCTGCACTTCCTCGATCGGCTCCATCAGCTGGCCGCTGTCGGGGTCGGTGCGCTGCAGCACGCGCGGCCGCCCGATGCAAAGCTCGAAGCCCTCGCGCCGCATGGTCTCGATCAACACGCCGAGTTGCAGCTCGCCGCGCCCGGCGACATCGAAATAATCCGCGCCCGGCTCCTCGCTGACCCGGATCGAGATATTGCTCTCGGCCTCACGTAATAGACGCGTCCGGATTTCGCGCGAGGTCAGGCGGTTGCCTTCCTGGCCGGCGAGCGGTGAATCATTGGCCGAAAAACTCACGGCCAGGGTCGGCGGGTCGACCGCCTGGGCTTCCATCGCCTGAGTGACGGACGGATCGGCCAGGGTATCGGCCACACTGGCCTCGGCGAAGCCGGCAACGGCGACGATATCGCCGGCCTCGGCTTCCTCGATGGCTGTGCGTTTCAGGCCACGGAAGGCGAGCAGTTTGGTGACGCGGGTTTCCTCGATCACCTCACCGGCGCTGTTGAGGGCGCGGATTTTTGCATTGGCGCGGATCGAACCGGAATGAATGCGCCCGGTCAGAACACGGCCTAGAAAGGGATCGGCCTCCAGCGTCGTCACCAGCATCGAGAAGGGCGCATCCGGCTCGGCCACCGGCGGCGGCACATGCTTGGCGATAACTTCGAACAGCGGCGTCAAATCCTCTTGTGGCCCGTCCGGATCAAGGGCGATCCAGCCATCGCGCGCCGAGCCGAACAGCACGGGAAAATCGAGCTGCTCTTCATCGGCGTCGAGGGCGGAAAAGAGGTCGAACACTTCTTCATGCGCCTCCCACGGGCGGGCATCGGCGCGGTCGACCTTGTTAATCACGACGATCGGGCGCAGACCTAAGCCTAATGCCTTGGCGACGACGAATTTGGTCTGCGGCATCGGGCCTTCGGCGGCATCGACCAGCACCAGCACGCCATCGACCATCGACAGGATGCGCTCGACCTCGGCGCCAAAATCAGCGTGGCCTGGGGTGTCGACGATATTGATACGCAGATCCTGCCACGCGACGGAGGTGCATTTCGACATGATCGTGATGCCGCGCTCGCGCTCCAGATCGCCGGAATCGAGGGCGCGCTCGGCAACGCGCTGATTGGCGCGCAGGGTGCCGCTCTGGAACAGCAGGGAGTCGACCAGGGTCGTTTTGCCATGGTCGACATGGGCAATAATTGCGATATTTCTGAGATTCATGGACCGCATATGGCAGTCAATGCGCTGCGTTGCAACGCCCAAGCGTTCCGGCTAG
>JABIXB010000273.1 GCA_018666805.1 Rhodospirillaceae bacterium | reverse complement strand
TTGCAGAAAAAATTAATAATCTTGATAGGCCATTCTCCTGCTGCCGCCTTCTCTCATCGTTTGTCAGAAACTCATTCGCAACCAATTGATCCCATACGGTAAGGTCCGAAAATTGTGGACGTAATTTCCAGCGCCGTTGTTCCGCCTGTTCTGTTGCAAGGTTTACATTCATCTCGTCGATCAAGTGCGTTTTAAGGCCACACTAGCACATCGGCTTAATTTGAATTCCCTCGGCGTGCGGCGCGGCGGCGACTGCGCGCCCAGCTTCGCCATCGCCATTTCGCGACCGCACGGTAATTGGCGTGTCTTCACACTCGCGGTAGCCGCTCATGGCGCGCGCCATGGCGAGCGCGCCGCGCCGCGTGCCGCAGCCGCAGACGAAGGAGAGCATCTCCATACCGCGCCCATTGGTTTCACCGCGCACCACACGCCAAATGGGCTGTTCGCCGAACAGGCCTTCGGTCACATAGTAATGTCGCGCCGTGTTCGCCTCATCCACTCTGAAGCCGCCCTATTTGTCCCGTGTCAACGTGAAGGGATAAATCTCGGTGAAATCCGAAGCCGGCATATCTACCAGCATTTGCCCCCACACCTGTTCGAGAAGAGTCTCGCTCAAACGGCGCGGTGCGTCCAATTGCTTGCACGAATCGACATAGAGCTGCAAATCCTTGGTCATCAGCCGGGTGGCGAAACCGGAATCAAAACTTTCGCTGAGAATGCGCTTGGGGAATTTATCGGTGATGGCGGTATTGGTGCCGCTCGAGACCGAGACGGTATCGATAATCGTTGCCATGTCGAGACCCTGGCGGGCGCCAAATGCAATCGCTTCGCTGGTCGCCGCCATGGCCATGCCGGAGAGGAAATTGTTGAGCAGCTTCATCGCCATGCCCTGGCCCGGCTCGCGGCCGACATGGCGCGCGTTTTTGGCCATCGGCAGGAGCAATGGTTCAAGCCGGGTGTACAGCGCGTCGCTTGTAGCCACCATCATCGCCAGGGTGCCGGCGCGCGCACCCGAGGCGCCGCCGCTCACCGGTGCATCGGCATAGGCGATGCCGGTCTCGGCCAGCATGTCGTGCGTCGCGCGCGCTTCGTTGGCGCCCGACGTGGTGTTGTCGACAACCACTTCGACAATACGCGCCGGCGCTGCCATCAATTCGCCGGCCACCTTGTTGGCAATCGGCCCATCGGGCAGGCAGAGAAAGACAATGGCGGCTTTCTCTGCGACCTCGGCAGCACTCGATGCATGTTGGGCGCCGTCGGGCGCGCGTTCCGCTGTGCCGGAGGCGTCGTAGCAAATCAGTGCGTTGCCCGCCGCCGCCAGATTGACGGCCATCGGCCCGCCCATATTGCCGAGGCCGATAAAGCCCAACATTGCTTCAGTCATCGCCGCCTGAATCCTTTGCTTCCATTTCGTCCATCACCCGCCGGCCGATGCGGAACGCCTCGACCGCTGCCGGCACGCCGCAATAGATGGCGATCTGCATCAGTGTTTCCTTGACCTCCTCGACCGAACAACCATTGGTAAAGGCGCCCCTGAAATGGGTTTCGAATTCGGCTGGACGGTTGAGCGCGGCGAGCATGCAAAGATTGTTGAGGCTGCGCTGCTTGCGGCTGAGACCTTCGCGCCCCCACACCGCACCCCAGCAATACTCGGTCATGAACTCCTGAAAATCCTGATTGAAGTCATTGGCGCCCTTGATGGCGCGATTGACATATTCCTCGCCGAGCACTTCGGTGCGGATCTTGAGGCCTTTTTCGAACATTTCGTTGGGCATGTTTATGTCTCCGGTTTGTTGTAGTGGATTATGCGACGTCGCGGTCCCGCAACACCTCTTCGACCCGCGTGCCGTGCCAACCGTCTTTACGGCGGCGCCAATATTCGTCGTTCAAGCGCATGGTCAAAATACCGGGTGCGCCATTGCCGAGGGTTTTGCCATCGACTTGCGTCACCGGCGTGATGCCGCCCGCCGTGGTGCTGGTGAAGGCTTCGTCGGCGCCGCGCAGATCGTCCGGCCTGAGCGGCTTCTCGGTTGGCTCGGCGCCCATTTCCTGGGCCAGCTCAAACACCGAGCGCCGCGTTACGCCTTCAAGCAGATTGCCGCGCGGGGTAAACAGCTTGCCGTCCTTGGCGAGCCAGATATTAAAGCCCGGCCCTTCTGAGAGAAGGCCGTCCGGCGTACACAGCAATGCCGAATCGCCGCCTTTTTCATAGGCTTCAAGCAAACCGCGCGTGAGGTCCATCCAATTGAAATTTTTAACCCGCGCATCGATGGCGCCCGCCGGCACACGTTGGTTTTCAGTAATCACCATATTGACGCCGCTGGTCTGCTTGGCTTCGCCGAGCACCCAATAATAGGGCACGCAAACCGCGATCAGGCCGTTTTTACATTTGCGGATATCGCGGTCAGCGAGATCGATGAACGGTCCGCGCGTTGCCATCAAGGTGACGCAGGTATCTTCAAAACCCGAGCGCTCGATGCATTCCGCGACGATACGGCGGATTTCCTCGAGCGGGTAGGGCGGTTTCAACTGCATGGCGCGATAGGAGTTTTGAAAGCGCTCGAGATGTTCGTCGAGGCGGAACATATAGCCCTTCCAGGAGGACAGCGTGTCGTAGACCACATCGCTTTTGGTAAAAGTCGGCTCCAGAATGGAAATCTTGGCTTCGCTTATGGGAACGAACTGATCGTCGATAAAGGCAATGCTTTCCGCACTTTTCGCCATGGCGCTTTCTCCTTAGTGAGATGGTTCCGGGCTATTAAACCATTAATATTCACGGCCCTCAAAGGCGCTGATCGAGGTTCGCATGGCGTCCGGAATACGCTCTTTTTCGCCGCTCGTTGTCACCACCAGGACGAGGAGTGAAGTCGACTGGCAGGCGAGGCCCTTTTCGGCGCTCCAGGCACCATATTCGAGTGAAATACTGGTGTTGCCTATTTTTGCCGCGCGCACGGTTATCACCAGGCGTTCGTCATAAAATATCGGCTGCTTGTAATCGGCCTCAAGGCGCGCCAGCACACAGCCGGTCGAATCCGGCCCGGGCGCCGACAGACCGTGATGCATCATGTAGCCGATGCGGGCATCCTCGAAATAACGCAGAAAGGTAGTGTGATTGAGGTGGCTGAGGGCGTCGAGTTCGGCGAACAGAGCGCGCCGCGCCAAGGCAAAGCGCCAACCCGCCTCGATATTAAATTCCCGGGCGATTTCTGGCCTCTCCTTAAGGTCCAAAAAGGGTTCGAACGGATCGTTGGTCATGTGGCACTCCCGGCTATTTATCGTTGTTGCGGCGCTGCTTAGAGAAGCCGAGCGGTTCTAACAAGGTGGGCAGTGCCACACAATAGGGACACAAAGGTTGCAGCGGTCACATACAAAGCGAAATTTATTAACGATATTGCGGCGCGAAACCTCTATGATCCCCCACAGCCGGGGGGGCCGCTGGAATCATTTGTGGATTCACCCGCGACAAATCGTTTTGTTTTAATTCGGACAGGAATTGGTAATGGCTGAGAAAAAAGGCGCAGCGAAATCAGGCGGTAAAAACATCACCGTGCCGTCAACTGCGGCGTTACGCCAGCAGGCGGTGCGCGGTCAGGCTGGCGGCGCCAAGCCGGCTGGCCAGCAACAGGCCAAGCAAGCGGCGCCGGCGGCCAAGCAAGGCAAGATCGAGATCATGGCCTCGCGCCAGTTCACCAATTGGTTGGCCGATCAGAACGCCAGCCTTGCCTTTACCACCTATCAGGTCGGCAAGGTGTTTCTCCTCGGCCTGCGTGAAGACCGCAAGATTTCGCTCTACGAGCGCACCTTCAACCGCTGCATGGGCCTTTTTGCCGATAAGGATTCGATGTATCTGAGTTCGCTCTACCAGCTCTGGCAGTTCCAGAACGTGCTGGCGCCGGGGCAGAAGCGCGATGGCTTCGACCGCCTCTATGTGCCGCAGGTATCCTACATCACGGGCGATATCGATATTCATGACATCGCCATCGAATATTCATGACATCGCCATCGACAAGCATGGCCGCATTATTTTCGTCAACACGCTGTTCTGTTGTCTGGCGACGGTCAGCCACACCCATAGTTTTGCGCCCGTCTGGAAGCCCAAACACATTTCCAAGCTGGCAGCGGAAGACCGTTGCCATTTGAATGGCATGGCGATGGAGAATGGTTCTCCCAAATATGTAACCTCGATCGGCCTCTCCGATGCCGCCGACGGCTGGCGCGAGCATCGCCAAGATGGCGGCGTGATCCTGGATGTCGAGAGCAGCGAAGTGGTGCTCTCCGGCCTCTCGATGCCGCATTTGCCGCGCATGTATCGCGGCAAGCTCTATGTGCTCAATTCCGGTACCGGTTATTTTGGCAGCGTCGATGTGAAGAGCGGCAAATTCGAGCCAATCGCCTTTTGCCCGGGCTATATGCGCGGTCTCGCCTTCATCAACGATTTCGCCATCATTGGCATGTCGAAATGCCGTGAGAACCGCACCTTCTCGGGCCTCGATCTCGACGACAATTTGACCAAGCGCAAAGTTGAGGCGCGCTGCGGCGTGTTCGTGGTGGATTTGAACACTGGCGATCTGGTGCAGTGGGTGCGCCTCGAAGGCGCCGTCTGGGAAATGTATGACGTTTCCGTCATCCCCGGCGTCACCCGCCCGATGGCGCTTGGTCTGCGTCAGGAAGCGATCCGGCGTACTATCTCGATCGGCGACGCGGTCAAGATGTAACGGGCGGTGGGCAGGGGCCATGGCAACGGTCCTGGTCACCGGCGGCGCCGGCTATATCGGTAGTCATGCGTGCAAGGCGCTTGCCGCCGCCGGGCA
>JABIXB010000272.1 GCA_018666805.1 Rhodospirillaceae bacterium | reverse complement strand
CGCCCGGGCGCAAGGCGGCGCCGGGCTAATCTTCACCGAGATGACCTGCGTCAGCGCCGAAGGACGCATCACGCCGGGCTGCACCGGCCTCTATAACGAAAGCCACGCAAGCGCGTGGAAGCGCGTCGTCGATTTCACCCATATCTCCAGTGACGCCAAAATTTGCCTGCAACTCGGCCATTCCGGCGCCAAGGGCGCGACCAAGCTCGGCTGGGAAGGCATGGACGAGGCGCTCGATGACGGCGCCTGGGAGCTGATCGCACCCTCCGCCATCCCCTGGTCGCCCGCCAACGCCGTGCCGCGCGAAATGACGCTCGATGATATGGCGGCGGTGAAGGCGCAATTCCTCCATTCGCTTGAGCTCGGCGAGCAGGCCGGCTTCGACATGGTCGAACTGCATTTCGCGCATGGCTATCTGCTCTCCGGCTTCATTACGCCGCTCAGCAACCGGCGCGAGGATGAATATGGCGGCTCCTTAAAAAACCGCATGCGCTTTCCGCTGGAGATTTTCGCTGCCGTGCGCGCGCGCTGGCAAAAGCCGCTCTCGGTGCGCATCTCGGCGACCGACTGGGTCACGGGCGGCATCGAACCGGATGATGCGGTGACCATCGCCAAGATGCTGAAAGAGGCCGGCGTCGATATCGTCAACGTCTCAGCCGGGCAGACCAGCATCGAAGCCGAGCCGGTCTATGGCCGCATGTTCCAAACGCCGTTTGCCGAGCGCATCCGGCTTGAGGCCGGCGTTCCGACCATCGCGGTTGGCAATATTTTCGAGGCCGATCACGTCAACAGCATCCTCGCCGCCGGGCGCGCCGATCTCTGCGCCCTGGCGCGGCCGCACCTCGCCAACCCCAATTGGACCTTGCACGCAGCCGCCGAACTGCGCTACGGCGATGTTGCCTGGCCGAACCCCTATCTCACCGGCAAGGAACAATTGCAACGCCTGACCGAACGGGCACAACAAATGGCACAAATGATATGAGCAACAGCAACGCCCTCGCGGGCAAACACGCCCTGATTACCGGCGGCGGCCACGGCATCGGCGGCGCATCCGCCGAAGCGCTGGCGGCGCACGGCGCGAAACTGACCCTGACCGGACGCAACATGGAAAAGCTCGAGCAGATGGCGGCAAAGCTGCCCGGCGCTGAAGTGCGCCAGCTCGACGTCACCGACGAAGCGGCGGTCAAGCGCGTGTTCACCGAAGCCGCCCAATCGCTCGGCCCGGTCGCTATCCTGATCAACAATTCCGGCATCGCCGATACTGCGCCGTTCCTGCGCACCTCATCCGACATGATGCGCCGCCTGATGGAAGTGAACCTGATCGGCACCCACACCAGCACCCAACAGGTGCTTGAGGGCATGATCGATGCCGGCTGGGGCCGCGTCGTCAATATCTCGAGCCTCGCCGGGCTCTCGGGCCAGCCCTATATCACCGCCTATTGCGCCTCCAAGCACGCGGTGATCGGCCTGACTCGCACACTCGCGCTCGAAGTGGTCAAGAAAGGCATCACCGTCAATGCCGTCTGCCCGGCCTATGTCGAGACCGGCATGGTCGAGCGCGGCGTCGATAACATCCGCGATATCACCGGCATGAGCGAAGAAGAGGCGCGCGGCGAACTGGCCAAGAAGAGCCCGCAAAACCGCATTATCATGCCGAGTGAAGTCGGCGCCACCGTGGCGTGGCTGTGCCTGCCCGGCTCGGAATCGATCACCGGGCAAAGCATCGCCATGGCTGGCGGAGCTTGGATGTAATGGCGAACGGCAAGGCATCCTTGCGTCTCTGGCTGCGGCTCCTGACCTGCTCCAATATTATCGAGCGCGAAGTGCGTGCGCGCCTGCGCCGCGATTTCAACGCCACTTTGCCACGCTTCGACATGATGGCGGCGCTCGAGCGCACGCCGGACGGCCTCAGCATGGGCGAGCTCTCGGAACGCTTAATGGTCTCCAACGGCAATGTCACCGGCGTCGCCGACCGGCTGGTAAAGGAAGGCGTGGCCGAGCGATGGTCGCCCCCGGCCGATCGCCGCAGTTTCAGGATCGCGCTCACCGGCCACGGCCGCCGCGAATTTGCCGCCATGGCGAAATTGCACCACGGCTGGATCGAGGAAATGTTGTCGGGGCTTAACCCAAGCGAGCGCGAGACCCTCACCGCGCTCCTGACCAAGGTTAAAACCTCGCTCGACGAACAAGGAAGGAATGCGGCATGAACATGGCAGACTATCAGGCGGCGCATTTCCAATGGACGGCGGCAGGCGGCATCGCCACCATCACCCTCAACCGGCCGGACAAGAAAAATCCGCTGACCTTCGAATCATATGCCGAGCTGCGCGATACTTTCCGCCAGCTCAACGACGCCGGGGATATCGACGCGGTAATCGTCACCGGCGCCGGCGGCAATTTCTGCTCGGGCGGCGACGTGCACGAGATCATCGGCCCGCTGACCGAGATGGACATGCCGGAGCTGCTCAAATTCACCCGCATGACCGGCGATCTGGTGAAAGCCATGCGCGCCTGCCGCCAGCCGGTGATCGCCGCGATAGACGGCATCTGCGCCGGCGCCGGCGCCGCGATTGCCATGGCGAGCGATATGCGCCTTGGCACCGAGGCGAGCAAAACCGCGTTCCTGTTCGTTCGCGTCGGCCTCGCCGGCTGCGATATGGGCGCATGCGCGATTTTGCCGCGCCTGATTGGCCAAGGCCGCGCCTCGGAGCTGCTCTTCACCGGCCGCGCCATGTCGGGCGCCGAGGCCGAGCGCTGGGGATTTTTCAATCGCCTGTGCGCACCAGAGGATTTGCAGGACGCGGCACTGAAGCTGGCGCAGAAGTTGGCCGACGGCCCCAATTTCGCCCATGGCATGACCAAAACGATGCTCAATCAGGAATGGGATATGGGCCTCAATGCGGCGATTGAGGCGGAAGCCGAAGTGCAGGCCATGTGCATGCAGACCAAGGATTTCAAACGCGCCTTCGACGCTTTCGCGGCCAAACAGAAACCCGTCTTCGAGGGCAATTAATGCCCGACCGCAGCTTTCTCGACTGGCCCTTTTTTGAGCCCGCGCATCGTGAGCTGGCCCCCGCCCTCGATGCCTGGGCGAAAGACAATCTGCATGATATCGACGAGAGCGATGTCGATGCCGCCTGCCGCGAATTGGTGCGCCGCCTCGCCGAGGGCAAATGGCTCGATCATTGCGTGCCGGCGGCGTTCGGCGGCGTGAACGAGAAACTCGATGTGCGCTCGCTTTGTCTCATCCGCGAGACTCTGGCGCGCCATTCCGGCCTCGCCGATTTCGCTTTCGCCATGCAGGGTCTGGGCAGCGGCGCCATATCACTTAAAGGCAGCGCTGAAATCCAGCGCGAATTTCTGCCGGCGGTGCGCAGCGGGCAAAAAATCGCCGCCTTCGCGCTGTCCGAACCCGAGGCAGGCTCGGACGTTGCCGCGATGGCGACGACGGCGGTGCGCGACGGCAATGGCTGGCGCATCGACGGCGAGAAAACCTGGATATCGAATGGCGGCATCGCCGACTATTACACCGTCTTCGCCCGCACCGGCGAGGCGCCCGGCGCGCGCGGCCTCAGCGCCTTCGTCGTCGATGCCGCGACGCCGGGTTTGGATATTGCCGAGCGCATCGATGTGATCGCGCCGCACCCGCTGGCGCGCCTCACATTCGACAATTGCCAGGTGCCGGCGGACCGTATCCTCGGCGCGCCCGGCGAGGGCTTCAAGGTCGCCATGGCAACGCT
>JABIXB010000271.1 GCA_018666805.1 Rhodospirillaceae bacterium | reverse complement strand
TATCGCGGCCTCGCTCAGATTTTGCAGCAGGCGCACGCGGGACAGTTTTTCGGACGTCTCTGAGCTCACCCTGAGTTGCCTCCATAATTGCGCCGGATGTTAGCGCTTTTCGCGCTCCGTATTTTGAAACTAATTTTCCGAGAGTATGCGGATGATTGCGGAGCAATATGGCTATCTGCCAGCAAGATTAACACAAACGGTGCAGCCGCGCGATTTCAGTTCGCGTTATCAGAAGGCGTGCGGGTAGGCGGTGCGTGCTGCCGCGTCGCTGAGATTGCCCTCGGCCACGTCGCGGCGTACGAGGCCCGGGTCGCGCTCCGCCGCTAGTCCGTAGCCCGCGCCGCCGCTGGTGAAGATCTTCAGCACGTCGCCCTTCTGCAGCATCAACCCGTCCTTGGAGCGGAAGCGCCGTTCGGAATAGTTCAGAAGCTCCTGCATGGTTCTCTCCCCTGCGGTTCCGCCGTATGGCAATATTCCCGGGCAATGGATTGTTGTCGTAAATATTAATACCGCGCTCACCCAAAGCCCAAACGCCTTGCCGCAATCCGTCCTCGCGCGGCCTGTCGGCGAAGGGTATAAACCGCGAAACGATCAAACTTGGGAGAAATAAAATATGACCGATTATCGTGAGCGGCAGGTGGTGGCGCCTGCGGATTGGGAGCGTGCAAGCGGAGAAGAGAAGGCGATCTTCGACCATATATTGACGACGCGAAAACTGGGCTGGATGCCCAATATGTTCGCCGTCATGGGGCAGAGCCCGAAGGCGCTCGAATCGGTCGCCTCGGTGGGCGAGCATGTGCGCTTTCATTCGAAGCTCGGCGATGATCTGCGCGAGATGGTGATTTGCGAGGTCTCGGCGATTCTCGGCAACAAATTTGAGTGGCGCCACCATATCCATAAGGTGCCGGAGCATCTCCGCCCCATTATCGGCACCGGCGCGATCGAGGACGAGCCGGCGCCGACCGGCCCGGCGCTGCGTTTTTCGCGCCTGCTCGCCGCCGGCGAAACCGTGCCCGACGAGCTGGTCGATACGCTTCGGCAATTGTTGGGCGATGATGGGCTGGTCGATCTCACCGTGATGGTCGGCTATTACCAGCTGCTCGCCACTTTTTGTAATACGCTCGGCATCGAGGTCGAGGATGAAATGCCGCATGTGCCTATGCCCCTGAAGGGGACGTGAACATGCCCCTTAAGGGGACCTGAACATGCCCCTGAAGGGAACCTGAACATGCCGCTTAAGGGGACGTGATAGCGCTTGTCACGAAACAGTGATGCGAAACGCTTTCGGCAGGCCTTGGGTGCTATGCTAATCTCGCACGCGAATTAATAGAGGAGGGGCCAATGAGCCTGGCACAGAAGCTGGAGGCCATATCGGCCGGCGGCAGGGAAAGAATACCGCAGGAATGGCAAGCCGTGATGGCGGACTCGCTGAAGGAACTTCGTGCGTCCGATATTATGGACGGCGTGATTAAGGTCGGCGACAAGCTGCCCGCATTCACGCTTAAAAATGATGACGGCAGTGACGTCAGCTCCCAGGCGCTGCTCGCCGACGGGCCGCTCGTCTTGACGGTTTTTCGCGGCCACTGGTGACCCTATTGTAATGTAGAGCTGTATGCTTTGCGTGACATCGTGGGAGAATTGAAAGCCCACAACACCTCACTGGTTGCCATCACGCCGCAAATTGCCGAGCACAGCGTCGGCATGCGCGAAAAAAACAAGCTCGATTTTCCAATATTGAGCGATCCGGGCAATGGCTATGCCAGCAAGCTCGGGCTTACCTTCGCTTTTTCGGACGCGCTGAAGAAAGTTTTTGATGGCTTTAAAGTCGATCTGGCCAAGGTCAATGGCGAGGGCAGTTGGACCATGCCCATGCCGGCGCGTTTGGTCGTTGATCGGGGCGGCATCGTCCGCGCCGCTGATATCGATCCGGACTATACCAAACGGCCCGAGCCGGAAAAAACACTGGCCGACGTTATAGCGCTCGGCTGAGTCTTTGTGAGGTCCCTCGGGCGCCGGGCGCTTGAGGGACCTGATAACGGCCGAATTCAGTCGGGAAAGGATTCCCTGAGAGCGGCGAATTCCGCGATGCGGGACATCAGGATATCAACCAATGTGGGCTCGAACTGCTTGCCGCGCTCGGTGCGCAGGAGGTTTAGAATTTCATCCATTCCCCAGGGTTCTTTATAGCAGCGCCGGCTGCCGAGGGCATCGAACACGTCGGCCAACGCCGAGATGCGGCCATAGATGTGAATATCTTCGCCGGCTTTACCGTTTGGATAGCCGCCGCCGTTCCAATGCTCATGATGCTCAT
>JABIXB010000270.1 GCA_018666805.1 Rhodospirillaceae bacterium | reverse complement strand
CAGGGGCGTTTCCGCCACCCATTCAGCGTTACCTTCAGCTATGTCGATGAAATCCCGCGCAGCGCCGGCGGTAAATTCGAAGACTATAAAGACGAAAGCGAGGCCGTAACTTAGAGCGGCCAGACCCAAAGGATCATCGGCACTGAGACGGCGACGATGATGATTTCGAGCGGCAGGCCCATGCGCCAATAATCGCCAAAGCGATAGCCGCCGGGGCCGAGAACAAGCGTGTTGTTCTGGTGCCCGATCGGGGTGAGAAAAGCGCAGGACGCGCCGATCGCGACCGCCATGAGAAAAGCATCGGCATTGACCTGAAGGCGCTCGGCCAGGCCAAAGGCGATTGGCGCCATGATCACGGCGGTGGCCGCATTGTTGACGATATCCGAGAGCGTCATGGTGACGATCAGCAAGATGGTTAGCACCACAATCGGCGATATGCCGTCGCCGATGCTGAGGATCGATTCGGTAATCAGATCGGTGGCGCCGGTGGTCTCGAGCGCGCCGCCGATTGGGATCATCGCGCCCAGCAAGATGATCACCGGCCAGTTGATGCTGTCATAGGCTTCACGCAGAGAAGTCACATTGAGGAACAGCATCGCCATCGCCGCGAGACCAAGCGCTATCGGCGCCGCGACAAGGCCGAGCGACATGAAAACAATCGCGCCGATGAAAACGGCGAGCGACAGCCAGGCACGCTCCGGGCGGCCGATCTTGAGGCCGCGCTCGGCCAGCGGCAAACAGCCGATATCGCCGAGGATCGTCGGCATTTGGTCGACCGGCCCCTGCAACAACAGCACATCGCCGGCCCTGAGACGCATGGTGTGGAGGCGCGTCTTCATCGGCCGACCCTGGCGCGAGACGGCCAACAGGTTGACGCCGAAGCGGCCGCGCAAATGGACGCCGCTCGCTGTTCTGTTCTCGATCATGCCGGCGGGTGAGACAACCGCTTCAACCAGGGCCACGTCATCGGATTTAAGGTCTTCGCTCACCTCGGCGCCGGAGCCGACCAGTTCCAGGCCGAAGCTGCTCACCACCTTGTCGATGCCTTCCGGGTCCGCTTCGAGAACGAGGATATCGCCGGCGGAAATGCGGCCGCGCCAAGTGGCGCTGTGAATACGTTGGTGGGCGCGGATCAGGCCGACAAATTCGATTTCAAGTTTTTCGAATTCGCTCTCGATCTGACGCCGGCCTTTGCCGAGCAGCGGCGATTCCTCCGGTACGCTAAGCTCGGTGACATAGGCCTCGATTTCGAACAGCGAATCATCGCCTTGCTTGGCGCGCCGCGCCGCCGGTATCAGGCGCCAGCCGAGAAAGGTGACAAAGACCAGGCCGGCAACCGTCACCACGGCGCCGACGGGGGTGAAGTCGAACATTGAAAAGGGCTCGCCGCCGGTACTGGCGCGGTAATTTGCGATGATGATATTGGGCGGCGTGCCGATCAGGGTGATGGTGCCGCCGAGGATCGAGGCAAAGGCGAGCGGCATAAGGATAAAGCCCGGCGACCGCTTTACCTTGGCCGCCGATTTCAATGCGACCGGCATGAGAAGGGCAAGGGCGCCGACATTATTGATAAATGCCGAGAGCAGTGCCGAAATTGTGCCGATAAAGCCAATATGCTGCGATTGGCCGCGCTCGGCCGCCGGATCGAGTCCTTTGGCGAGGAGGTCGATCAGGCCCGAATTGGAGAGCGCGCGGCTGATGATGAGCACCGCCGCCACGGTCACAACCGCTGGGTGGCCAAACCCGATAAAAGCCTCCATCGGCTCAACCAGCCCGATCACCACCGCCACCAGAAGGGCGGTAAAAGCAATCAGGTCATAGCGCCAGCGCCCCCAGATGAAGAGGATAAGAATCGCGCCGATCAGGGCTAAAATAGCTATTTGTTCGAAGGACATGCAGTTGTATACGTTAACTCATGCCAGGATAGTAGGGTAGCGAACTGGATCATTCCCAGGCAATCGGACCGCCACCCTGCATTCCTGCTGGACAGAAGCGGCGCAACGCGGTGCAATCGGGGCAATTGAAATCAATAATAGCGATGCGGCGTATCTGCGTCCGTGCGGGGCGGGGAGGGTGAGATGATTTTATTGACCGGAGCAACCGGAACGACCGGGCAGGAGACGGTCCGGCAACTGCTCGAGAAAAATGTGCCATTCCGGGTGATGACGCGGGATATCGCGCGCGCCAAGACGGTTTTGGGCCCGGATCTGGACTATGTTGCCGGCGATTTCGCCCAGCCCGAGACCCTGGCGGCGGCGTTTGACGGGATCACGCGGCTTTCGCTGCTGTGCGCCTTTGCCGAGAAAATGGTGGCGCTCGAATTAAACGCGGTCGCGGCGGCCAAGCGCGCCGGCATCAGCCACATCGTCAAAATGTCGGCGATCGGCTCGGCGCCCGATGCACCGACCAAGATTCGCCGCTGGCATGGCGAGATCGAGCAACGTATTGAGCGCGAAGGCTTTGCCTATACAAATCTCTGGCCCAACGCGTTCATGCAGAATTTCCGCCGCTTCGCGCCGTTTATCAAGCGCGACGGCGTGTTTTATGCCGCACTTGGCGAATCCCGCGTTGCACTGGTTGACGTCGTCGATGTCGCGGCGGTGACCGTGGCGGCGCTGACCGAGGACGGTCACGAGGAGCAGACCTACGAAATCACCGGGCCGCGCGCCTATTCCTACAGCGAATGCGCGGAGATACTCTCCCGCGTGCTCAACAAAACCGTGCGCTTCGAATCAGTCTCCATGGCGGCCTCGCACAAGGCGCTGGTCGATGCCGGCATGCCGACAATGCTCGCTGATGCATTGATTGAGATCGATCAAATGTTTATTGACGGTTTCGGCGCGCCGGTCACCGATGTGGTCGACCGGGTGGTCAGCCGGCCGCCGCGCAGTTTCGAGGATTTCGCGCGCGACAATATCGCTTCATTTACCTGACCCCGAACAGCAGAGATTAAAAACGAAACATGGTTGAATACATCAAGAAAGCGCCGCCCAAGAAAGCCCAGGACATGACGGCGGTCGAGGAAACCGCGCGCCGCATGCTGGCCGATATCAAGGAGAATGGCGACGCTGCGGTGAACCGCTACGCCACCGATCTCGACAAATGGCAGGGCGGAACATTTCGCGTCTCCGAGGATCAAATCGCCGCGGCGGAGGCATCGCTGCCCGAGACCTTCAAGGAAGATTTCGAATTCTGCCACCGCCAGATTACCGAGTTCGCCAAGCGCCAGCTCGATACCCTGACCGATTTCGAGTGCGAGACCGAGCCCGGCATCATTCTCGGGCAAAAGCAGATTCCGGTGACCAATGTCGGCTGCTACATCCCGGGCGGCAAATACCCGCTGGTCGCGGCGGCGAGCATGAGCGTTGGCGTGGCGCGCGTCGCCGGCGTCGAACATATCATCGGCTGCGCCCCGCCGCGCGACGGCAAGGAAATGTACGCGCCGACGCTCTACGCCCTGCACAAGGCCGGCGCCGACGAAATCTATGCCTTGGGCGGCATTCAGGCGATGGCCTCGATGGCCTATGGCTGTGTCGGCATGCGTGGCGTCGATCTGATCACCGGGCCCGGCAACGCATACGTCGCCGAGGCCAAGCGCCAGCTTTATGGCACCGTCGGCATCGACCTTTTGGCCGGCCCGACGGAAATTCTGATCATTGCCGATGATACCGCTGACCCTGAACTGGTGGCGACCGATTTGCTCGGCCAGGCGGAACACGGCCCCGACAGCCCGGCCTGGCTCGTCACCACCTCGAAGCGCGTCGCTGAAGAAACCCTCGCCCATGTCGAGGCACAGCTCAAAACCCTGCCGACCAGGGAAGTGGCGGCGCCGGCATGGCGCGATTTCGGCGAAATCGCCATTGTTGCCGATATCGACGAGGCGGTGCGCATGAGCGACGAATATGCGCCTGAGCATCTCGAGCTCATGACCGCGCATGACGATGAATATCTTGCCCGCCTCAGCAATTATGGCAGCCTGTTCGTCGGCGAAGAGGCAACCGTTGCTTATGGCGACAAGGGCATCGGCACCAACCACACCCTGCCGACCAATGGCGCGTCGCGCTATACCGGCGGCCTCTGGGCCGGCAAGTTCATCAAGACCGTGACCTATCAGCGTCTCAAGCCGGCAGCCAGCCGGGCGATTGCGCCGGTGCTGGCGCGGCAATGCGAAATCGAGGGCATGCTGGCGCACGGCATTACCTGCGATGTCCGCTTTGCCCGATATGAGGGCGCCAACGATTAGCGCTGCGCGGCGATAACAAGAAGGAGCCTGGCGTGAGTGAAAATTATCCGCGCGACATGGTCGGCTATGGCCAGCACCCGCCCCACCCGAAATGGCCGAACGGTGCGCGCATCGCGGTGCAGTTCGTCATCAACTATGAAGAGGGTGCGGAGAATAATATCCTGCATGGCGATGCCGGCTCCGAATCACTGCTGACCGAGTTTGGCTTCGTACCGTCGCGCGAGGGCGAGCGCTATCTACCCGTCGAATCGCAATATGAATATGGCAGCCGCGTCGGCTTCTGGCGGCTCCATCGGCTGTTCACCCAGCGCGCCGTGCCGATCACCGTCTTTGGCGTCGCCATGGCGCTGTCAAGAAACCCAGACGCGGTCGCGGCGATGAAATCCGCCGATTGGGAGATCGCCAGCCACGGCTATCGCTGGATCGACCATCACGGCATGGCCGAGGCGGAGGAGCGCGCGCACATCGAAAAGACCATCGCGCTCCACACCGAGGTAACGGGGACGCGCCCGCTCGGCCATTTTCTCGGCCGGCGCAGCGAAAACACGCTGCGCCTGATCGCCGAGGAGGGCGGCTTCGAATATAGCCAGGACAGCTATGCCGACGAGCTACCCTATTGGCTAAGCGAAGGCGGCCAGCAGCAACTCGTGATCCCCTATACGGCGGATATCAACGATCACCGCTTTACCACTACGCCGGGCTTCAATTGGGGCGAGCCGTTTTTCGCTTATCTACGCGACAGCTTCGATGTGCTCTATGAAGAGGGCGCGCATTTCCCGCGGCTGATGAATATCGGCCTGCATTGCCGTCTGGTCGGGCGGCCGGGCCGCTTTCAGGCGCTCAAGCGCTTTGTCGAGCATGTGCAAAACCATGAAGACGTCTGGCTCTGCCGCGGCATCGATATCGCCCGCCACTGGCAGCAGAATTTTCCAGCCGCGCCTTAATTCGGCTTGAGTTTCATACTTCTGGTGAAGCTCTTGCGCACGCTTTCGGGGCGGAGCGGGATTTTGACATACTCCCCTGCCCGCCACTGCTCGACCTGATCGACAAAAGTGGTGCTGTTGAGCCAGCCGTCCTGGCCGCCGAGCAGAACGAAATAATTTTCGTCCGGATCGGACATGTCGGAGATGTGCCGCGCCTGCGAGCCATAGCCGGCAAAATGTTTTTTATCCGTCGGCACATGGTTGGTTTTCATCACGGTCTGGCGCGAGCCGCCGCTTGGGAAATTTGCAGCGGTGAAACGCCCGCCAACCACCGGCACCACGCCCAAGGGATGGCGCAGCCGCAAGCGGTGCATGTCTCCCCAGGTGGAAAACTTGTTCACCACCGATACGGCATCTTCAAGCGCGCCGGCAAGCGCCTGGGATACGATGGCGCCATCCGATTCCTTAATGTCGCGCGGCACGGTGCGGGCAAAATCGGCGGCTGATGTGAAGGCGTGCAACCCTTCTTCGCCCATGCGCGGCGTATAAAACCGCCGCAGGAAATTAAAAAAGGCGGCCTCGAAGGCGACTGGCTCCGGCGCCTCCGCATGATAATTTCCGTCCCAGCCCGCGATCATTTGAAATACGGCGCGGGCGGCGGGGCTCAACCTGTCTTCCAGGCCGTGGCGCTCGACCGCCTCGATAAAGGCCTGATTAATCGCTATCGCGGTTGGCTCCAACACATCGGTCTGCAGGGCATGCAAATCCTCAAATGTAATGTCTTGGTTCGCCTCCAAAAGCGCGGTCATGCGTGTAATGCGGGAGCCCGGCGAGAAGAAATAACCGACAGGGATTTCGGTCGGCGGCGGGCGATTGTTGGCCGAGGCGATATAGCCGGCCTCCGGGTTGTAGCTCATCGGCCATCCGCGCACGCCGATCATTTGGTCCCAGGCGGCGGCGTCGTCACCGGGATCATGTAAAAATGGCGGGAATCCCGGCTTACGCGCCGGCAATTGTGCGGCCATGAGTTTGCCGATATTGCCCGCCTTATCGGCGTACACCATATTTTGCGCCGATATGGAGAATGTTTCGAAGGCGGTGATAAATTCGTCCCAGTTGCGCGCCCGGTTGGCGCGCAGCATGGCGGAAAATTCGTCGCTGACACCGTGGCCTGCCCAGCGCAGGGCAATGGTTTCGTGGTCGAGGCTTTGGAGCAGGGGGGAATCCGAAATAATCGGGCCTTGGGCGCTGTCGCGCACCACCACCCGCTTATCAAACCACCAGCGCACGCCGATTTTTTCCTCGCGTTGGGTGATTTTTCCGGGCGGCAATTTTGACGCGTCGAACAGGTCGCTCGAGGCGGCGCGTAAATTTGTGCCGCCCCAGGCAATATCCTGGTTGCGCCCGACAGCGACGAAGGGCAGCCCCGGTATCATCATTCCCACCATATGGTAGGACGGCGATTTGACGCCTGCCAGAAGCCATAAATTGGGCAGCATAAAGCCAAGATGCGGATCGCTGGCAATCCACGCATGGCCATTTTTTGTCCGCGCCGGCGCGACGGCGATGGAATTACTGCCGGAGCGGCTCATACCACCCAACAGGTCGCTCAAGAGGCCAAGCTCGTCACCGCTTTCGTGATCGCCGGCATCGGTCAAGGCGTTGCCGCCCTCGCGCAACAGGCCGCGCCACAGTTCCGGCCAATCGTCGCGCACGCGCAGCTGCCAAAGCTGAAACCATATCAACCAGCTGACATCGCTCGCGGCCAGGCGCCCGACGGTAACAATATCGGCAAGGCTCCATGGCTTCCGCTCGAGCCCGAACAGGCGGTATTCATGCGGCAGGTCCGACACGGTGCTCTGGTAATGATTGATGCCGGTGATGAAACGCTCCAGCCAGAGGCGGGTATCAGCGGGCAGCGCGGCTTCAATCCCGGCCGTCGCGCGGCCGAAATTGAGAATGCGCAAGGCGTGATCAAGTTCGGTGGTGAAGGGGCCGGCGAGCTCCGAAATGCGGCCCTGGCTGATATGGCGCATCAACTCCATTTGGCCGAGTCTCAAATGGGCGTGAATCAGACCGAGCGTAACAGCGGCATCGCCGTCGCTCTCGGCAAACACGAAAGGAACCTGCTGTTCGTTCCAGTGGATATCGACCTCGCCCTCAAGCGGTAGATTTTCGCACGGGAAGGCGCTAAGGCGCGCGGCCACATCGCTTTTGGCCGGCAGCGGTGCCAATAGGGAACGACCGTTCACCGCGGCAGCCACGGCAACGCTCAGGAACGGCAGAAGCCTCGAGATTATATTTTTTTTGCTCAAACCTTGCTGACCAGATCAGATATCTTCACAAATGGTGAGTGCCGCAGCGGATAAGT
>JABIXB010000269.1 GCA_018666805.1 Rhodospirillaceae bacterium | reverse complement strand
GATCTCGCCGGCGGTTTCGTCATCGACCGTCACCAGGGTCTGGCGCGCTTTATATTGCGGGTCCTTGAAGATATCGGCGATCGAATAGACCGGCGCGGCCGGCACGTCACCGGTGACGCAAGCCGCCATCACCTTGTCGCGCGGCATGGAGAGGGTGAAGGCGCTTACCAGGCCGTCGACATCGTCGCGGTTGGCGACGCGCTTTGCCGCCGTCTTGTAGCGTTCGTCGGGGCCGAGCTCGGGGCGGTCGAGCACTTCGGCCATGCGCACCCACATTTTGTCACTGGTACACGCGATGGCGACCCATTCGCCGTCGCCGCATTCGAAATGGCCATGCGGGCAGACATTCGCTGTCCCCAGCCCAAGGCGTGGGCGGACGAAGCCGTTGGCGGCGTAGAGCGGCGCCATCTCGTCAAGCACGCGGAAGATCGATTCATAGAGCGCGACGTCGATCTCCTGGCCTTGGCCGGTCTCCTCGCGCGCACGCAAGGACAGCATGATGCCGAGCGCACCGTAAAGACCGGAAATATAATCGGCGAGCGAAGTTGAGCCCGGCGTGAGCGGCGGCCCGCCCGGCTCGCCGGTGAGGTAGGTCAGGCCGCCAAAGGCATGGGCGATGCGGGCGAAGCCGGGGCGGTCCTTATAGGGGCCGGTCTGGCCATAACCGGAAATGCGCAACAGCACGAGGCGCGGATTGACCGCTTTCAGCACATCCGGCCCGAGGCCCCATTTCTCCAGCGTGCCGGGGCGAAAATTTTCGCAACAAACATCGGCGCTTTTCACCAGGCGCTTGAAGATATCGGCGCCGGCGGGCTTGCGCAGATCGAGCGTGACCGAGCGCTTGTTGCGCTGCTCGGAGAGCCAGGTATAGCCATCGCCATTGGGGCTCGGCGTGCCGAATTTGCGCAATGGATCGCCGCCGCCGGGCTGCTCGATCTTGATCACTTCGGCGCCGAATTCGGCCAATATGGCGGCGCTGAACGGGCCGGCGACGAAGGTCGCGAGATCGAGCACGCGCAGGCCCGCGAGCGGCAGTTTGTTGTTTTGCTGTGTCTTTTCCATACACCTAAGAAAGCCGTGCTTTTCCGCGCTGTCAATTACGACGGGCAATTGCGCCTATAGAGATTGGCGGGGCTGGCGAAAGGAGCCGCTTTTGCGCTAAGGTTCGGACAAATAAATTGAGCCAAACTGGGAGAGCGCATCATGTCGTTATTGATCAAGGGCGGAACCGTCGTCACGGCCGAAGAGACCTACCGGGCGGACGTTTATTGCGCCGAGGGCACGATCCAGGCGATCGGCGAAAATCTCGAAGCGCCGGGCGGCGCCGAGATGGTCGATGCCGGCGAAGCGCTGGTGATACCGGGCGGCATCGACCCGCACACCCATATGGAACTGCCCTTCATGGGCACCGTCACGGCGGACGATTTCATGAGCGGGCCGTCCGCCGCACTTGCCGGCGGCACCACCATGATCATCGATTTCGTCATCCCGAGTCCCGAGCAATCGCTGCTTGAGGCCTATGACACCTGGATGGCGAACGCTGAAAAGGCGCCGGCGGATTATTCCTTCCACGTCGCCATTACCTGGTGGAGCGATCAGGTGCGTGAGGAAATGGGCACCCTCACGCGCGAGCGCGGCGTCAACAGCTTCAAGCATTTCATGGCCTATAAGGGCGCCATCATGCTCGACGATGAGGTGCTGCTGAATAGCTTCGACCGTTGCCAGGAGCTCGGCGCCATGGCGACCGTGCACGCCGAGAATGGCGAGCTGATCGACTATTTGCAAAAAAAGCTCTTCGCCATGGGCATCACCGGGCCGGAAGGCCATGTGCAATCGCGCCCGCCGGAAGTGGAAGGTGAGGCGACGCAGCGCGTGATCACCGTCGCCGGCACCGTCAACGCACCGCTTTATGTCGTGCATTGCTCATGCAAGCAGTCGCTTGCCGCCATCGCCACGGCCAGGGCCAACGGCCAGGCGGTTTATGGTGAAGCCCTGGTGCAGCATCTGGTGATCGACGAATCGACCCATTACCTACCTGACTTTACCCAGGCCGCGGCGCATGTGATGAGCCCACCGTTCCGCTCGAAAGAGCATCGCGACGCGATTTGGGGCGGCCTGCAATCGGGCACGTTGCAGACCACGGCGAGCGATCACTGTGCCTTCTGCGCGCCGCAAAAGGCGCTTGGCAAGGACAATTTCGCCATGATGCCAAATGGCTGCGGCGGCATCGAGGACCGTATGTCGGTGCTGTGGGACCAGGGCGTGAAGACCGGCCTGTTGACGCCCAATGATTTCGTCCGCGCGACCTCGACGGCGGCGGCCAAGATTTTCAATGTGCATCCGCGCAAGGGCGAGATCCGTGTCGGCGCCGATGCCGACATCGCCATTTGGGACCCCAATGCGACGCGTACCATTTCGGCCAGCACGCATCATTCCAATATGGATTTCAATCTCTATGAGGGCATGACCGTAACCGGCATCTCGCGCGCCACCATCAGCCAGGGCAAGCAGGTGTGGGACGGCAAAGACCTCAAGGTCGAGAAAGGCGTTGGCCGCTATATTCCGCGCCCGACCTATTCCAAGGTCTTCGACCGGGTCAAAACCTTCGCCGAGCTCAATGCGCCGCGCCGGGTGGAACGTGCCCAAGCGGCCGAATAGAGGCGTCACACAACAGGGGAGATTTCCGCCATGTCACTCGTCATCCGGGGCGGCACCGTCACCACGGCCGAGGAAAGTTTTCGCGCCGACGTTTATTGCGCCGATGGCTTGATCCAGGCGATTGGCGAAAACCTCGACGTGCCGGCCGGCGCTGAAATGGTCGACGCCGGCGAGGCTCTCGTCATGCCGGGCGGCATCGATCCGCACACCCATATGGAGCTGCCTTTCATGGGCGGGCGCACGGGTGATGATTTCTTCACCGGCCCGGCGGCCGGCATCTCGGGCGGCACGACGATGATCATCGATTTCGTCATCCCGGCGGCGGACGAGCGCCCGCTCGATGCCTATCATGTCTGGCGCGCGCGCTCGGAGAAGGCGCCGGCGGATTATTCCTTCCATGTCGCCATCACCAGCTGGAGCGAGCAGGTTTCGAAGGATATGGAGACGCTGACGCGTGAGCACGGCATCAACAGCTTCAAGCATTTCATGGCCTATAAGAACGACATCATGCTCGATGGCGAGCATCTGATGCAGAGCTTCCAGCGCTGCCGCGAGCTCGGCGCGGTGGCGACGGTACATTGCGAGGACGGCAACATGATCTGGCTGTTGCAGCAGGAATTGCTCGCCGCCGGTATCACCGGGCCGGAAGGCCACCCGCAATCGCGCCCGCCCGAGGTTGAGGGCGAAGCGACCAACCGCGCCATCCGCATCGCGCAATTGCTCAATACGCCGGTCTATATCGTCCACGTCACCTGCCGCGAAGCCCTGCAGGAGATCACGCGCGCGCGGATGGAAGGCCAGCGCGTTTACGGCGAATGCCTGGCCCAGCATCTGGTGGTCGATGATTCGGTCTATTACGATCCCGACCCGATTGTTGCCCGCGCCCATGTGATGAGCCCGCCGTTCCGCCCCAAGGACCACATCCGCGAACTGTGGCGCGGCCTGCAATCGGGCAATCTGCAAACCACGGCGACCGATCATTGCGCCTTCTGCAATGCCGACAAAACGCAGGGCAAGGATGATTTCACCATGATTCCGAACGGCGCCAGCGGCATCGAAGACCGCATGTCGGTGATTTGGGACCGCGGCGTCGAGACCGGCAAGCTGACGCCGAACGAGTTCGTCCGCATCACCTCGACCAACGCGGCGCAGATTTTCAATATTTATCCCCGCAAGGGCGCGATCCGCGTCGGCGCCGATGCCGATATCACGGTCTGGGACCCGACGGCGCGACGCACCATCTCAGCCAAGACGCACAAGCAAAAAAATGATTTCAACATTTATGAAGGCATGGAGGTGACCGGCATCGCGCGCAGCACGATCAGCCAGGGCAATCTCCTGTGGCACGATGGCGATCTCCGCGCCAAGCCCGGCCAGGGCCGCTTTATCGAGCGCCCAACCTTCGGCCCCGCCTTCGACGCCGCCGCCCGCGCCCGCGCCCAGCGCCCATGGCGCAGGGTGGAGCGATCTGAAGCGGCGGAGTAGCCAAGCTCCCTAATTCCGACTCTTCCAAGCGGCACCTCCCTCCGGAATGCGTCCAGCATTCCGGCAAGCGAGACTTCGCGCCCGAGTTAATACGAGGTAGCCAAGAGCGCGGATGCGCTCGCCCGGCGTTTGAGGGAATAAACAAAAAAAGCGCTTACGCGCTTAGCTCGCCCCTTCTCCCTAATCCCTCTTCCCCCCGGGAAAGAGGGACTTGTCACGTTATGCGTTTGCCCGCGCCACCATCGCGTTCAATAACACGTCGCAGCCGGCGGCGAGATCGCCGGGTGTCGCCTCTTCGATTTCGTTATGGCTGATGCCGTCTTCGCACGGGATGAAAATCATCGCGGTCGGCGCGATGCGCGAGACATAGACGGCGTCGTGCCCGGCGCCCGAGGTGATCGGGCGGTTGGCGTGGCCGAGTGAATTGGCGGCGTCCTGCACCGCAGCAACGCAGGCTTCGTCGAAAATTACCGGCTCGGAATACCAAATGCG
>JABIXB010000268.1 GCA_018666805.1 Rhodospirillaceae bacterium | reverse complement strand
TTCATAGTCTTTGGCGATGCAAAACCCCTTTCGATATTTCAACAGCTCACCCGAGATAATTCGCCTCGCGGTAATGCTGTATGTTCGATATCCGCTCTCATTGCGGCAAGTAGAAGACATGCTTCATGAACGCGGCATCGATATCTGCCACGAGACGGTGCGATTCTGGTGGAACCGGTTCGGGCCGATGTTCGCTGCGGAGATCAGGAAACGGCGCGTCGAGCATCATTCGTATTCTAGCTGGCGCTGGCACCTGGACGAGGTCTTCGTGAGGATCAATGGTGAGATGCATTATTTGTGGCGGGCGGTCGATCACGAGGGCGAAGTACTTGAGGTATTCGTCACGAAACGCCGGGATCGCAAGGCTGCGCTCAAGTTTCTGAAGCGTGCGATGAAACGGTATGGTCAACCCAAGGTGATCGTCACGGACCGGCTCCGGTCGTATAGGGCAGCGATGAATGTGATCGGGAATGCTGCGGACCAAGAATGTGGCCGCTGGCTCAACAATCGAGCCGAAAATTCACACCAGCCGTTCAGGCGACGAGAAGGAGCAATGGCCAAATTCCGGGACGTGAAGACCCTGCAAAAATTCGTCTCCGCCCACGCCTCGATCCATAACCACTTCCTTGAACGCCATCTTATTGACCGCAACTGCTTCAAAAAAAGACGCTCAGCTGCTCTGGCCGAGTGGCATCAGTTGGCGGCCTAAAACTTCCTGAGCACATGGTCGCTTGAGACCAACTCAGTTTGTCTGACATTGCCTCCACGGGTTCTCCAGATTTTCGTCGTAATACTCGAAGATGACGCCGGCGGTGAAGCAAATTTGCCGCATCTCGGGCGCGTCCATGCTGTGGAGGCGGTGCAGCTTCGGCACCAGCCTACTTCGCCGTCATGCGCCACACACCGTCCCAGGCGTCGCCCGGCGGCTGGTCGCGCAGATGGCGGATGCGCTTCAGGAAGACACGGCTTGGCGGATCGTCGGCCACCGCCTCGGATGCGCCGCGGAAGGCGGCCTCGGCCATGTCCCAATCCTGCGCGCGGTAGGCGGCGAGACCCTGCTCGAAGCGCTCCTTCAGGCGCGCGCCTGCGTCGTCCAGACGCCCGCCCAGCGCCAGCGGCTCGAAGACGCGCACCGGCTCGCTCTTGCCCTTGGCCGCGAGCGCATCGATCTCGCGCGTCTCGATCGCGTCGCCCGCCAGGTTACGGGTTTCCTCGGCGATCAGGATGCGCAGGCCGTAGGCCTTGCACGCGCCCTCCAGGCGGCTGCCGAGATTCACGGAGTCGCCCATCAGGGTGTAGTTCTTCAGCACGTCGGAGCCGACATTGCCCACCACCATGGGGCCGGTCGCGATGCCGATGCGAATATCGATCTCGGGCGCGTCCCGGCGCAAGCCCACGATCTCGGGCACGCGCTCGCGAAACTCCGCCAAGCGATCGAGGCTGGCGAGCGCCGCCCGGCACGCGCGCGCCGCCTGCTCGTCCGGCGCCACGAAGGGCGGCCCCCAATAGGCCATGATGGCATCGCCGATGAACTTGTCCAGGACGCCGCTCTCGGCCCGGATCGGCTCCGACATCTCGGTCAGATAGGCGTTGATCAGCCCGACCAGGGCGTCGGGCGTCAGGCGCTCGCCGATGCTGGTGAAGCCGGCGATGTCGGAGAAGAACACCGTCATCACGCGGCGCTCGCCGCCGGGCTCGGTGAGCGAGGGCTTGTCGATCAGATCCTGAACGATGCGCGGATCGACGTAATGGCCGAACATGTCCTTGATGCGCTCCTTGACGCGCAGCTCGCCCGCCATGTCGTTGAAGCCGCGGGCAAGCGCGCCGATCTCGTCGCGCGTGGTGACCTCGACCCGGGTCTCGAGGCGGCCCGCCTCGATGGCGCGCATACCGGCCAGCAGGCGGCCCACGGGACGCACCAGGCCGAGCGTCACCACGCCGGCGATGATGAGACCGAGCGCGGCGGCGGCGCCGGTGAGCACGAAGGTGAGCACGCGCAATCTCTTCTCGTGCGCTTCCGCGCGCAGCGAGGCGCTCTGGCTGTACGCCACCACGTCGCGGTGCAGCGCGTCCACCGCCTGGTTGTATTCGACCTTCTCTGCCTTGATCAGGCGCGCCAGCTCGCCCTGCACCGCATGCTCGCCGCGCGCGGCATAGGTGAGCAGCGTGCGCCCATGATCCTCGAAGTCCTGATGCTCCTGGGCGATCATCTGCAGCCGCACCTCGATGCCGCCGAGGGTGCGCGCGCTGTCGGCGGTCGCGATTCCCCGAGTGGCGTCGAGCAGCACGGTGGTGGCGGAGAGCTCCGCGTCGAGTGCGGTGCCGTAGCGCTCGAAGGCCGCCAGCGCCGTCTCGATCGCGCTCTCGTCGTGCGGCGTGCGATCGTACAGCAGGCGCAGCCGCTCGAGCTGAATCTCCTGCTCCAGGGCGTGCGCCTCGACCGCGGCGACCTGCTCCGACAAAGGCAGAAAGACGTGAGACAGCAGATCGAGCTCGACCGTGATGCGGTCGACCGTCAGCGTCGAGATCGCGGCGGCGCCCGCCATCAGGGCGAGCATCAGCAGAGAGATGCCGAATATCTTGGCGCCAATGGATATTCTCACGACTAGGCCGCTCGCCCCCGGTTGGCTCGCGCGGCGCACCTCAAGCGCGCGCCGCGCCACCCGTCATTAGCATCTTGATCGGCCACCAGCAACAAATTCAATAGTCTCCACCTGGCTATCAGCGGACTCTTTAGGTGTCGTGCGTCGAATGTCGGTTTGTGGCCAAAAAACGGCTGTTTAACGGCAGTCTGGATTATGTCCGAAGCTGTTTGCCAAACAGTGATAGGTGCGCTTAACAACGGCTAGTTAGACTTGGTTATCAGTTTATAGCTGACAGCAGATCGGGATTGATCACAAGGTTGCGGACGCCGTGGGCATGGTTTTCCTTGAAGGGATTGCCTGCCAGCCATGCTGACACCGAGTTGATGTCAAGCTTCACTACCTTCGGGCGCACGTTCCAAGTCACCTGGAAGGGCGAAGGAGCCTCGTTGTAACTTGGACCGGTAGTCGAGCCAGCGTAGCTTACCGGAGTGCCGAGATTCTCGGGAAGGTTTGGCGCCTGATAAAATCCATCCACCTGTTGAACTTCCGCCATCTGGGTCAAGCTCACGGCGGCCTTGTCATTGACCAGAATGGCAACGAAGGTCTCGACGCGAAGTTGCGGGTTACTGATCGCCTCGGTTACACAGGCAGCCAGCGTAGCACCAGGCATCACGTTAGCGCTGCTGTGCACAAAATGAATTTCGACCGTGTCACCGGCAACCAGATCGCCGTGCTCGCTAGAGCCCACCGAGCTCGCGACCGGAGCAAGCTCCGCGTCGGTCAACTTACCATCATAGCGGAAGCCGGTTCCGTAGCCGTGTCCGTCTCCATTCCCAGCAAAGGTAGTGAACTCACCGCCACGATGTTCTGCGTTTTCATGGAGATGGATATTGCAGAGATTCATCGACCGACGGTCCGGAGCGGTGCCAAAGATGCGATGATTGTTGCCTGCCGACTCGTTTATGTCGCGAGGCGACTGCGGGCCAGAGCCAGCGCCTGCCGCCCTTGCAGTCAGCGCGGCACGCTGCTCGGCTATAACTTCATCTTCAACCGATGCATGGCCTTGCTGTCCAGCGTGTATCAGGTTAGCAGAAACGCACAGCGCGAGTGCACTTACTGCGAAAACACTTTTCTTCATTGTCGGTCCCTTTCAGTTCTCTTGACCAGGATCGTTACTGCGTTTCACTGGCTGTCCGTCGTCATATAAATTAGAACAAACTGCGGCCTGATCTAAAGGAGGATCTGGCTCATCTGGTTCAATATATTAAGCGGCGTATTTGCGGTGTTGCAAGCGCCTGATTTCCATCGTTTTCCGTTTGATCCTTTCGCGTTGTTTTAAAATGGCCTGGCCGCGCCCGAAGTAGACGTCTGCAGGGGTATGCGCCATCGGCACTAATAAGCCCCCGTGACGGCCCCTCACCCAGTCGCCGGAACCCTATTCCCACGCTCCACGTGCCGTGATAGCCGAACCGAGATGCTTGGCGAGCAAACCATTTGAGCAAAACCCGGCCCAAGCCCCGATCCCAGCAACCACCCCTTTAATAAGAGCAGACCGACCACTCGTTAATATAATCTGGCTAGTGAATTACGAGCCCGGGCCCCTGAGCCATGGTGCGTGATCGGTGGGCCGTGATCCGGGATGCAGTATCCCTGGTATCGTTTGCGCGGAACACTGCCCAAGGGCCGCGGTTCATGGACCGCAGGGGCGCTTTTGAGGACGCCTCGGGTCATGAGCACTGGGGACTTTATTGGGATTGGTTGGAAAGGGACCCGGATTCCGGGGAACGAAATGCTCCTAGCAATGAAAAAAGCGGCAATTTAAGTGGCAATTTTTCCGACCCTGCTCAGAATTTTTGTTTCCTTGAAAAATAAAAACCCCGCCAACATATTGAATTAGAGAGTTTATTTTTGATTTCATGAGCTGAATTTAAACCAACGACCTTCATGTTCAGAGCCTGATGCGGGCGGATGTGATTGTACTGTTTCAGCCAGGTTTCGATGACGACCTGCGCCTGTTTGATTGAAGTGAACCACTCAGCATTGAGAACCTCCCTGCGCAGGGTCCCGTTGAAGCGCTCGTTGTA
>JABIXB010000267.1 GCA_018666805.1 Rhodospirillaceae bacterium | reverse complement strand
GATGAAAAAACCGGTGAGTTACTGTGGCAGTTGGTTGTGCCCAAGCTCGGTGCGGGCAAAGTGAGCGATTGGGAATACCTTGGCATTTGCTCCAGCCCGTCAGTGGAAGGCAATCGCGTTTATATCGTCAGCAACCGTTGCGAAATTCTTTGCCTCGATACCGAGGGGATGAAGAATGGGAACCAAGGCCTCCAGGATGAAGGCAAGTTCATGGCGGGCAAAGGCAAGCCGCCGTTGACGCCCACTGAGCTGGATGCGGACATTATTTGGGTTTATGATATGCGAACGGAACTCGGCGTGTTCCCGCATAACATCGCCAGCTCATCGGTGCTCATCGTAGGCGATTTGCTTTTTTGCACCACCTCCAACGGGCAGGATTGGAGCCACCTCAACATCCCCGCCCCGCAAGCGCCCTGCATTGTGGCGCTCAACAAAAAAGACGGAACGCTCGCCGGCGAAGAAACCGAAGGTATCGGCAAAGCCATCAAGCATTGTAACTGGTCCAGTCCGTCCAAGGGCAAGGTGAACGGCAAGGACGCGGTGTTTTTCGGCGCGGGTGATGGCGTGCTTTATGCCTTCGATACTACATTCAAAAAGGACGCCGACGGCTACGATGTTTTCAAACTTTTGTGGAAATACGATTGCGTGCCGGACGTGCATAAAAAAGATGACGAAGGCAATGACAT
The DNA here is from genome assembly GCA_018666805.1 of Rhodospirillaceae bacterium. Taxonomy (GTDB): domain Bacteria; phylum Pseudomonadota; class Alphaproteobacteria; order UBA828; family UBA828; genus PTKB01. The sequence goes on along the minus strand of JABIXB010000267.1, from coordinate 30,709 downwards.
CAAATACCCCGCCGCCGATGGCCCCAGCGAAATCATCGCCACGCCGACCTATCACAATGGTCACGTATACATCGCCCTTGGACAGGATCCTGAGCACGGCGAGGGTGTCGGTAATCTCACTTGTATCAACGCTAACACTGGCGCGAAGGTTTGGGACTACCGAAAAATCCAGCGCACCATTTCCACCTGTGCTATCGACCCTGCCACCGGCTTGCTCGTAGCCGCTGATTACACCGGCTATGTTTACTGCCTTGATTCCAAGACGGGCAAGGAACATTGGGTGTACGACACCAAGGCCCATATGTGGAGCAGTCCACTCATTGCCGATGGGAAAATCTTTATTGGCGACGAGGATGGCGATCTTACCATCCTCCCGCTCAAGACGGATTTCCATCCCAAAAACGACGAGCCCATTTTTGAGACCAATATGCTCGTGCCGATTTATTCCTCGCCCATCGTGGCGAACGGCACGCTGTACGTCGGCACTCAAACGCATATTTACGCCGTGGCCTTGCCCGCGAAATCCGCCTCAAAGTAGGCCAGCAAAATGAGATATTTGATCGTCGCCCTCGTGGTGTCCCTTGCTTGGCTGCATCAGGACTGGTTAATTTGGCCGCTTCTTTCTGAAGTGCAAAAAGAACACGACCTCATCCTCGGCATCCCCGCCGGGTTGGGCTACCAAGTCGCGCTCTCATTCGCCACTGCCGTCGTATGGTTTCTGGCTGTCTGGAAAGCGTGGCCCACCGAACTGGAAAACTGGGCCAGTGCCGGCGAAAACCGCCGAGGCGGCGGCAGCCGCAATCGTGGTAGGGGCCAAAGCGGACGCGACAATCGCGGACGTACCCAACGCGGCGACTACCGCCCTTCAGCCGATCGCGATCGCGGCGATCGCTCCGAGCGCAGCGGCAATGACGACAATGAAGGCCGCTCCCGCCGACGCCGTGGTGGACGCGGCCGTCGTAGTGGTGGCCAAGGCAATGGCGGCAACCCCAATTCTTCCAACAACCCCTCTTAAAAACTGAATGATTATTTTTGCTGCTTCCGCTTCCACCATCCCGCTTTGGATTGTGTTGGGCTATCTTGTTTTACTGCTCGGCCTTGGCATTTTCAGCAGCAAATTCTTTCGCGGCACCAGCAAGGATTACTTTGTCGCCAGCCGTTCCATCGGCTCGTTTATGCTGTTGATGAGCGTGTTTGGCACCACGATGACTGGTTTCGCGCTGGTGGGTTCCTCCGGTAAAGCCTTTAACACCGGCGTGGCCACGTACGGCGCGGTGGCGGCGTGGAGCGGCATCATTCACTCCGCGATTTTTTTCATCATCGGCCTCCGCCTCTGGGCTATCGGCAAACGCCACGGCTACGTCACCCAAGTGCAGTTCTTTCGCGACCGCTTCAATTCTCAAACTCTCGGTACCGTGCTGTTCGTTTTGCTCGTGCTGCTCATCATCCCGTATCTTTTGATTGGCATCATCAGCGCCGGAAATTTTGTGGAAGGTACCACGAAGGGGATGTTCAACGCGGACGGCATTGCCCCGTGGATCACCGGCCTCGTCATTTGCGGTGTGGTGCTCACGTACGTATTCCTCGGCGGCGTCCGCAGCACCGCTTGGGCGAACACCTTCCAAACAATCGTTTTTATGATCACCGGCATCGTTGCCTTTCTGATGATTTCATCCGCTGTGGCCCAAAAAAATCCAGAGTACAACCTCAAAGAATCCGGCATCATTTACAACATCAAACGTGCCACCGAATATGTGGAAACCCACAAACCCGAGCGACTGGCGCGCGGCGTGCACCCTGGCGCAACCACGAAGTACGAGGAGCAACAACAGGAATACGAAGAAAAAATGATGGAGGCCATGAACAATTCGGCGGAAAGCGGGGAGGAAATGATAGAGCCGGCAGAGCCTACCGCGCCCAAGTCTTCGATGTCGCATTTGGTATTCATCACGTTTCTGTTCATCCCCCTCAGCATCGGAATGTTCCCGCACGTTTTCCAGCATTGGCTCACGGCGAAGGACGCTAAAACGTTTCGGTTGGCCATTGTGGCGCATCCCATCTGCATTGCCATCGTTTGGCTGCCGTGTATTTTAATTGGGGTATGGGCGGCGGGCTTGGCTGCTGCTGGAGACATTTCCATTTCCAATCCCAGCGAAGTGCTGGGGACGATGGTGAATTTAATTGCCAACCCGTGGTTGCTGGGCCTGTTGATGGCCGGCGTGTTGGCGGCGATTATGAGCAGCCTCGATTCCCAATTCGCCTGCCTCGGCACGATGTTCACCAACGACATCGTCATCCCCATTCGCGGCAAGGATTGTTATAGCGACGCGGACAAGCTGAAGCTGGCGCGGTGGTTCGTCGTCGGCGTGGTGGCGGTAGCGTACCTCGCTTCACTGGCACTGATGGAAACAGCTAGCGTGTTCGGCCTCGGCATTTGGTGCTTCACGGGCTTCACTGCGCTGTTCCCGATTGTGTTTGCTGCGCTATATTGGAAACGCGTGACGGACGTGGGTGTGTACGCGTGCATGGCGGTGACGACTGGCCTTTGGGTTTATTGGTTCCACCAATCCGGCTACGGCGTGGACAAACATTTTTTAATTCTCGGGATGTTGCCTGTCGCGCCCCTCACGCTTGCTTCGGCGGCAGCGTTGGTGATTGGCTCGCTCTGCAGCAAGCCGCCGGAGGCGCGTTTGGTGAATCGGTTTTTCCCGCGCTCAAACGATTCGAATCGGTCAAGAGGCTCGAATGACCGGCGATCGCGGCAGGGGAGTTGACGTAAACTGAATCTTGGACAGCGAAAGAGCGTCCGAAAATTTATGGCTGAATTGGAACAAAAAATTGAGGAAGCAAAAGTCGCGCTCGATGCGCACGTGGCGGAGATTGTGAAATGGCATTTCTCGCCGGAAACGGGTTGCCCGTTTTGGCTGGATTGGGCTAAGGATGCGGGCTGGGATCCGGCGACGGAGGTGAAATCCCTCGAAGATTTGCTGGCGAAGTTCCCGAATTTCGAGGACGAATGGCTGCGCGACAAACAGCCAGAAGTGTGGGTACCCGCCAAGTTTAAGGGCAAGCCGTTCAACATTTTTGAAACCGGCGGCACCACCGGCATGCCCAAACAACGCATCGGCTGGGAGGATTACAAGATCGATTACAGCGAGTTTTCGGACACGCTGGATGACGCCGCATTTCCGCGCGATCACTATTGCGGTTTCTTTACCTCTAAATTTTGGGCTAATTCGTCTTTGAGCGCAGCTTCTAATTCAGAAGAAAGTTGGCCAATGCCATGTTTCTCGAAATATGCGAGAGACATTCTCCCAAACTCCAACTTCTCGCTTCTTGTATCCGACTGAATTAATTCATGCAGACCGTCCCTTAATTTTTTTACTGCCGCCAGGGTCGGGCTCGTGTCAGGTATGTCAAATAGCTCTGGGTGAATCGACGTGAACCAAGTAAAAAATAAATTCATTTCCAATGTAAGGGGATTCTCAAGGTAAATATACATTGAAATACCGATAAATATAGTAATATCGCACAATTCGTCACTTACATTTTCTAGTATATCATCGGCATCTCTATCTGCATGTTTCAGATAATTGTGGGGAGCACTCGCATTTCTCCAAAATTCTGCACGCATTTCTGGGCGTAAGATTGTGTTGATATTGTCTATTGGCCCCCCACCCCGGTTATCACAAAGACCGCGCAGGATTTGAAATCCGGCCCAGCTTATAGTCATGACCGCGATCGGATCGCCTTCGTAGAACAGCATCCGGATAGAGGCGTCAATCTGACGCTGCGCAGCTTCGATCTTTGTAACCGTTATTTTGGCCATTGAACTACCCTGGATGAGCCACCGGACGCCCATATCCGGCCACTGAGGCGCAAAGCGCATCTGTCGTTAGCCTTACGTTAGCCTAAAGCTAAAATTCGCCCTACCGCGCCTATGCGCCATCACCTAAGTATTTGAAAAGAATGGGGCGAGTGAGGGGACTTGAACCCCCGACCCCCTGAACCACAATCAGGTGCTCTAACCAGCTGAGCTACACCCGCCACAGGGGCTCTTCCGAGCCGGTTTTGAATAGTGCATGGGTGGTGAGGCGTCAAGGCGGGATAGTTGATTTGAGCGAGCTTGGGGTTCTTTCTTGTTGGTTTAGTCCCTCAAACGCCGGGCGGGGGCGTCCGCCCCCTTGGCTACCTCGATAGCTCGGGCGCGTAGTCACGCTTGCCGGAATGCTCGCCGCATTCCGGATGGTGAATATTTGCGTGGGTATGAGCTCCCTGCCCGCCTTAGCTTCGCTCGGCGAGAAAGTTCCTGATGCGGGTCATGGCCTCTAGGATTTCTTCCGTGCTGGCGGCGTAGGAGAAGCGCAGATAGCCTTCGCCATATTGGCCGAAGCTGGTGCCGGCGATGGTGGCGACGCCGGCTTGTTCGAGGAGGCCGTCCTGCAGGTCGCGCGCGTTCATACCGGTGCCTTCGATGTTCGGCATGGCGTAGAAGGCGCCTTGCGGCTCGACGCAGCGGAAGCCCTCGATTTGATTGAGTTCGCGGAGGATGATTTTGCGCCGTTCGTCGAAGGCGAGGCGCATGGTTTCGACCGACCCTTGAGGCCCTTGCAAGGCTTCGATGGCGGCGATTTGGGTTGGCGCGTTGACGCAGGAATTGCTGTTGACGGCGAGGCGTGTCGCCTGCTCGGCGAGCGCGCCCGGCCACACGCCGTAGCCGATGCGCCAGCCGGTCATGGCGTAGGTTTTCGACCAGCCGTCGAGGAGGATCACGCGGTCGCGGATCGACGGGTAGCTTAAGAGGCTGACATGCTCCTGGCCGTCATAGAGCAGGCGCGAATAGATCTCGTCGCTCATGATGGCGATATCGGGGTGGGCCTCCAGGCCTTCAACCAAGCGGTCGAACTCGGCCTTCGGCGTGATACCGCCGGTTGGGTTGGCCGGGCTGTTGAGCATAATCAGGCGCGTGCGTGGGGTAATCTTGGCAAGCACCTCTTCGGCACTGAACGAGAAGCCGGTTTTCTCATAGAGCGGGATCGGCACGGCTGTGGCGCCGGAGAATTCGATTGCCGACTGATAGATCGGAAAGCCCGGATTGGGATACAGAATCTCCGCCCCTTCCTCGCCGAACATCAGGGCGGCGAAAAACATCGTCACTTTGCCACCGGGCACGACAACAACATTGCCGGGATCGATATCGACACCGCGGTGGGTCGCGATATCGGCCGCCACGGCCTCGCGCAACGGCTGGATGCCATTGGCCGGGGTGTAGCCGTGATGGCCATCCTTGAGCGCCTTGCGCCCGGCCTCGACGATATTCTCCGGCGTTTGAAAATCCGGCTGGCCGATGCCGAGATTGATGATCGACTTTCCTTCGGCCTCAAGCGCCTTGGCCCGCGCCAAAACCTCAAAAGCCGTCTCGGTGCCGAGATGCGCCATGCGCTCTGCGAGTTTCATCGCTGTTGCCCTGTGAATAACTGAAATATCTATGCCAGCTTATATGGTTGTTTGTGGGCTCCCTCAAGCGCCCGTATCGATTTGCGTGCGGATGCACCGCAAAGCATCATCGAAGTGTCTATTTTTTGAGCAGTGCGCGTAAATTAACGGCACTGCACCGAGCACGCACACGCTCTCGATAATATAATCAATTGTATTCATTAGATATTTTTCTGCGCTTCAATCTGGCACGCGACATGCAATAGGGGGAGTAAGAAATCCGCAGGCGCGGAACGAAACTTGTTGGAGGGGCGACGCATGAAAAAGATCGAAGCCATTATCAAGCCGTTCAAGCTCGATGAGGTGAAGGACGCATTGCACGAAATCGGGCTGCAAGGTATCACGGTCACGGAAGCCAAGGGCTTCGGCCGCCAACGCGGCCATACTGAGCTTTACCGCGGCGCTGAATATGTGGTGGATTTCCTGCCCAAGGTAAAGATCGAATTAGTGCTCGAGGAAGTACAGGTCGAGCGCGCCGTCGAAGCCATTCAACAGGCCGCCAAAACCGGGCGCATCGGCGACGGCAAGATCTTCATCACCTCGGTCGAGGAAGTCATCCGCATCCGCACCGGCGAGCACGGCAAAGACGCTATCTAGAACACCAATAAAAGGAATCAGACGCTATGAGCGATGCTCAGACAATTCTCAAAACCATCAAGGATAACGACATTCAGTTTGTCGATTTCCGCTTCACCGATCCGCGCGGCAAATGGCACCACACCGCCCAGGCTGTGCGTACGGTCGATGAAAGCATGCTCAGCGACGGCATCATGTTTGACGGCTCATCGATTGCCGGCTGGAAGGAGATTCATGAATCGGACATGATCCTGGCGCCTGATCCCGCGACGGCGGTGATCGACCCGTTCACCGCGCAGCCGACCCTGATCATCTCGTGCGACGTGATCGAGCCCTCGACCGGCCAACCCTATGGCCGCTGCCCGCGCGGCGTCGCCGAGCGCGCCGAAGCCTATCTCTCCTATTCCGGCATCGGCGACACCGCCTATTTCGGCCCCGAGGCCGAATTCTTCGTCTTTGACGATGTGCGCTACGACTGCTCGATGCATCAGATGTATTACATGCTCGATCAAGAAGAGGGCCCGTATAATTCCGGGCGCGAATATGAGGGCGGCAATACCGGCCACCGGCCGGGGCCGAAGGGCGGCTATTTCCCGGTCGCACCGGTCGATTCCATGGCCGATATGCGGGCCGAGATGCTGACCCATATGGAAGCGATGGGGATCAAGGTCGAGAAGCATCACCATGAGGTCGCGCCAAGCCAGAATGAGCTTGGCTTCGAGTTCGATACCATGCTGAAAACCGCCGACTTCATGCAGACCTTTAAATATGTCGTCCACCAGACGGCGCATTCCTACGGCAAAACGGCGACCTTCATGCCGAAGCCAGTGGTCGACGACAATGGCTCCGGCATGCATGTGCATCAGTCGATCTGGAAAGACGGCAAGCCGCTCTTTGCCGGCACCGGCTATGCCGATCTCTCGGAAAGCGCGCTCTATTATATCGGCGGCATCATCAAGCATGCGCGCGCGCTGAATGCCTTCACCAACGCCTCGACCAACAGCTATAAGCGCCTGGTGCCGGGCTTCGAGGCACCGGTGCTGCTTGCCTATTCGGCGCGCAACCGCTCGGCCTCGTGCCGCATTCCCTATGCGTCTTCGCCCAACGGCAAGCGCGTCGAGGTGCGTTTTCCCGATCCGACCGCCAATCCTTATCTCGCATTCGCGGCGATGCTGATGGCCGGTATCGACGGAATCGAAAACAAGATTCATCCTGGCGACGCGATGGACAAAAACCTCTACGACCTGCCGCCGGAGGAATTGAAGGACGTGGCGACCGTCTGCCGCAGCCTGCATCAGGCGCTCGAAGCGCTCGACGAGGACCGTGCCTTCCTGAAAAAGGGCGAGGTCTTCTCCGACGATCTGATCGACGGCTATATCGAGCTTAAATCAGAGGAAGTGCAGCGGTTCGAGATGACGCCGCATCCGATCGAATATCAGATGTATTACAGCGTTTGAATGGGGGGCGGAGCCGGGGGCATGTCACGCCGCATCGGCAAATGTGTCTTCGGCTCAAACCCCATCATGCGGCGCAGTGAACAAACCGATTCCACCGCCGTCACCCAAGTCAGCCCAATCAGCACCGCGCCATAGGCGAGCACTGTGAGCGGCGCCATGGCGGCGCGGCGGATAAATGTTTTGAAGGCGATAAACATGTCATGATCATCCCTTACTACGCTTAAAGGAGGATTAAACAGTGCTCACATTTTTGCGTGCCGGGCGCAGTTAACCTTCAGTTAACCGTAAAACTCTCGCCACAGCCGCAGGTCGAGGTCACATTGGGGTTGTTAAAAACAAAGCCGGAAGACAGTTTTTCTTCCTTGAAATCGAGCTCGGTGCCGATCAGGAACATGATCGCCGCCGGATCGACCATCACTTTTACCCCGCCTGTTTCGACCACCTCGTCCATCGCGCTCACCTCGGTGGCGTAATCCATGCTGTAGCTCATGCCCGAACAGCCGGCGTTGCGCACACCGATGCGCACGCCAATCGCCGGCGGCTCCTCATCGCGCAGTTCCATGATGTGGCGGACCCGCTGCACGGCGGATTCGGTCAAAGTCAGGATATTGTTGGCCACGTCTCTGTCTCCATTCGTTTCACATGAAACCAAGTTCAAGTTGCGCCGCGTCGGACATACGGTCCGGCGTCCACGGCGGATCCCACACGATCTCGACTTCGACATCGCGTACGCCCGCAACAAAATGATGCACCGCATGCTCGACCATGCCCGGCATTTGCTCGGCCACCGGGCAGCCCGGCGAAGTCAGCGTCATCTGGATGGCGACGTCCTTCTCTTCCGATACCTCGACGCCGTAAACCAACCCCATCTCGTAAATATCGACCGGTATCTCCGGGTCATAGACCTTCTTCAGCGCAGCGACGATTTGTTCGTCAATCGAGCCGGCGTTGGCGATCTCTTCAAGCTCGGCCTCATTCGCTTTCGGCTCTTCCATGACCAGCGACGGCGGCGCGCCGCCCTCCGGCGACCACGGCTGGTAGGCCTGCGGATTGAAATCTTCTGCTGCTGCCGCCTCCGGTGCGGCAACCTCCGCTTCCGGCTCTGGCGCAAGCATAGGTTCGGGCGTGGGTTCGGGCGCTTTCTTGCGCTTAAACAAATTCATCATTCCGTACTAACCTCTTGATCATCGCCCTTTAGCGCCGCCTGCATGGTATGCCAGGCAAGGGTTGCGCATTTGACGCGCATGGGGAATTCCTTGACGCCCGAAAGCACCGTGAGTTTTTCAAAATCCTCGCCACCGAAATCACCGGCGAAGCCGCCTTCGGTGTCGGCATCATCATCCGTCACCAAATGATGGAAGCGCTTAAACATGGCGCCGATCTCCTTGACGCTTTTGCCGCGTAGGACTTCCGTCATCATCGAGGCCGAGGCGATCGAGATGGCACAACCACGCCCCTCAAAGCCGACATCTTCGACAATACCTTCCTTGACCTCCAAATAGATCGTCACCGTATCGCCACACAGCGGGTTATGGCCGTTCGATTCAGAAGTGACATGTTCCGGCTTACCGAAATTACGCGGTGTCTTGCCGTGATCGAGGATCACTTCCTGATAAAGTTCCCGCAGCGCCGACATCAGTCGAATATCTCCCGGACAGCGCCCAGCGCGGCAACCAGCGCATCGATATCCGCCTTATTGTTGTAGAGGCCGAACGAGGCCCGCACCGTGCCGGTGATATTGAAGCGCTCCATCAAAGGCTGGGCGCAATGATGGCCAACGCGAACGGCAATACCCTCGCGGTCGAGGATCGTGCCGATGTCATGCGCGTGCACGCCATCCAGCTCGAACGAGACAATGCCGGCCTTGTTGTCCGCCGTGCCGATCAGGCGAAGTGAGTTAATTTCCTGCAATCGCGCCGTCGCGTAGCTGAGCAGTTCCTGCTCATGGCGGGCGATGTTGCTCATGCCAATCGCCGAGACATAATCGATTGCCGCCGAGAGACCATACGCGCCGGCGATATGCGGCGTGCCGGCTTCGAAGCGGCCGGGGATGTCAGCGAACTCGGTTTTCTCGAAGGTCACGCTCTTGATCATATCGCCGCCACCCTGATAGGGCGGCATCGCCTTCAGTAGATCTGCCTTGCCGTAAAGCACACCGATACCGCTCGGGCCATAGAGTTTGTGGCCGGAGAAGGCATAGAAATCTACATCCAGCGCCTGCACGTCGACCGGGCCATGCACCACCGCCTGGGCGCCGTCGAGCAGCACCAGGGCGCCTCTCGCGTGGCTGAGGCGGATAATGTCATCGACCGGCGGAATGGTGCCGAGCGCGTTCGAACCATGCGTGATCGCAACCAAACGGGTGCGTGGGCTGAGCAGTTTTTCGAATTCCTCGAGCAGGAAATTACCCTGCTCGTCGATCGGCGCCACTTTGATCTCGATACCGATACGTTGGCGTAATAGCTGCCACGGCACGATGTTGGCGTGGTGCTCAAGATGCGAGAGTATGATTTCATCGCCGGCCTGAAGCTCGCTGCCGCCATAGCTCGATGCCACCAAATTGATTGCTTCGGTCGTGCCCTTGGTGAAGACAATTTCGCGTTCAGAGGCAGCGTTGATAAAACCCTGAACCTTAACCCGGGCCTGCTCATAAGCCTCGGTCGATTTCTGGCTCAACCAATAAACGCCGCGGTGAATGTTGGCGTATTCGTGCTCATAGCAATAGCTGACCGCATCGATGACGCTTTGCGGTTTCTGCGCGCTTGCGGCGCTATCGAGAAAGACCAGCGGCTTGTCATAGACCTGCTCAGCCAAGAGCGGAAAATCCGCGCGCCAACGGGCCACGTTGAACGCGGTGTTTTCAGAGACAGCACTTATGGCATTCATGCTTCCATGCCTCCGAGCCACTCGCTAACAGCGCCGCCGAGCATCTCGCGCGCACTCTCGTCCGTCACCAGATCGAGATGCTCATTGAGGAACGCCGCGATCAGCAGTCCGCGTGCCGTTGCCTCGTCGATGCCGCGCGCACGCAAGTAAAACATCTGCTCATCATCAAGCTCGCCGACCGTGGCGCCGTGGCTGCACTTCACGTCATCGGCATAGATTTCGAGCTCCGGCTTGGCGTCCATGACCGCATCCGGCGACAACATCAGGGCGCGACTCAATTGCTGGCCGTCACTCTTTTGGGCGTCGCGTTGAACCAAGGTCTTGGCCTGAAACACGCCATGTGCCTTTTCGTCGAGCACACCCTTATAGACCTGGCGGCTCACGCAATCGGGCGCGGCGTGATCGACATAGAGACGGTTATCGACCTGCTGGCTGCCGACCAACATGAAACTACCACCGAGCGTGCACGACGCGCCGGCACCTTCAAGCGCCACTTCAATCTCGTTGCGGGCAAAGCGCCCGCCGGTGGAGACGATGAAATTTTCGTACTCCGCCTCGCCGGCCAGTCGCGCCTTAGTCAGCGCCGTTTGCCAGGCGCTGGGGCTTTCGTTCTGGAGTTTATAGTGCCGCACCCTGGCGCCGCGATCGAGATTAATCGCCGTCACCGGATTGGACCAATATTCGCAATCGCCGAGCGCCACATGACGCTCCTGGATCACGGCCCGGCTGTTGGCCCCGGCGGCAATCGAGATGCGCGGGTGATAGGCCGGAATGCCCGTGCCTGGCGCTGCCACGAACAACAGCTCGAGTGCCAGCTCAGCATCGGCTTGTAACTGAATGACGCAGCCATCCGACATGAATGCCGAGTTCAGCGACGCCAAGGCCTGCCCGTTGAGCGGCGGCGTTGCGGCCAGGTGCTCCTTTAGAAAATCCGCATCGCCGGCCATGGCCTCGGCCAAACCCAACACCCGCGCGCCATCGCTGGGATCGACCTGGTCGCTGAGCGACTTATCCAGCATGCCGTTGATGAATACCAGGCGGTACCGCTGCGCGCTCTGCTTGGCGAAGCGCGCGACTACTTGCGCGCGCACCGCGTCTGCATCATTTTGCGCCGGCCCGGTAAATTCGGTTTTGGCCAAGGCTGAGAGGTTGGAATATTTCCACTCCTCGACTTTCTGGCTGGGCAGGCCGAGCTCGGCAAAATGTTCGATCGCCGATGTGCGCGCGGAGGAGAGCCAGGGCAAATTACCGCCCGGCAAATCGGTGCGCAGCGCGTCAAAGCCCGCCGCATAGGGCAAGGCGATGGAGCGGCCCGGGCGCGGCGCCAATGAGGGCATAGCCGCCATCCTACGCCGCCGCTTCCGAGCCGGAGACGATGTCGCCATAGCCATGTTCCTCAAGCTCGAGCGCAAGCTCCTTGCCGCCCGAGCGCACCACTTTGCCATCGGCCAACACATGGACGAAATCGGGCACGATGTAATCCAACAGGCGTTGGTAATGGGTGATGATAATCATGCTGCGCTGCGGCGAACGCAGCGCGTTGACGCCATCCGCCGCGATCTTCAGCGCATCGATATCGAGGCCGGAATCGGTTTCGTCGAGCACCGCGAGCGTCGGCTCAAGCAGTGCCATTTGCAAAACCTCGTTGCGCTTTTTTTCGCCGCCGGAGAAGCCGACATTCAAGGGTCGGCGAATCTTCTCATCATCGATGCCAAGCGCCTCGCGCTTCTCGCGCATCACTTTGAGAAATTCCATGGCGTCATATTCTTTTTCGCCGCGATGCTTGCGCACCGCATTAACCGCCGTCTTGAAAAATGTCGCGCTGCCGACGCCGGGAATCTCAACGGGATATTGAAAAGCGAGAAAAAGGCCCTCGCGGGCACGCATCTCGGGCGCAAGCGCGAGAAGATCCTGGCCCTTATAGATCACGCTGCCGGCGGTGACGTCATAGCCGTCGCGACCTGCGAGGACGTAAGACAAAGTGCTCTTGCCCGAGCCGTTCGGCCCCATGATGGCGTGCACCTCACCGGCATTGACCGAAAGGTCGAGCCCCTTCAATATTTCCGTGCCCGCGACAGAGACGCACAGGCCTTTGATTTCCAGCATTAACCGACGCTTCCTTCCAAACTGATAGCCACGAGTTTTTGCGCTTCGACGGCAAATTCCATCGGCAGCTCCTGCAACACCTCGCGGCAGAATCCATTGACGATAAGGGCAACGGCCTCTTCCTCAGCGATGCCGCGCTGACGGCAATAGAACAGTTGCTCTTCACTAATCTTCGAGGTTGTCGCCTCATGCTCAAGCTGCGCCGAGGAATTGCGCGCCTCAACATAGGGCACGGTATGGGCGCCGCACTGCTCGCCGATCAACAGCGAATCGCACTGGGTGTGGTTGCGCGCGTTATCCGCTTTGCCTTGAACCCGCACCAGGCCGCGATAGGTCTGCTCGGCGCGGCCGGCCGAAATACCTTTCGAGATAATGCGGCTTTTTGTGTCTTTGCCGATATGAATCATCTTGGTGCCGGTATCGGCCTGCTGGCAATTATTGGTGATGGCGATCGAATAAAACTCACCGATCGAGCCGTCGCCCTGCAGGATGCAGCTCGGATATTTCCACGTGATGGCCGAGCCGGTCTCGACCTGGGTCCAGGAGATCTTTGAATTGCGCCCGCGGCAGGCGCCGCGCTTGGTGACGAAATTAAAAATCCCGCCCTTGCCGTCCTTGTCGCCGGGATACCAGTTCTGCACCGTCGAATATTTAATTTCCGCATCGTCGAAGGCGATCAATTCCACCACGGCGGCATGCAGTTGATTTTCGTCACGCATCGGTGCGGTGCAGCCTTCGAGATAACTCACATAGGAGCCCTCATCGGCGATGATCAGGGTGCGCTCGAACTGGCCCGTATTGGCCGCGTTGATGCGGAAATAGGTGCTGAGTTCCATCGGGCAGCGCACGCCCTTCGGAATATAAACGAAGGAACCATCGGTGAAGACGGCTGAATTAAGCGTGGCAAAAAAATTATCGGCATAGGGCACAACGGTGCCGAGATATTTCTGCACCAATTCCGGATGCTCTTTGACCGCTTCCGAGAGCGAGCAAAAGATAATGCCAAGCTCCATCAGCTTGGATTTGAAAGTGGTGGCAACGGAAACGCTGTCGAACACCGCATCGACCGCCACGCCGGCAAGCATCTCCTGCTCCTGTAGCGGGATGCCGAGCTTGTTATAGGTATCGAGCAGTTCGGGATCGACCTCATCCAGGCTTTGCGGCCGGTCTTCATCACGCATTGGCGCGGAATAATAGCTCGATGCCTGATAGTCGATTTCCGGAAAGCTGAGATGGGCCCAATCGGGTGTCTCATCGGCCATTTCCAACCAGCGGCGATAGGCGCGCAGGCGCCATTCGAGCAGCCATTCGGGCTCATCTTTCTTGGCTGAGATAAAGCGGACAATTTCCTCGCTGAGACCGGGCGGCGCGGAATCGGCTTCAATATCGGTGACAAAACCGTATTTGTAGCGTTCCTCGCCAAGCGCTTCGACGGTCCGGGCCGTCTCTTGGGTAGATGCCATAATTTCGCGTTCCTAACCGCTAAGGTTTCTTATTATCGAAACATCAACTGTATCTCCGGCGGCGATTTTGCTGCCCGGGAAGGAGTCGGCAATATCCGATAACGACACTTCTTCCAAAGCAACACGGATGGCGTCGCTCACCTTTTGCCACGGCCCGCGCACCGCGCAGAAGCCTTCCAAGCCGCAGCCGCCACCCGAGGCACCGTCTAAACAGTCGGCCAACGCAATCGGGCCATCGACGGCAACAACCAGGTCGGCAACCGAGATTTTGTCCGGCGCCCGCGCCAGGCCATAGCCGCCGGCGGCGCCGCGTCGCGACACGAGAACGCCGCCTTTGACAAGCATTTTCAATAGCTTGCTGGCGCTCGGCAAGGGCACACCGGTGCGCTCGGCAACATGCGCTGCACTAAAAAAGGCGTCCGGTTCGCGCGCCATAAAGCTGAGCGCGACCACGCCATAATCCGCCATTCTGCTGATTCTAATCATAATAGAGTCTTATATAGGACTGAATTCGTACCCTTTAAATAGGCGAATTGCCGCAGCTGTCAATCACCAAGTTGGGTGTGGGGCCAAATTGGTTAATCGGCGGCCCGTTTTAGGGCCGGCCCGGCGGTCATTTTCCCGCATCTGCGGGCGAGGGTCTTGGCCAAGCGAATTTCCAACCGGCCCTCCAATTCCTGGCCGCTTTTGAGCAATTCCGGCCAGGTACGATAGCGCGCGCGGTGTTCGACCGCCTCGCCCCAGGCCCAATGGGCTTCATCGGCTTTCAGCGCCCGGTAGCGATTGCCGTTGAACTGATTACCGCTTGAAAACAGCGCCTCATTGTCAAAGTCGCCGGCTGCACCGCTCACGCCCTTATGGCCGCGATAAATAATGAAATTGTCGTGCACGCGATTGCCGCTGGTCTTCCAGGTGCCGTAACGGCCATCGCCACGCTCTTGCTGGATCAGGACAATGCCCTCGCCATATTTGCGTGCCACATCGACATGATTGTCGTAGACCTCAACATTCTGCGACGTGCTGATCAGGATTTGCGCACCGAACAGCCAGGAATTCGTGCCGTGGCCATTGTCGAACACGGTGTTGCCGCGAATGACCGCGTCATAACTAATCTCGTGGTGAATCCCCTCGCCCGCATTGGCGAACACCCTGTTGCCTTCATAGAGCGAGTTCATGTTGCTGATATCGGTCCACAGACCGGTGCCGTCATTGTTGTGCACGCAGTTGCCGCGCACCACGAGATTGGTGGTCTTCACCAGCTTCGCGCCACCCGCCTCCCAGCTCGGCGAAAATCCAGCGTAATTGTTATGCGACAATATGTTGCCGACGATCTGGATGTTATCGCCCTGGCCGACCAGGCCGATTTGCCCGTTATGGTGTATGCGGTTGTCGACGATGCGCATGGCAGCGCCGGTGCGAATACCGGCGCCATGATTGAGGCGAATCTCATTGTGGCGGATTGTCCAGGCCGAGCCTGCATCGCCCTGAATGGCGCCTGATTGCGCCGGTGAAGCATATTTCTCGACGATCAAGCCGGAAATAATCACATTGCGCGCGGCGCCGTAAAAGGCGCGCCGCGCCACGCTCAGTTCCACCTTGCGGCCACGCGGATCATCGCCGAGATAGACCGCGCTTTGCTCATAGTCAAAATACCAGGCGCCCGGGCCAAGCGCATCAAGCGCCCCAACCCGGCGGAGCGGCTTTGAATCGATAAATAAGTCCTCGAGATAAGTGCAGATATCGGTGTTGCTGCCGTGGCGATCCTGGGCGCATCTCCCGGTCGGCGCGGCCGAGGCGCGCGGCGCCGGTGTGAGCCAATAGCCGCCACGCTGGGCAAACCCCTCAAGCTCGACCGCGCCGCTCATCAGCGCACCGAATTGACCGGTAAAGCTATCGCCGTCCTTGGGTTGAATGCTTTGCAGGCGGTGCGTTCCGGGGCGCAGCAAATAGCTCGTACCCGGCAGATGCGCATCCACCACCGGCTGGATATCCTGGCCGGGTGATATCACGACGACATCCGTCGGCGTTGCCGCACCCAACGAAAGCGGCATCATCGCGGCGAGTCCGGCGAGGAGAGTTACGGCGACGCGGCGGCGCATCATTGGCGTCGGCCGGCTTAGGCCTAGCGGATACACCAGTTCGAGCTATCCTGGCCGCCGACGACGCGGCCATTCTTTATGTGCAGCCGCCGCCCCGGCAGATTGCGCAGAACCTGGACAATGTTTGAGACGCCATGGACGACGAGATCGGCCGGCGCGCCGACGCTGATCGCCGCTGCCTTGCCAACCATCCTGGCGGCGCGCGCGGTGACCATATCGAATGCCGTCTGCACCTCCTCGTCTGTGCGCATGCCGGCGCTCAGGCAGGCGATATAGCCGGTCTCCACCGGGTCGAGCCGGTTGAAGCGGTACCAGATATCGAACATGCTGTCAGAGCCCGCCGCAACATTAATACCGGCATCAAGCAGCTCCTTGACGCGCGACGAACCGCGATTGTAGGGCGTCCGCTTCGGCCCGCCGAGCATTTGCAAATTGGCGACCGGTAACACGGCAACGCTGATTCCGGCTTGCTTGACCTGCTCGATCACCGCCTTGGCCTCATCGTCGGAATAATTCGCCAGCGCGTTGCAATGGCTCGCGGTGACGCGCCCCTGTAAGCCGCGCTCCAGCGTGCCGGCGGCGAGCATGGCGAGCGTTTTAAGCTCGGCATGGTCCATATAGTCGCAATGCATCTCGACCGGCACACCGGTTTCAGCGGCAATATCCAGCACAAGCGCAACATGGCGGCGCTGATCGTCAACGTTCAGTTCGGCTTCCGGCAGGCCGCCGACCGCGTCCGCGCCCCCGGCGAGCGCCTCGCGCAGCAGCCCTGGCGCCTCCGCGTCCTTGACCATGCCCTCCTGCGGAAAGGCAACAATCTCGAGATCGATGGCGTCGGCGAATCGCTCGCGCGCGCGCAACAGCCCCTCGAACGAGATCAGCTTGGTGGCATAATCGACATCGCATTGGGCGCGCATATGGCCAATGCCCTGTGCGACCGCGAGGCGCAGCGCTTCACTGGCGCGCGCTTCGACATCGGCGACGGTAAAATGAATCTTCGCCTCATGTGCCCGGGCAAAGGCTTCCTCGGGCGTAATCGCGCCGACGAGCGGGCGGCTCAGGCATTTATCGAGGTGAAAATGCGGCTCGACAAAGGAGCACGTCACGAGACCGCCGGCCGCATCGATGGTCTCGGTGGCGGGTTCGGAAATATTCGGCGCCAGCGCCGCGATCACACCATCCCGAATGGCGAGATCGATGTTCCCCTCGGCGTCCGCCAAGCAGGCTTTTTTGATCAGCAGATCGTGCGGACGATCGGCGCTTGTAGCCATGGCAGATTGCTCCCTTTTTTCTTGGCAAAGGTAGCATGTGAGGCCGAGGTTTAGCGAGTTGACGGCACAAAACAACAAACCCCGCCACGAAGGGCGGGGTTTGTCGGGGATCTTGGTCGCGCCTGGTGCGCTAGGCGGCGCGGATCGAGGCGAGGAATTTCTCCACCTCCTCGCGTAGCGAACCGGCCTGCTGGCTGAGCTCGTTGGCCGCTTCCAACACTTCACCGGCGGCGGTGCCGGTTTCCTGGGCGCCGCTGTTGACCTCGCCCATGTTGGAATTGACCTCTTCGGTGCCCTGTGCGGCTTCCTGCACATTGCGGCTGATTCCCTCGGTCGAGGCGCCTTGCTCCTCGACCGCTGCGGAAATCGAATTGCTGGTTTCGCTGATCTGACCGATGGTCTTGGAGATACCGCCAATCGCCGCGACAGCCGAACCTGTGGCGCCTTGGATATCAGTGATTTGCGCCGAAATATCTTCCGTCGCCCTGGCGGTTTGTGAGGCCAGGTTTTTCACTTCGGATGCGACCACGGCAAAGCCCTTGCCGGCGTCGCCGGCGCGCGCCGCCTCGATCGTTGC
The DNA here is from genome assembly GCA_018666805.1 of Rhodospirillaceae bacterium. Classification (GTDB taxonomy): domain Bacteria; phylum Pseudomonadota; class Alphaproteobacteria; order UBA828; family UBA828; genus PTKB01. The sequence continues at coordinate 12,778 of JABIXB010000267.1, read as the reverse complement.
ATTCAGGGCCAACAGATTGGTCTGGCTGGCGATGTCGTTGATCAAATTGACCACCTCGCCGATCCGTTGTGAAGATTCCGCCAGACCCTGAACCTGCTCGGTGGCAGCTTCGGATTCGGTCACCGCACCATTGGAGATTTCGGTCGATGAATTGACCTGGCGCGAAATTTCCTGGACCGTGGCCGTCATCTCCTCCGTCGCCGTGGCGACGGACTGCACATTGGCGCTGGCCTGAACGGAGGCGGAGGTCACTGTCGTCACCCGCTCCGAGGTTCGGTCCGCGACACCGCGCATCTGCTCTGCCGAAGTGCTCATGGTTCCAGCCGCATCACCCACGGATTGCACGATACCCATGACCGCCTGCTCGAAGCCGTCGGCCAGCTCAAGGCGCTCGTCACGCAGTTTTTTCTCATTGTCGAGACGCGCCTGCTCCTGCTCTTCTTCCTGGCGCTTCACGGCGATGGCGTTTTCCTTAAAGACCTGCACCGCGCTGGCCATGATGCCGATCTCGTCGCGCTGGTTCTGTGCCGGGATCTCGCTTTCATGGTCGCCCTCGGCGAGGCGTTGCATGGCGCCCGTCATGCCCGTAATCGGACGCGTAATGCCGGTGACGATAAAAAACACCATCCCGGACGTGACGACCAAAAGAATGATCGTGATGACGGTCAGCAACAGGAAGGCTGAATGGGCGGCCTCCTTGATCGAGCCGGCGATAGCCATCAAGTCGTTCGCGACCTTGTCTTCGACCGTTTTCAGCAGATTGATCTTCTCGGTGATGGTATTATACCAATGCCCGCCCTCGACACCTTCAAGCGTGCCGGTGACCGGGCTCTCGATAGCGATTTTGCGCATACGATCGACCTCATCGACCGCCGCCCCGGTAAGGGTCGATGCCAAAAAGGCCTTTTGCTCGGCGCTGGCGTAAATGGCAAAGCGGCCAAGATAGGTTTCCTGCATGGCGATCAATTGCAGGAATCTGCGATAGATGCCGGGCTTAAACTCGCCGCTGCCGAATCCGCCGGCGCCCATGGCCCGCTCAATGCCGGCCCGTTCCTTGCCCTGCAGAAAAGCCGTATAGGCGGTGATCGCGTTGGTAACCTGCACATCGGTGCTGAGGACCGTCATTTCCTCGACGATCTTCAGCAGCTTGGCGATGGTCGGCGAATAATATCCGGCCATCTGCGGCACGCTGATATCGAGGTTTGAAATTTGCCCGCGCTTGTTGCTCAACTCGCTCAGGGCTTGTTGCGCCTCTTCAATCCCGCTGACCAGTCCGGTGCCGAAAGAGGCCGCGTCAAACGAGTTCAGGGTATCCGCCAGGGCGGCTTGCTTCTCGTCCGTCAGCTTTCTCTGACCGGGAAGCTCCTGCGCGAACTTGGCCCCCTTGCTGGCGATGAAACCGGCTGACATGCCGCGCTCTTTTTGCATTTCATGCACGACGGCACTGATCACGGGCGCAACTTCAGCCAACTCCTGAACTTTGCCGACTTCCGCCGACATTTCGTATTTGTCGAATACCATAAATCCCGAAAAAGCCAGCAAACCGCCGACCGGAAGCACCAGCGCCATAATGATGCGCAATCCGATTTTGGTATTCCTAAAAAAAGCAAACATGGCCTCACCTTCCACTTGATTTGGTGGCGTTTCCGCCACGCGCCCAATCCCAATTTCCCGGTTAATCCGAGTCAATTACCCGGTTAACCAGAATCAATTCATGGGTAAAAATACGTATAAAATATTTAGAAAATATAAACGGCGTTCGCTCTGACAATAAGCTGCCGCGCCCGCGCCACCGGTGCCCGGGATTGGCACTCGGTAAACTGACCCGGCCAGCTATTTTTTTGACAATCCAGGCGGCGGCTGGAATATGCTCCACGCCCTGTTGCCCGACCGGAGAAATATTGTGAACAAGCCTCTTTGGCGCCCCAGCGAAGAACAACAAAAATCAACCAATTTGGCCCGTTTTATGGATCAGGTGAGCCAACAATGGGCGGCTTCTTTCGATAATTTCGAAACGCTCTATGACTGGTCGATCCGCGAGCCGGAGAAATTCTGGCTCTCAATGTGGGATTTTGCCGGCATCATCGCCGAGACACGCGGCGCACGGACGCTCATCAATGGCGACAAAATGCCGGGCGCCGAATGGTTTCCCGATGCCCGTCTGAACTATGCGGAAAATCTCCTAAGGCGACGTGACGACGGCGACGCGATGGTATTTTGGGGCGAGGAGAAAGTCCGCCGCCGCCTGAGTTTCGCCGAGCTGCACGACCGGGTGTCGCGCCTCGCCCAAGCACTGAGAGCGCGTGGCATCGGTGAAGGTGACCGCATCGCCGGCTATCTGCCGAACATGCCGGAGACCATCATCGCCATGCTGGCGACGGCGAGCCTTGGTGCGGTGTGGTCGTCCTGCTCGCCGGATTTCGGCGCCCAGGGCGTGCTCGACCGCTTCGGCCAGATCGAAGCGAAAGCGCTGATCGCGGTCGAAGGTTATTATTACGGCGGCAAGGAGATCGATTGCCTGGCCAAACTGCGCGAGGTGCTGGCCCAGCTACCGAGCGTCGAGACCACCATTCTGGTACCCTATACGCGTGAGCGCGCCAGCCTTGAGGGGCTCGGAAATGCAGAGCATTACCAGGACGTCATTGCCGGGCAGCCCGGCGGAGAAATCCAGTTCGCCGCCATGCCGTTCAACCACCCGCTTTTCATCATGTTCTCGTCGGGCACCACGGGGGTGCCGAAATGCATCGTGCATGGCGCCGGCGGAACCTTAATTCAGCACATTAAAGAACATGTGTTACATTCTGATATAAAAGAGAATGATCGTGTTTTTTACTTCACTACATGCGGCTGGATGATGTGGAACTGGTTGGTCACCGCATTGGCTTCCAAGGCGACGCTTCTGCTCTATGACGGCGCGCCGTTTCAGCCCGACGGCAATGTGTTGTTCGACTATGCCGATGCCGAGGCGATGACCCTGTTTGGCACTTCGGCCAAATTTATCGACGCGGCCAATAAGGCCGGCATCGCGCCGATAAACACGCACCGTCTTGAGCATCTGCGGACGATGACTTCAACCGGCTCGCCGCTGGCGCCCGAGAGTTTTGAATATGTCTATGCCAAGGTCAAAAACGACCTGCACCTGGCGTCTATTTCAGGCGGCACCGATATCGTCTCGTGTTTTGCCCTCGGCAATCCGCTTGGGCCGGTGTGGCCGGGCGAGTTACAGGCGCGCGGCCTCGGCATGCGGGTCGAGGTGTTCGACGATGACGGCAACGCCATTCGCGGCGAAAAGGGCGAGTTGGTCTGCACCGCCCCCTTCCCGTCGATGCCGGTCTCGTTCTGGAACGATGGTGATGGCAGTAAATACCGCGCCGCCTATTTCGAGCGCTTTTCCGGCATTTGGCACCACGGCGATTACGTCGCGCTGACCGAACATGACGGCCTGATCATATACGGCCGCTCGGACGCCGTGTTGAACCCCGGTGGGGTGCGCATCGGCACGGCTGAGATTTACCGCCAGGTCGAGCAATTGGCCGAGGTCGAGGAAGCCATCTGCGTCGGCCAGGATTGGAAGAGCGATGTGCGCGTGATCCTGTTCGTGCGGCTGCGTGCCGGCATCGTTCTCGATGACGCGCTGACAACGCGCATCCGTGCCCATATCCGCGCCGAATGCACACCACGCCATGTGCCGGCCAAGGTCATTCAGGTCGCCGATATTCCGCGCACCCGCTCGGGCAAGATTACCGAGCTTGCGGTGCGCGCCGTCATTCATGGCCGCGAGGTGAAGAACCAGGAAGCGCTGGCCAACCCGGAAGCGCTCGATCTCTATAGCGGGCTAAGCGCATTGCAGGAATGAGAACTTAAAGCGGGGAGATACCTATGGCGCAAGACCTCGGCGAGCGGGTCATGCAAGACCTGCTGCGCATATTGGCGAGCGACGCGAACAACAGCGTCAAAATGAAACACGGCCTCAACCTGCTCGCGCGCTACCGGGCGCGGGAGATTGGCGCTTTCCTTTTCAGCCATGGCGGCGCCGAAGTGCGCTCCGGGCCGTTCCAGGGCATGGTGATCCACAACAAAACATCTGAAGGCAATGTGGCGCCAAAAATCCTCGGCAGCTATGAGCAGGAGCTGCACGGAATTATCGAGCGCTGCATCGCGACACCTTATGAATGTGTCGTCAATGTCGGTTGCGGCGACGGCTTCTACGCTATCGGCTTTGCCCGGCGCATGCCGGGAAGCGAGATACAGGCCTATGACATTAACGACGAGCGGCGCGCCTTCACCAAGGCCATGGCGGAGAAAAACGGCGTCGGCGAACGGATAATTATCGGCGGCGAATGCGGTGGCGATGAATTGGCCGTTCTGGCCGGGCGCCGTGTGCTGTTGGTCTGCGATATCGAGGGCGGCGAGCGCGATTTGCTCGACCCGGCGCAAATACAGGCGCTGAAGGGTTTCGACATATTGGTGGAACTGCACGAGGTTCTGGACAAAGCGCTGCCCGAGGAGATCGTCGCGCGCTTTGCCGCAAGCCACGACACAGAGCTAATTGCCCATCAGGGGCGCGATCCTAATGGCTTCGAGGAATTGGAAAAAATCAGCCAATTCGATCAATGGCTCGCCGTTTGGGAAGGGCGCCAGGGGCCGACACCTTGGGCGTTCATGCGCGCCAAAAGCCATATGAAATAATGCGGCGCGACAGCTAACCGGTATGGCAACCAACAAGCTGTGGCTTGGCGCCATGCCGGTGATGTTCGTGCTGCTGTGGAGCACAGGATTTATCGGTGCGAAACTCGGCTTGCCCTATGCCGAGCCGATGACATTCCTCGCCCTCCGCTTCGCCGCCGCGGCCGCCATTCTTATTCCGCTTGCTTTCTTCATGCGCGCACCGTGGCCGGATAATTGGCGCCAGGTCGGCCACATCGCCCTTGCCGGGTTGCTCATCCACGGCGCCTATCTCGGTGGCATCTATGGCGGCATGAAATTCGGCATCGAGGCCGGCACGTCCGCCTTGATCGTCGGCCTGCAGCCGCTTCTAGTTGCCCTTTTCGCCGGCTGGTTTCTCGGCGAACGCACCTCGAAATTGCAATGGCTCGGCGTCGCCCTGGGCGTTGCCGGCGTGGCGCTTGTCGTTGAACGCAAGCTCTCGCTGGATTTGGGAACACCGCTTGGTGTCGGCCTGCACCTGGTGGCGCTGTTCGGCTTTTCCGCCGGCACGCTTTATCAAAAGCATTTTTGCGCCAACATGAATTTGCTCTCGGGCAGCGCCTTGCAACTGACCGCCGCCGCCCTGCTGGTCGGACTGCTCGCCGTTTTCCTCGAGAGTGGCCAGGTCAACTGGACAGGCGAGTTTATTTTCGCCTTCGCCTGGCTTGTGATCGTGCTCTCGATCGGCGCCTTTATGCTCTTTTATACGCTTATCCGCCGCGGCGCGGCGGCACGGGTTTCCAGCCTGTTATTCCTCGTGCCGCCCGCGGCCGCCCTTATTGCCTGGCCGCTCTTTGGCGAGACTCTTGGGCCCCTTTCAATCCTGGGCATGGCGCTCGCCGTGATCGGCGTGGCGCTGATAAACTTTGGCGTCAACCGGCCAGGCGGCCGTTAATTGCATAGTCTAAAATTTGCACCACTTGGCCCGGGTTCTCCGCCACCGCCATCGCCGCGCCATCGACTTCTTTCAGGGCATGGCCGAGCGATGGATCATGGATGGTGATGATCGACTTGCCCTTGGCGGCGGCATAACCGGCATCGAACGCGGCGTTCCACTGGCGGTATTTATCGCCAAAGCGCACGACCACGACATCACTGCGATCGATCAATGTACGGGTGCGGATGGCATTTACCTTGGCGCCTTTATTATCGTGCCAAAAGCTCTCCGCCTCGCTGCCCAAAATCGCCACGCCGCAATCGTCGCTCGAGCCGTGGTCCGTGACCGGAGAAACAAACTCGACATCGAGCCCGGCGCTCTTCGCCCCGGAGACGATTTCCTCGCGCCAGCCTGTGTGTATTTCGCCTGATAAATAGACAGTCCAATTGTTTCCGGCCATTTCCTGCACTTTCCGATTTGTTGGTAATAATTAAGCTTAGCGCAATTTAATCTTGGCTGACGAGCCTGTTAGCATAGACTATACTGGGCATGCCACCGTCAATGATAAGCCTGAAACGGAACAAATGAGCGAACTGGATTCACCCGCCACGGATCACGGCTTTGCGCTGCCCCAGCAGAGACTTCTCCTGGAGCTACTCAACATGTCTGGCGAGATCGCTGTCATGGGTGCGCAGGATGACACCTTGCTATGGACCACGCTGCGCGAATGTGAATCGCAAGGCTGGGTATCGCTGGTTAAGTTGTCGGATACCGCGACCACCATTCGCTTGGCCAAGGCCGGCCGCGATTTGCTGAGCAATTAGCCCCCCCAGCAGCGAACGCAACCAGCATGTCTCCAACCATCGAAGTCTTCTACTCCTTCCGCAGCCCTTACTGTTATTTGCTGACCCGGCGATTGGTCGCGTTGGCGGAGGACTTCGATGCGGCCGTTTTGATTCGCCCGGTTTACCCGATCGCTGTCCGCGACCCTGAGTTTTTTAGCCGGGTCGATCCGCTCTATCGGCCCTATCATCTTCAGGATTCGGCCAGGCTGGCCGAATTTTATGGCATCCCCTACCGCCGCCCCCAGCCTGACCCGATTGTTCAGGATCTCGAGAGCGGCCATATCGCGGCCTCGCAACCCTATATCCGCCGCATCACGCGCATGGCGCAGGCGGCCGCGGACGACGGCAAGGGGCTTGAATATGCTTGCGCCGTGATGACGCTGTTGTGGGACGGTGACACCGATAATTGGCACGAAGGCGAACACCTCGCCAAGGCGTGCGGCGCGGCGGGATTGGACTTTGCAGCGCTTGACGCGCGCGCCGGGCGCGATGCTGACGCGCTCGACGCGGCAATCGAAAGCAATCAGGAAGCGCAGCGCGCGGCCGGGCACTGGGGCGTGCCGCTGATGGTTTTCAACGGCGAGCCGTTTTATGGTCAGGACCGCTTTGATCTGCTGTGCTGGCGCCTGGCGCAATAGCAACGAACACAGCCTTTCAGGAGAATTTGAGATGCAAATAGAAGAAAAAATAAAGTCGCTCGGACTGGTGCTTCCGCCGCCGGCCCCACCGGTCGGCAATTACATCGGCGCCGTCACCTATGGCAAGCTGGTCTATCTCTCCGGGCACGGGCCGATTGATGTAGAAGGCAATTACCGCAAGGGCAAAGTGCCGAGCGAAGTTGCGCTCGACGATGCCTATGAGGCGGCGCGCATGGTCGGCCTCAACATGCTAACGACGCTCAAGAACGAGATCGGCGACCTCGACCGGGTGCGCCGTTTCGTCAAGGTGCTGGGCATGGTCAATGCCGAGCCCGATTTCGAGCAGCAGCCCAAAGTGATCAATGGCTTCAGCGATCTGATGGTCGACATCTTCGGCGAAGCGGGTTGCTGCGCCCGCTCGGCGGTCGGCATGGGCTCGCTGCCGATGCAAATTCCGGTCGAAATCGAGGCGATCGTCGAACTGAAGTAGGCGCGCGCCTAAACGGTAGTATCGGGGTTCGACAGACCCAACAGCACGCGGCCGTAATTGCAGCCGTTGACATCCCAATTCTGGGTGATGTGCGCCTGCATGCTCTTCATATCGCGCATGGCGCGCGACATCGGGTTGGTGTCGTAGAGCCCGGCGCCGCCAACGAGCGAGAACATCAGCTCGACCGCGCGCCCGGCGAGATTGCCGGCAAAGGTGGCATTGCCACGCATTCGGCTCTTATCTGTCATATCCATTATCTGGCCCGCCGCCGCCACCTCCATCGCTTCGTTGCAACAGGCATGGAGCAATTCCTTTGCCGCATCGAGGACAACGGCGGCCTCGGCGATCTTCGCCTGCGTCGTGCCGTAGTCGATTACGCTTTTGCCCGAGAGACGCGCCGTGCGTTCGCGCGTCTCGGCGATAAAACTGTCAAACGTGCCGCGCGCATGGCCGTATGAGGTCGAGGATTGCACGACCGAAAACATGGCAAAGGTGCCGAGACGATAGAGTGGACCAGAGTTCACTTTGGTGCCCGGTGCTTCACCATATTTGGTTTCCTCAACGCTCAGACTGCGATAGGCCGGCACAAACAAATTCGCGACTTCGACATCGTTGCTGCCGGTGCCGGCGAGACCCATGGTGTGCCAAGTATCGAGCACGCTGAGCGCCTCGCACGGCACGGCGAACATGCGCGCCTCGTGGCCTTCGTTTTGTTCGAACGCCGAGAGAATACACCACTCGGCGCTCATGATGCCGCTGGCAAACGGCCATCGCCCACTCAGGCGCCAGCCGCCATCGACCGGCTCGGCCTTGCCGCAGCCCGGAATCAACACGCCGCAGACGAACGCATCGGGCTTCTCGCCCCACACTTCCGCCTGCGCCTCGCCCGGAAATTGCCCGAGCATGAAGTTATGAATGGTGTCCTGGGCCAATACCCAGCCTGTCGAGCCACAAGCCTCGGCAATGGTGCCAATGACATCGACAAAGCTGCCGAAATGCGCCTCGCCGCCGCCATAGGCTGCCGGCTGCAAGAGCCGGTGCAATCCGGCGGCACGCAGCTCATCGACCGTCTCTTGCGGTAGGCGGCGCAAGTGCTCTGCCTCATCTGCGCGGGCGCGAATTGCCGGCACCAGGGCGCGCGCCCGCGCCGTCAATTCTTCGCGTGTTCCAACAATGCCCTTGCCACCAGCCATGCCGTGCTACTCCCGAATGCAGAAATCATTATTTTTCTGCACGTAACATAGCGAAGGCGGGCGGCGAAATCAGGCGCTATTTGCCGCCTTTTCGTCGAGCGCGCGCAAAATCACTTCCGGCGTTACCGGAATTTGCGTGATGCGCACGCCGAGCGCATTGTTGATGGCATTGACGATCGCCGGAATCGGGCTGTTGGTCACCATCTCGCCGACACCCTTGGCGCCAAACGGTCCGTTGCGCGACGCAATCTCCAGCACCTCACATTCGACTTCGCACATGTCGGCCGCGCCTGGCATCATATAACTCTGAAAATCCTTGGGCGCGTGATCGATGGCAGGATAATAAGGCGCCGTAGTCTCCTGCAAGGTATGGCCGATGCCCATCCAGGCCCCGCCGACGATCTGCCCCTTGACCAATTCCGGATTGACCTGCTGGCCAACCTCATAGGCGCTCTTGATGCCGAGCACCTGCACGTCACCGGTCTCGGTATCGACTTCGACATCGGCCACGGTGCAGGCATGGGCCTGGGTCGAATCGGGATCGGACTCGCCGGTGTCGGGGTCCATCGGGCTCGGCGGCTTGAGATAAATACCGCGCCCGGAAATCGTCTTGCCGAGTTCGAAATGCGCGGCACCCGCCGTCTCGGCGACCGAAATAGATTTCTCCTCGACGCCGACGACATGGATGTTGCCCTGGCCGTCAGTTTCCAAATCCTCGACGCTGACCTCGAGCTTTTCGGCGGCCACTTCGAGCATCGCCTTGCGCGCCTCGGTGGCGGCCATGATCACCGCATTGCCGGCGCGGTGCGTGGTGCGGCTGGCGAAGGTGCCGGTGCAATGCGGGCCCGTGTCGGTATCGCCGGTATCGACGATTACCGTCTCATAGGGCACGCCGAGCGCCTCGGCGGCAATTTGCGCCAGGATGGTCTTGAGACCTTGGCCCAAATCAACACTCGACATCGTAACGACAAAATTGCCCGATGTGGTGGCGTGGACCAGGGATTGGGTCGGATCGCCGCCCAGATGCATGCCCGTCGGGTAGTTCACGGCGGCAAAGCCGGTTCCGCGTAATTTAGTCATTTTCAGCCTGCCTTTCGGTCGAGCGAGGACATGTTCTGGAAGTTGGCCGGGAGTTCCTTGCCGGCCAATTTTGCCGCCGACAGGATAGTTTCCACCATGCCGGCATCTTCAACCGGCTTGAGATGCGATTTCATATCGCCCTCGCGGTAGGCATTGATCAGGCGCAGTTCCCACGGGTCCATGCCGATGGTCTCGGCGATCTTGTCCATCTGCACCTCAAGCGCAAAAGAGCCGGCCATCACTCCGAAGCCGCGCATGGCGTTGGACGGCGTGCGGTTGGTGAACACAACAACTGAATCAACCCAAACATTGGGGATCGAATAGGGCCCCGGCATGTGGCCGCAATGCTTCATGCTGGCGTAGGAACTGAAGCGCAAATACGCGCCTGAATCCTGATAGGTCGTGACCTTGCGGGCAATAATGCGCCCGTCATTCATGATCCCATCCTTGATATAAACGCGCCACGCCGAGCGCGACGACGACACCCGCATTTCCTCGTCACGGGTATATTTGAACTTGACCGGCCGGCCGGTACGCAGGGCCGCCAGGGTGGTGATTGGCTCCGGCATGATATCGACCTTGCCGCCGAAACCGCCGCCCACTGTGCCACCGACGAAGCGCAACTTATTGGCCGGCATATCGAGAATGCCCGCCGCGGTGTCGAGCGAAAATTGCAGCGCCTGGGTGTTGCTGTAAACCGTGATACGGCCATCGCCCTCGGGCACCGCAATACAGCCATTGGTCTCCATCGGCGCCTGCTCAATCGGCTGCGTCTGGTATGAATCCTCGACAATATGATCGGCCTCGGCGAAGGCTTTCTCAACATCGCCGAAACGCACCTGTGCGCCTTTGTGATCGTCGGGATAGATATAATGATTGTTCGGCCAATGGGCGGTGACGTTCGGCGCGCCGTCTTTCAGCGCCTCCTCGACGTCGAACACTGCCGGCAGTTCTTCATATTCCACCTTGACCTTGGCCGCCGCCGCGTCCGCCTGTTCGGGCGTCTCGGCAATCACCGCAGCCACCGATTCGCCCTTCCAGCGCACTTTATCGAACGCCAGAATGGGTTCGTCTTCCGGGCCAACACCGGCACCGACGAGGGCGTTGTAGACTTTTTTGCCGGGCAAATCCTCATGCGTCAAAACCAAGACGACGCCGGGCGACGCTTGTGCCGCCGAGGTGTCGATGCTCAATAACTTGGCATGCGAATAACTGCTGCGGTGCATTTTCAGATGCAGCAGGCGGGGCACACGGACATCTTCGTAAAATACCGTCTCACCCGTCACATGGGTGTCGAGGTCGCGCAGCTTCACGGGCTGCCCGACAATTTTCAGATCTTTGACTGCCATTGTTCTTCCCTTCCCTTAGTCGCCGGCCGCGCCGGACATCTCGGCAACAACGCTTTCGACCGCCTCAATGATCGGCAAATAGCCAGTGCAGCGGCAGATATTCCCGGCCAACGCTTCGCTGATCTCATCCCGGCTCGGGCTGGGGTTTTTATCCAGCAGTGCCTTGATAGCAACCATCATCCCGGGCGTACAGAAGCCGCATTGCGCGGCATATTTTTCAATGAATTGGCTCTGCAGCGCGGTGATCGAATTACTTTGGTTGAGCCCTTCCAGCGTCGTCACCTCAGAGCCGTGTACCTCCTGCACCGGCGTCAAGCACGACAGACGAAGCTCGCCATCGATGATCACCGAACAACTGCCGCAACCGCCCTGGCTACAGCCATCCTTGACGGAGGTGTAGTCCAGTTTATCGCGCAGCACGTCCTGCAGGGTGGTCAGCGAGCTGACGACCAATGCCTCGTCGCGCCCATTGACCCGCATATTGACAATTTTTGAAGCCATTTTCTTTCTCCCAATTCTTCCTAGCCGGCGATCTGTTTGAGCGCCCGGCCCAAATAAGTCGCGACCATGCGTCTGCGGTACCATTCGGTGGCAACCGAATCGGTGCCCGGCGAACACGCGGCGGCGGCGGCGTCCGCGGCAGCGCCAATGCTGGCATCATCCAACGCCTTGCCAACCAGCGCCTGTTCGGCGGCGGCGCAGCGCATCGGGTGCTTGCTGGCACCGCCCAAAGCGATACAGGCATTGCCGACATGGCCGTTGTCGAAGCCGACACAGGCCGCAACGGAGACGACAGTCGGGCTATTGAAACGCCGCCGGCCGCATTTGAGGTACACCAGCTCACCGCCAGGTGCGGCGCAATCGATGCGCGTTAGGAGCCCGTCCGGTTCGCCGCCGGCTTCATAAAATTCCGCCAGCTTCTGCGTTTGCTCGCCATTGACGCTGGAAAACGTCACCGTCGCATCGAGGGCAAGCAACACAACCGCCACATCGCCGTAGGGCTGATGGGCGAAGATGTTGCCGCCGACGGTGGCCATGTTTTGCAAAGCCGGGCCGCCAATGCCACGCGCCGCTTCCTGCAAGGCCGGAATCGGTAGGCTTTCGCGAATCTGGCTCATGGTGACGCCGGAGCCGAGCGACAGTCCGCCGCTCGAACGCTCAATCGCGGTCATATCAAGGCCGCGCACACCCATGACATGCTCGGCATAAGGCACGACAAAGCGCATCGCGCTTGTGCCACCGGCGACAATCGCCAGCGACGAACCATGCGCGGCAATCATTCCGGCCGCCTCTTCCAAAGATTCCGGCTGTAGGTATTCAGCCATAATTCCGATCTCCCATTTACGCTGGATGTCCGCATTTACAGGCGCGCGCCAATTCGACGCCCGGCATGCGATCCATTTTGTTGAATAGCTGAGGAAAGTTTAGCTTGCCGCCCACGGCATTTCACCGCTTCGGGGAAGAAAAATGCGAATAATCAGACCGGACGGCAAATAAGCCCGCTTCGGCCGGGAAAATTTAAGCCGATTAGCGTAATGCGCGGCGGAATTCGGTCGGCGGCACACCCTGATGACTGCGGAAGAATCGGGTGAAATGACT
>JABIXB010000266.1 GCA_018666805.1 Rhodospirillaceae bacterium | reverse complement strand
GGTGCAGGCGAACTGGGATTTGTTCAACGGCTTCGCCACCCGCGCCGGTGTGGCGCGCGCATCGCACGATTATCTCTCGAGTATCGATCAAAGCAATTTCGTCAAACGCAAAATCTCCGAGGAAACCCGTCTCGCCTGGTCGGGCCTCGATACGTCGCGCAAGCGCGTGACCTTGCTGCAGAATGCCGTAAATATTGCCGCCGAAGTGTTCAGCGGCCGGCGCAAGCTGCGCGAAGCGGGCAAGGAAACCGTGATCAACGTGCTCGACGCCGAAAGCCAAATGTTCGATGCGCGCATCCAATTGGTCGCGGCGCAGCATGACGCACGCATCGCGGTTTACCGCCTGATGGCCGCCATGGGACAGCTCAATCTCGACACCATCTCACGCTTGGCGTCACTGCCGGCAACCCACAAGGTGACTGCGGCGGCGTTGGCCAAAGATGATGCGGCGATGGCGCAAATCGAGGAGATCGTTACCTCGGCCGGCGGCAAAGCGAACGATAAAACCGCGGCGCCCACCGCCGAAGTGAAGATGGCGGCAGTCGAGAAAACGGCGACCGCGGCTCCGGCCGCCACGCCGGTGGCGGAGAAAGCCGCGAGTATCAAACTGCCGACAGAGGCGGCGCCCCGGCCTGCCGAACGGGTAGAGAAGAAAGCTTCGGATGCCGATGTGGCGGCGTTTAGCGAGGCAAAGAAAGAAGCCAAGATCACGCGCTCTGAAAGTGCATCTCAGAAATTGGAAAAAATCAGCGCCAAGACGAACACCAAGGCGAAACCGGTAAAGACCGCAGCCAAGGCTGACACTGTAAAAGCGGCGCTAACACCGGTGAAGAAATCGGCCAGCAAGCGGGACGCCGAATTACAATCGCTCACTTCCGTCTCGGCCCTGCCGCTGCGCAAAGCCAGCTATCCGGTTGACGGCGACCCCAACTTCATTCGCGCCTGGCCCTACGAGTAGGCAGCGCGTAGACAACGCATAGGCGGCGCATCGTCGGCACACCGCCCGCGCCCCGAAACTCCTGAGCGGAATTATTTTATCGCGGTTGAACGCGCCCTGAATTTACGGCGCTATTTGCTCGTTGCCACGAACACGCCATCCCATTCCTCGCCCGGCGGGTTGGCAATATAATCATCGCGCCGTCCTTCATAGAGGTCATAGAGAACGTCGAGCTTGTGCTCCTTACCCATTTCACGGCATTCATTTAAAATCCGCGTCTGAGCTTCCCAATCCTGCGCCTTATAGGCGTTGAGCATTTCGCCGTGGCGTTTCCTGAGCGCCTGGAATTCAGGCGTCTCGTTGACGCTCTCATCACCAAGCACGCAGTAGATATCGACCGGCACGGTCTTGCCCTTGACCTGGATGCGGTCGAGCTGAATGACGGCAAAATTCTCGACATAAGCGTAGGTGTTCTCGCCGATCACGATGTCGACGCCATAGGTCTTGGATTGCCCTTCGAGCCGGGCGCCGAGATTGACGTCGTCACCCAGCACCGAATAGTCGAAGCGCATGTCGGAGCCCATATTGCCAACGCAGATGACACCGGTGTTGAGCCCGGAGCCGATCTTAAGCGGGATATATTTCCGGTTTTCCTCTTCCGCCTCGCGCTTGAGATCGACATTCATCTTGTCGGATTCGATGAACATCGCGAGCGCCGAGCGCACGCCGTTGGCGGCATGATCCGGATCGTCAAGCGGTGCATTCCAAAACGCCATGATACAATCGCCCATATATTTATCGATCGTGCCTTTGCGCTCGAGGATCACATTGGTCATCGGCGTGAGATAGCGGTTGATAAACTTGGTCAGACCTTCGGCGTCGAACTGCTCGGAGATGGTGGTGAAACCGCGGATATCGGCGAACAGCACCGTCATCTCGCGCATCTCGCCGCCGAGCGTGAGACGGCTTGGATCTTCGGCCAACTGCGCCACCAGGGCGGGTGACATATAACGGCTAAATGCCCCCCTCACCTGGCGCCGCTCGCGCTCCTCACGCATATAGTTGAGATAAGTCAGCACCACCGAAACGATGAAAATGGCAACGGCAGGGAACATCATATCGAGCAGCATGCCGTAGACATCATAGACCCACCAGGAGAGGCCGAGCAGGACAGCAATAGACGCGATGGCGAGAACCAACGTCCACAGAGCGCCCAAAAACGGTACCATGATGACCATCAACAGCCCGACCACCACCATGGCGACGATTTCCGCACCGATCGCCCAGTTGGGCCGGGTCAGGTAATTCTTATCGAGGATGTTCTGCAGCAGCTGGGCGTGCACTTCAACACCGGGAATGGCGGCATCAAGCGGTGTCGCCTTGATGTCGAGCAGGCCGACGGCGGAGGTGCCGAGAAATGCCAGCTTGCCGGCCAGCCGCTGCGGATCGACCGTGCCGTTGAGCACGTCCCTGGCCGAAACATAGAGGCTGCGGTCATGTTTGCCGAATTTCATCCATATCTGGCCGGTGCGGTCGGTCGGGACTTTCAAGCCCTTCAGATTAACCCCGCGCATGCCGGCGGTGTCATATACAAGTGCCATGGTCGGCTGCACCGTAGCCACACGGTACAGCTCGAGCGCCAGTGTGGGATACAGATGGTCGCCGACCCGCACCACCAGCGGCACCTGCCGGACAATACCGTCCACAGACGGCACGAACGTAAACACGCCAATTCCTTGCGCGGCATTTTCCAGCGTTTCGATATTGCGCACAATGCTCGGGAAGGAATAGAGGAAGTTGTGCGGCTTCAGGCCCTTGACCGTTGTCGCCTTGTTGAGATTGGCCCAGGTGGTTTTTACCGATTTTCGTTGTACTTCGTCCGAGAGCACACGCTGCTGGGTCGATTGCCCGAGCACGACTTTATAACCCTTCATGATACGCGCGAAGGTATCGTCGTTGCTCGGCATTTTGCGTAATTTTTCTTTGGTTTTCTTGTCCAGGCCGCGCACGCTATCGGCCAGCAGGCCGGGTGAAGTGCGGTCGGGCTCTGAAAAAACAATATCGTACGCGACTGAGACAACGCCGGCCTTCTTCAGCTTCAAGACCAACTTGGCCAGCAGCGTGCGTGGCCACGGCCATTGCCCCAATTCCGCCAGGCTCTCATCGTCAAGATCGATAATCACCACGGGCTGCTCGCTGTCCTCGCGCGGCGTGATCTGCTGATAGCCGTCGAAAACCTTGAAGCGCAGCAGCTGGACGGGCTGAGAATCCGTGGCGCGCAAAACGACGAACGCCGCCAGCACGCCGAGCGCAATCAGATGCGCCCAGCTATAATGCTTGATAAACCGCTTGAGAAACTTCATGCCGCACCCCCGCCGAATTAGCGGAGCAAGTATAACAGAATTAAGCTTAACGGCACGTCTACAGAGGCGCGGCGCCAAGGCGCAATTAATTCGGTAAAATCAACGGTGTAAGTGCTAAGGCCGCAGCAAGCACCGCCTCGCGTTCTGCGTCGCTGAGCGGAATGAGGCCCTTATCGGTTAAATAGCCGTAAGTGCCGCTCGCTTCCTCGTCCATAAAGGCGGCGATGAATTCCTCAATTCCCGGAATGACGCCGGTATGGGCGCTTTTGACGTAGAAATACATTGAGCGCGATACCGGATAGGCACCGCCCGAGATGGTGTCAAATTCCGGCACCACGCCATCGATGATGCTGCCCTGGATGCGGTCGCGGTTCTGCTCGAGGAAACTAAAGCCGAAAATGCCGAGCGCCTTCGGGTTGGTCACCAGTTTTTGCACAATCAGATTGTCATTCTCTCCCGCCTCGACATAGGCGCCGTCTTCGCGAATGGCGTGGCACGCCGCCTTATAGGCTGCCTTGTCGCTCTTCTTCAGCGCCTTGATCTCGGCAAATGTCTTGCAGCCGCCTTCCATCGCCAATTCGACAAAGGCATCACGCGTGCCCGAGGTGGGCGGCGGGCCCAAAACCTCAATGCGCACGGCTGGCAAATTCGCATCGATATCGGCCCAGCTTTGATAGGGATTGTCGATCATCTGCCCCGCCGCCGGCACCTGCTTGGCCAGCGCCAGCCAGATCTGGCGCAACGTCAATTGCGCCATGGGCGCGGCTTTGGAATTGGCCAGGATAATACCGTCAAAGCCGATCTTCACCTCGATGATCTCCAGCACGCCGTTTTTGGCGCAATTCCTCACCTCGGAGGCTTTGATACGGCGGGACGCGTTGGCGATGTCGGGATGGCTGACACCGACACCGGCACAAAAAAGCTTGAGCCCGCCACCGGTGCCGGTGGCCTCGATGACCGGCGTTTTGTAATCGGTCGTCTGGCCAAACTCTTCCGCCACTGCGGTGGAGAAGGGAAACACGGTGGAAGAGCCGACAACGCGAATCTCGTCGCGCGCCTCAGCCACTTTTGACGCTCCAAGCCATAGAGCGAGCGATATCGCCACAACAAACGCTGCCGTGAAAATCGTCGATTTTGCCGCCACCATGTTCTCCTGTCAGGACCGCGCTGTTCTCCGCAAACTAAGGGCCGCACGCGTCGGATTGGATACAATTTTGTGACGGTTTGATGACAACAGCCCTTGCCGGAAAGTGCCTCCCTTGACAAACGCCCAGCCAGCACTATACTTAACCATATGGTTAAGTATAGTGCTGGCGCGCTCGATAATGTCTTCTCGGCCCTCGCAGACCCGACGCGGCGCGCCATATTGGCGCGACTCGCGCTCGGCGAATCTTCGGTCAGCGAGTTGGCCGAACCGTTCGATATCTCGCTGCCCGCCATATCGCGGCATTTACGCGTGCTCAGAAATGCCGGCCTGATTTTGCGCCATAAGGACGGGCGCGTGCGGCGTTGCGCATTGGAAGCGTCGCCCCTCAAGGCGGCCTCGGAATGGATCGAGACCTATCGGCGCTTTTGGGAGGATCAATTCGATTCCCTCGCCGAATATCTCGAACGGACTCAAGAAACATCAGAACGTGAAACGCAGAAAAAAACCAAGGAGGAAGAATGATGGCAGATGTGCAGGCAGTCGAAAATCTGACACTCGAACTCAGTCGTGTCTTTCAGGCCAAGCGGGAGAATGTCTTCCGCGCCTGGATCGATCCGGATGAACTAAAACACTGGTGGGGGCCGAAAGGCTTCAATACCGAGATCGACACCTTCAACGCCACCCCGGGCGGCGCCTACCGCATGTGTATGCGCGCGCCGGACAACAGCGAACATTGGCTGCACGGCGAATTCAAGCAAGTGTCGCCGCATGATTTTCTCTCGATGAGCTGGATCTGGGAAAGCGGCGACATGGCCGGCCATGAAATGCTGGTGACAATCACCTTCACCGCCGTCGGCGACGCGACGGAAATTAAGCTGACACACAGCAATCTGCCGGGTGAAGGCGCTGTAACCGCGCATAGCGAGGGCTGGACCAGCTCGTTCGAATGTTGCGACGACGCGTTGGCGGGGAAAGCCTAGGCGGAGCTACTTGGTCTCGACCTCAACGAATATGACGGTATCGGTCTTGCTCTGATTGATAACGTCATGTTCGACCCCTTCCTCGCGGAAATAGGGCTGGCCGAGCACCAGCTCGATGTCGCGCTCGCCGTCCGTCTCCTTCAGGTGGAGCTGCCCGTTGGTAACCGGCACGACGACATAATCCATTTCGTGGCGGTGCCAGCCGGTATGCGAATCCGGCGGAAATTTCCATTCGGTGACACGCACCCGGTCATTTTCAATCAATCTTGTCGGCACCGCGTCGTTCATGTTCCGCTCTCCTCATAAGATTTAAATTTCCTTCGCCAAGGGTCTCAGTTTCACATAACCCGGTCAATCGCGATTTGGCGGCTCGGCCAAACCGAGGCTGTGGCGGTCGATGGCGACACTTTTAACCAGCGCATATATTTCCTTGCCCGGCGCCAGGCCGAGCTCATGCGCTGAACGTGCGGTAATGCGCGCCCACAGTTTGACGCCAACATCGAGCTGTAAATCCATCGCCGCCGTACCGCTCGGTATCATCTCGGCGATGCGCCCGTGGAAGACATTCAAGATACTGAGATCCTTGGGCGGCGCGGTGGCGATCGCGACATCGCGGGCGCGGATGCGGGCGCGCACCGCCGTCCCCGCCGCCAGATCGAGGCCGGAGACGCGCAATACGCCGCCTGGAAAAGCGAGCGCGGTCAGACCAAAGGAATCATGCCCTTCCACCCGGGTTTCGATCAGTGCGCCGGCCTCGTGCCGCCCGGTGTGTGGGCTGAGGTCGGGCCGGCTCATGATTTCAACCGCCGAGCCGGTGGCAATCACGCCGCCATCGGCGAGCACGACCATATGATTGGCGAGACGGGCGACTTCATCGAGCGAATGGCTGACATAGACAATCGGCACGCCGACTTCATCGCGCAGACGCTCGATATGGCGCATGATCTCGCTCTTACGCCCGGCATCGAGCGCCGCCAGGGGCTCGTCCATAAGCAACAGGCGGGGCTCAGACAGCAGCGCCCGGCCAATCGCGACGCGCTGCTTCTCGCCGCCCGAGAGGGTCGCTGGGCGGCGCGTGAGTAGCGCATTAAGACCAAGCAGCTCGATAATTTGCCCGGGTTCGACATAGCGCTCGCCCTTGGGCGCGAAACGGCGGCCATAATAGAGGTTGGCCTTAACGCTGAGATGGGGAAACAGGCGGCCTTCCTGAAATACATAACCGACGCGGCGATGCTCCGGTTTGACGTTCACGCCTTGAGCAGAATCGAACAGGATCTGCCCGGCGATGCTGAGCACGCCGCTATCGGGGCGCAGCAGACCGGCCATCATATTGACCAGCGTCGTCTTGCCGCTGCCGGAGCGGCCAAACAGCGCGGTGATGCCGCCGGACGGCATGTCAAAGGCGACATCGAGGCTAAAATCGCCAAGCCGCTTCTGCAGATTGACCTCCATCGCCCTACCCCTCCATGCGGGCGCGCACCCGGCGCGCCATAATTTCAGAGGCAAACAGCGCCAGCATGGCGATAATCACCGAGAGAATAAGCAGGCGCAACGCGCCGCTCTCGCCGCCCGGCACCTGGGTCAGGCTATAGAGCGCAATCGGCAGCGTGCGTGTTTCACCCGGAATGTTCGAGACGAAGGTGATGGTCGCACCGAATTCGCCAAAGCCGCGCGCGAAGGCCAGCATCGCGCCGGTCAGGATACCCGGCAGCATGAGCGGCAGGCTGACGGTAGCAAATACCCAGAGCGGCGGTGCGCCGAGGGTACGCGCGGCTGATTCGAGGCGGATATCGACGTTTTCGAGCGAGAGACGGATGGCGCGCACCATCAGCGGAAAAGCCATCACCGCCGAAGCCACCGCCGCGCCGCGCCAGGTGAAGGCGACGGTGATGCCGAACCAATCAAACAGCCACGCGCCGAGCGCGCCGTTGCGCCCGAGCAACAGCAGCAACAGATAGCCGACGACAACCGGCGGCATCACCAGCGGCAGATGGACCAGGCCATTGACCAGGGCGTGGCCGTAAAAGCTTTTGCGCGCCAACAGCCAGGCGACGGCGATGGCGACCGGCAGGCTGATCAGCATCGACCAGAAGGCGACCCTGAGGCTGAGCAGGATGGCTTCGCTTTCAAGCGGTGTTAGGGCAAACATCAAAACCTCACGGCAGCGCGAAGCCATAGTGGCGGAACAGCGCCGCCATCTCCGGCGTGGCGAGAAAATCGAGGAAGCGCCGCGCCGCCGGATTGTCATTACCCACGACCAGTGCAACGGGATAACGGATCGGATCGTGCCCCGTCTCGGGGATCATACCCGCCACCCGCACGCCGGCAAAAGCGACGGCATCGCTGGCATAGACGATGCCGAGCGGCGCCTCGCCGCGCGCCACCATACGCAGCACCACGCGCACATCATTGGTGCGGATCAGGCGATCCTCGAGCGCCGGCCAGAGACCAAGCGAGGCCAGTGCCTGGCGCGCATAGATACCGGCCGGGACATGGTCGGGATCGCCCATGGCAAGGCGGCCATCGCCCAACCGCGCCACGATATCGACCTCGAATTCCACCACATCAATATGGGTGCCATCGCCAGGCGCGATCACGACCAGGCTGTTGGCCAACAGATCGCGGCGCGACGCTTTGTCGATGCGGCCGCGTTGGCCGAGATAATCCATCCAGGCGGAACTGGCCGAGAGATAGATATCGGCCGGCGCGCCATTGTCGATCTGCTTGGCGAGCAGCGATGAGCCGGCGAAAACGCCGCGCACCCGGTCCTCGCCGCCGCGCGAAAATTGCGCCGCCGCCGCCTCGAGCGCCTCGGTGGTGCTGGCGGCAGCGAAGACAAGCACATCACCGGCCAGCAGCGGACGGGCGGCAACAAGGGCAATGGCGACTACCAGGACTGCGGTTACGCCGGTGGTTACGGCTGTAACCATCCTGCCAATCTGCGCTGGAATCACGGCGTTAGGCTCTCCTCGGCAAGGCTGGCCTAGGCTAGGCAAGCAGCTTTGTTTCACGGCTCCGAAATTGGCCGGCACGCCACCGCGCGCCGCCTCCGGTTGAGGGATTCCGCCGCTAAGAGCCGATCCGATCCGCCGTTCGGCCGGCCACGCAGGCAAAATTTCTGCGCCCACGGAACATTAAATAACCTAGCCGGAACGCTTGGGCGTTGCAACGCAGCGCATTGACTGCCATATGCGGTCCATGAATCT
>JABIXB010000265.1 GCA_018666805.1 Rhodospirillaceae bacterium | reverse complement strand
TGGAAAGCTCCGGCATGCGCGATGTGCTGCGCAGCATGAAGCCCGACACATTCGAAGACATTATCGCCCTCGTTGCCCTCTACCGGCCGGGACCGATGGGAAATATCCCGAAATTCATCGCCTGTAAGCATGGCGAGGAAGAACCGGACTATATGCATGAAAGTCTGGAAGGCATATTGCGCGAGACTTACGGCGTTATTGTCTATCAGGAACAGGTCATGCAGATCGCCCAGGTGCTTTCCGGCTACAGCCTCGGCGGAGCCGATCTGTTGCGCCGCGCCATGGGCAAGAAGATCAAATCGGAGATGGATGCGCAGCGCGAGGTCTTCGTGCAGGGCGCGATGGATCGCGGCATCGCCAAAGCAAAGGCCAGCCAGATTTTCGAATTGGTAGCGAAATTTGCCGATTACGGCTTCAACAAATCGCACGCGGCGGCCTATGCCCTGGTGGCCTATCAGACGGCCTATTTCAAAGCCAATTACGCGGTCGAATTCATGGCTGCCTCGATGTCATTCGAACTCAAGGACACCGACAAAATTGCCGTTTTCCGCCAGGAGTTGGAACGCATCGGCATTACGCTTCTGGCGCCGGATATTAATGCGTCGGGCGTGAATTTTTCGGTCGAGGATGGTACGGCCATTCGCTACGCCCTGGCGGCGGTAAAGAATGTTGGCGATGCGGCGATGCGCGCCGTTGTTGCCGAGCGCGAGTCCGGCGGCGCGTTTGAAAGCGTGTTTGAATTCACATCGCGCATGGGTGCCGGTGTGGTCAATAAGCGCCAGTTGGAAAACCTGGTGCGCGCCGGTGCGTTCGACAATTTGGAGCCTAATCGGCGCAAACTCTTCGAAGCCGTCGAGCTGCTTATACGTCATGGCGAGAGCGCGGACCGCAATAGCGGCCAGGATTCCTTGTTCGGCTCCGGCCCCAATATGGGTATGCCGGAGCCGGTGCTGCCCGATATCCCGGATTGGCCGCCGCTTGAGCGCCTGAATTATGAACAGGAAGCCATCGGTTTTTACCTTTCCTCACATCCGCTTGAGGCCTACGCGACAGTGTTGGACGGGCTCAACACCACTGAATGTGCGCAGCTTGTCGAACGCGCCAATGACGGCGTGAGCAGCGTTCAGGTGGCTGGGGTCGTGCTCAATGTTCAGGAGCGCGATTCAAACGGCCGCCGCTTCGCCTTTGTGCAATTATCGGACCCCACTGGAAGTTATGAGGTTGCCTTCTTCCAGGAAGCCTTCAGCAGCGCGCGCGAGCATCTTGAGCCCGGCCGCTTTCTGTTGATTCGGGCGAATATCCGGGCGGAAGGCGATTCGGTGAAGCTCACTGCCCAGGGTGCGGAGGATCTGGAGCGCAAGGCGGTGGTCCGCATGAAGGGGCTCGAGATTCAATTCGCCGAAAGCACGCCTCTGGCGCCGCTCAAATCCATATTGGAGCGGCAAGGAACAGGAGCCGGGCGGATCATGTTCGTGGTTAAGACGCCGCAGCGCGGCGATGTCGAATTGACCCTCAAAGAGAGCTATGCGCTGTCACCGGCAGTTCGCGCCGAAATTGACGCACTTCCTGGGGTTTTAAGCGTAAAAGACCTGCAAAACGCACCTTATTGACTTGCCTATTGGGCCGCTCAGGCGTATTTAACCCGCACCCGTGCTGTGCACGGGCATCTCGCACGCGGATATGCGGTGCGCGCCGTGATATGGCGTCTGCCGCTCCGGTGTTCGGAGGATCGCTCCGGACCAACTCCGCGGACGCATAACCGGAGAAGGAAGTCACATGGCTCTGCCAGAGTTCACCATGCGCCAGCTATTGGAAGCCGGCGTTCATTTCGGTCATCAAACACGCCGCTGGGACCCGAAGATGGGCCCCTATATTTTTGGCGTGCGTAATGGCGTACATATTCTCGATTTGCAGCAGACCGTTCCCTTGCTGCATCAATCGCTGGGCGCGCTGCGCGATGTTGCCGCCGGCGGTGGCCGGGTGCTGTTTGTCGGCACCAAACGCCAGGCCTCGGAGCCGGTCGCGGATGCGGCGCGGCGCTGTGGCCAATATTACGTCAATCACCGCTGGCTCGGCGGTATGATGACGAACTGGAAAGCGGTTTCCGGTTCGATCAAGACCCTGATCAGCCTCGAAGAACAGCTTGGCGACGAAAATCTCGGCCTGACCAAGAAGGAAGTGCTACAGCTCACGCGCAAGCGCGACAAGCTGGACCGGGCGCTCGGCGGTATCAAGGATATGGGCGGCGTGCCGGATATTTTGGTCGTGATAGATACGAATAAAGAAGATATTGCCGTCATGGAGGCGCGCAAATTGGGTATCCCGGTTGTCGCCGTCGTCGACAGCAACTGCAACCCGGAATTGATCAACTATCCCATTCCGGGAAATGATGACGCCATCCGGGCGGTGAATTTCTATTGCGATCTCTTTGCCCGCGCCATTATTGACGGGCTGCAGCAGGAAATGGTCGATTCCGGCGTCGATATCGGCGAAGCAGAGGAGGCGCCGGTGGAGGAACTGCCGGCCGAGGTTGCTGAACCTGATGCGGCACCGGCGGCTGAAAGTGCAGCGGAAGCAGCACCGGAGCCTGCAGCAGAACCCGTCGTGGAAGTTGCGGCTGAGCCCGCTAAGGCGGCAGCCGAAGAAACGGCGGAAGCAACGCCAAGCGTGGCTGAGTAAGGCACAATAATTTATTGAGCGGATGCTCCGGCACCGCCGGAGCATGAGCTAAGGAGTTAGGAACCATGGCCGAGATTACGGCAGCACTGGTCAAGGAACTACGTGAGAAAACCGGCGTCGGGATGATGGACTGCAAAAAGGCGCTGGGCGAGACATCGGGCGATATCGAAGCGGCCGTTGATTGGCTGCGCAAGCAGGGCCTCGCCGCCGCCGCCAAGAAGGCGGGGCGCGTTGCTTCGGAAGGGCTGATCGGTCTCTCCGCCGGCGATAATTCAGCCGCATTGGTCGAGGTCAATTCCGAAACCGATTTCGTGTCGCGCAATGAGGATTTTCAGGCCGCGGTGCGCGAAACCGCCGCCCTGGCGCTGAGCTGCGGCGGTGATATCGATAAATTGCGTGTCGCCGACTATCCGGGTACCGGGCGCGACGTCGACAGCGAGATAAAGCAACTGGTGGCGACGATCGGCGAAAATATCAATCTCCGGCGTTCGGCGGGCCTTTCGGTAGAGAAGGGTGTTGTCAGTAGTTATATCCATGCGGCGACGGCGCCGGGATTGGGCCGGATCGGCGTATTGGTGGCGATCAGCTCAGAGGGCGATAGCGCCGAATTGAGCAAACTCGGGCACCAGCTCGCCATGCATGTGGCGGCGGCGAACCCGACAGCGATCTCGGTCGCCGATCTGGACAGTGCGGAACTCGATCGTGAGCGCGCCGTTCTGCGCGATCAGGCGGAAGGTTCAGGCAAGCCGCCCGAGATTGTCGAAAAGATGGTTGAGGGACGGTTGCGTAAATACTATGAAGAGGTTGTTCTTCTAAATCAGACCTTTGTCATCGATGGTGAATCTAAAGTCTCAGCAATTGTGGAGCAGGCCGAAAAGGATTTGGGCACTGCCGTTGAGGTCAGCGCTATTGAGCGCTTTGAACTCGGAGAAGGTATCGAGCGCGAAGAAAGCGACTTCGCCAGTGAAGTGGCGGCGCAACTAAAATAGCTGTCACTGATTTACTGTTCTGTGCTGCATGTTCTGAACCATGGAGGCCGTGCGTTCTTTGGTGTAAAACTGTAACGGTTCGAACGATTCGGGTTGGAACCGGCCGGCGCGTTAATTCCGCACCCCCAGCGGAAATACCGGCTCGTAAATAAGCGGTTACCGCAATAAACGGCGATGCTGCTGTGGAGAAGATATGAGCCCTGGCAATAAATTTCACCGCATCCTCCTCAAGGTCTCCGGGGAAGCGCTGATGGGGGATAATTCATACGGCATCGACAGCGAAACGGTAAATCGCATCGCCGCGGACATCGCGGAAGTTCATCGCCAGGGCGTACAGGTTTGCGTCGTCGTCGGTGGCGGCAATATTTTTCGCGGCATCTCCGGCGCCGCTGCTGGCATGGAACGCGCCAGCGCCGATTATGTCGGCATGTTGGCCACCGTGATGAATGCGTTGACCATGCAACATGCGCTGGAAAAATTAGACATCCAGACGCGCGTCTTGTCGGCCATTCCGATGGCAACCGTGTGCGAGCCCTATGTCCGCCGCCGCGCCATTCGCCACATGGATAAGGGGCGTTTGATTATCTTTGCCGCAGGCACCGGAAATCCTTTTTTCACGACGGATTCGGCGGCAGCGTTGAGAGCGGCTGAAATGGGTTGCGATGCCCTCTTTAAAGGGACCAAGGTTGACGGCGTATATTCCGCCGACCCCGAAACAGACAGCAGCGCGGAACGCTTCGACAGTTTGAGTTATTTGGATGTGCTGGCGCGTGATCTCAAGGTGATGGATGCCTCGGCGATTTCATTGGCGAGAGAAAATAAAATTCCTATTGTCGTATTCTCCATTCGCCGGCCCGGCGGTTTGGCTGCCGTCGTGAAGGGCGAGGGTGCTTTTACAATCATTGGCGAGCGGGAGTGATCCAATGGCAGAAGAACCAGATATTGATGATTTACAACGCCGCATGAACGGCGCGCTGGAGGTATTGCGGCAGGAATATTCCGGCCTGAGAACCGGCCGCGCATCGGCGAGCCTGGTCGAGCCGATCGTGGTAATCGCCTATGACGCCGAAATGCCGTTAAACCAGGTTGCGACCATTAACGTGCCGGAACCTCGGATGATCAGCATTCAAGTATGGGACAAATCGCAGGTTCGGGCGGTCGAGAAGGCTATTCAGAATTCGGGCCTCGGCCTCAATCCCATCATTGACGGACAAAATCTACGCATTCCCATTCCTGAGCTAAATGAAGAGCGCCGTATGGAACTGGCCAAAATTTCCGGTAAATATTCTGAACAGGCAAAAGTGTCCGTGCGCAATGTGCGCCGCGATGGCATGGACAAGTTGAAAAAAATGGAAAAGGCCGGCGATCTCAGTGAGGACGACGCCAAGATTTGGTCGGATGAAATTCAGACGATGACCGACGACGTCATTAAGAAAATAGTTGAAACGCATGAAGGCAAGGAAAGCGAAATTCTCCAGGTCTGAGGGCATGGCTGTAGCACCTGCCTTTGATGACCAGCAACCGGTGCCGAACCATGTCGCGATTATCATGGATGGCAATGGCCGGTGGGCGCGCGCGCGCGGTTTGCCGCGTATTGCCGGGCATAAGCAGGGTGCGGAGGCGGTGCGCTCTACCGTGCGAAGCTGCAAAGATATCGGAATTTCATATCTGACAATCTATGCGTTTTCGTCGGAAAACTGGAAGCGCCCGGCGAGTGAAGTCGACGACCTTATGGGTCTTCTACGGCTTTATATCCGCCGCGAAATAGCGAGTCTCGGCCGCGAGGGTGTGCGCATTCGCTTTATCGGAAACCGCTCAAGACTCGATAGCGATATCAACCGCCTTATCGTGGAAGCCGAAGAAAATACCAAAGACAATACGGGGCTGAATTTCACCGTCGCCATCAATTATGGCGGCCGGCAGGAAATTCTCGATGCGGTTCGCGCCTTCGCTGATGATGTTCGTGCCGGCAGTCATGCGCCTGAAGATATCAGCGAGCCATTGTTGGAAAGCTATCTGCAGTCGCAGGAGCTGCCGGATCCTGACCTCATCATTCGCACCAGCGGTGAGCAACGGATCAGTAATTTCCTGCTCTGGCAGTCGGCCTATACCGAGTTTGTCTTTACCTCGATTTTGTGGCCGGACTTTAAGCACGAACATCTGGAGCAGGCCGTTCAGGAATATCAGCGCCGCGAGCGCCGATACGGTGGCAGCGGCGATTAGACAGGCCTCGGCTTCGCTGGGCCCGCGCTTACTCACAGCGATAATTTTGGCGATCTCGGCAGTGGCTGCCGTCTATGCTGGTGGAATCACCTTTTTGGCGGTGGTCACGGGGCTAACGGCCATTGTCACATTTGAGTGGATCAGGATGTGTTGTCCACGCCGTTCGCCCGGAACTTTGCTGCTGGCGATCGCGACTGTGGCGTTGAGCGGTGCTGTATTTGCGGTTTGGGACGCCGAGATCGCGTTGGTGGTGGGCGCAGGCGGTGCCGTTACCGTCGGGGCAGTTGCCAGGTTTGAGCGCAACAGCCCGCTCTGGACGGCAGCCGGTGTATTTATTTTTATTTTATCGATGGTTTCGATCATATGGCTGCGAGCAGAAGAGGCGCTCGGGCTCGCAACGGTTTATTGGTTGTTTGTCGTCGTGTGGGCAACTGATTCCGGCGCCTATATATTTGGAAAATTGATCGGTGGCGCCAGTCTTGCGCCCCGTATCAGTCCGAAGAAAACATGGGCGGGGGCGATTGGCGGATTGGCGACGGGCGCTCTTATGGGCGTTGTTTTAACATTATTGCTGCAAGCCGTGGGTCTGCTTGGGGGCAGCGTGGAATTGCTGCTTATTGCGCTTGCAAGTGCGCTTCTCTCGCTATGCTCCCAAGTCGGCGATTTGGCCGAATCCGGCGTGAAAAGATATTTTGGCGTGAAGGACAGTGGCACCTGGCTGCCCGGCCATGGCGGCGCCTTGGATCGGCTCGACAGCTTGATACTGGTTGCGCCGATACTCGCCTTTGCAGTTCTTTTAGCTGGTGGTTCCGCGACGCTGCTAACTTGGACCGGAAACTGAAATATGGCGGCTGAAGTCCGGGGCCTCGTCGTGCAAGGCGGCGGCATGCGCGGTATATATTCCGCCGGCGCCATGAGCGCACTCGCGGATGCCGGGATGGCCGGCAGTTTCTCACACATATTTGCATCCTCCGCCGGCGCAATTAACGCCGCATATTTGATGTCCGGGCAAACAGACCTGGTCGCTGCCGGTTATGCCGACCACCTCAACAAATCCTCGCCTTTCATTCGCTATTGGCGGCTTAACAAGATCGTTGATATTGATCATCTCGTCGACAAGGTACTGCGCCACGCCGAGTTTCCGCTCGATGTGAAAGCGGTAATCAAATCGCCCACAATATTACATGTTGTCGTGACGGATAGGCTCACGGCTGAGCCCGTTGAAGTGACGAGCAAGGACATAGGCGGTTGGGATGCGAGTGGCAATCTCATGTATGAGTTGTTTCGTGCGACCTCAGCCCTGCCGCTATTTTATAATCGTGTGGTGGAAATTGACGGCGGAAAATACGTTGATGGCGGGGTAAGCGACGCAATTCCGTTGTTGAGGGCAATTGCGGCGGGATGCACGGATATCACTGTTGTGACGACGCGCAATCTGAACTTCCGGCGTAACGGCAAGAAGGGATTTCTTCGTGCCCTGGGCAGGCTCGTACTTGCGTTCCACCCTGAGGCATTGCGCCAGAAGCTGCTGAATGAAGATAAATTGTTCAACAAAACGATGGATTTGCTGCAAGATTCCAGCGAATTGGCGGGTAAAATACGGATTACCCTGGTTTCTCCGAGTGACGAATCGCGTCTCGCCAGGCGAACCACGCGGGGGCGCCGTGAATTGTGGGACTGTGCCCAAATGGCGCGCCAGGATGTATTTCGCGCCCTTGGCGTATCTGTTCCTTAAATCAATCTCTTAGCCGGTGCAGGCCAGCCTTGAAATGCACCGGTTTGGAACCTAGACTCATGCCTGCCCGGGGAAACGGATTCGTTGCCGAGAAAGTGGCTTAAAATCGGTGATATCGAGTGGCCCTTGCGTGCCGGTGATAAAATGTCATGTATAGCTTGGCTGGAGTTGCCAGAGTGGCTTGCATATCGCTGTCACGTTCATATCGATAGGTCAAAATGGATATTATTGTCGAAAAGCTGAACTATATTTGGCCGTTTTTAGCCGTGATTACGCCGGTGGTGTTTTTCCACGAGCTTGGTCACTATCTGGTCGCGCGCGCGAACCGGGTAAGTGTCGAGGTTTTTTCGATCGGCTTTGGCCCGGAATTGTTCGGCATCAATGATCGTCATGGCACGCGCTGGAAATTCAGCCTTCTGCCGCTTGGCGGATATGTGAAATTCGTCGGCGACGCCAATGCCGCGAGCACCACGCCAGCCGAGACGGTGGAGGAAATGTCGCCGGAAGAATCGGCAAAATGCTTCCACAATAAAAGTGTCGGTCAGCGCTCTGCCGTCGCGGTCGCCGGGCCGGTGGCAAACTTCATTCTGGCGATCGCAATTTTCGCAGTCCTATTTGCCACCGTTGGCCAGCAGTTCACACCGGCCATCGTTGGCGCCGTTCTTGAAGATAGCGCCGCCGATGAAGCCGGCCTGGTCGCCGGGGATGAATTTATCAGAATCAACGGGCAGGAAATAACCCGTTTTGAAGATATTCAGGCGACAGTCCAAATGAATTTGGGCGATACGCTTGATATCGTTGTGCTACGCGATGGTAGTGAAGTGGCGCTGCAAGCGGCGCCGCGCATGGTCGCCGCACAAGACACCTTTGGCAACCAAACGGAACGGCCGCAACTCGGCATAAGCGTACCAGGGGTCGCATTCACAAAGCATGATCCCGGTACCGCCATATGGCAGGCCGTGAAACAGACCGTTTATGTCATCACTGCCTCCGGCAAGGCAGTCGGGCAAATGATTGCCGGGTCGCGCTCGACTAGTGACTTAGGTGGTCCCATTCGTATTGCCGTCATGTCAAGCCAAGTGGCGGCTGGCGGAATAGCAGGATTGGCGTTTTTTCTGGCCGTCATTTCGATTAGTCTCGGGCTGATTAATCTCGTGCCGATCCCGGTTCTGGATGGCGGCCACCTGTTGTTTAACTTCTTCGAAGCCCTGATGGGACGGCCGCTCAAGCCGCAAATTCAAAATATTGGCCAAACTGTAGGCTTGGTCCTAATAATCGCGTTGATGGTCTGGGTGACAGGCAAGGATATTCTTGGGTTGGCCTCGTGACGACTTGCAATGAGAAAGTACGTTAGGCCGACATGTCTAGATTTGGATATTTCTCTCGCTGCGCAGCAGGGCTTATGATTCTGGCTCTGGCTGTATTGGTCGGATTTTCCGTACCCAATGCCAGAGCCCAATCCGTTATCAATGAAGTGTTGGTGGAGGGCAATGAACGCATCGAGGCGGATACCGTTCGCTCCTATCTGTCGACTGCAGTGGGGGACGTGTTCGATGCCAGGGAAATCAACGACTCCCTAAAAGGCCTGTTCGCCACAGGTCTTTTCGCCGATGTGACAATTCGTAGAGAAGGCCAAGCGTTGATCGTGCGGGTGGTCGAAAATCCGATCATCAACCGCGTCGCCTTCGAGGGCAACCAGCGCATTGATGATGAAGCGCTCGAGGCTGAGACACAGCTTCGCGCGCGCGTTGTCTATACCCGGACCCGCGTGCAGAGTGATGTTCAGCGATTGATCGAGGTCTATCGCAGAAGCGGACGATTCGCTGCCCAAATCGAACCTAAAGTCATTCAACTGGCGCAAAACAGAGTTGATTTGGTGTTCGAAATTGACGAAGGGCCGTTGACCGGCGTGCGGCGTATTAGCTTTGTCGGCAATAAGCGCTTCGACGATGGCTATTTGCGTGACGAAATTCAAACGCGAGAGTCTGCTTGGTGGCGAATCCTGACCAGCGACGATACCTATGATCCGGATCGTTTGACGTTTGACCGTGAGCTGCTGAGAAAATTCTACTTAAGCCGGGGATATGCGGATTTTCGCGTGATCTCCGCGGTTGCGGAATTAACGCGCGACAGAAAAGATTTTTATGTCACCTTTACGATTGAAGAGGGCGAGCGTTATCGGTTTGGCAATCTTAGTATCAACAGTAAGTTGCGCGATTTAAATGCGGCGTCTCTGCTGCCGGCTCTGACCACTACATCGGACGATTGGTATGATGCCGATGAAGTAGAAGATTCAATTCAAGCACTGACCGATTCAGTCGGTAATTTAGGTTACGCGTTCGTGGATATTCGCCCCCGGATAAAGCGCGATCGCGAGCAGCGTTTGATTGATGTGACCTATGAGATTGACGAGGGGCCGCGCGTTTATGTTCAGCGTATCGATATTATTGGTAATGTGCGCACTCTGGATAAAGTTATTAGGCGGGAATTCCGCCTCGTGGAAGGGGATGCTTTCAACGCTGCTAAAATTAGACGGTCGCGTCAGAATATCCGAAATTTAGGTCTGTTCGAAGAGGTAAGGATCGATTCAGAGCAAGGCGAGCAACCGGACCAATCCATTCTAACTGTCGCTGTGGCGGAAAAATCGACCGGTGAACTGAGTTTTGGCGCGGGCATCTCTACACTCGACGGTTTCCTCGGCGATGTCAGTATCCGCGAGCGTAATCTCTTGGGGCGAGGGCAAGATTTGCGCCTCGGGCTAACTTTCTCAACGCGTCGCCAGGAGATTGATCTCAATTTTACCGAACCATATTTCCTCGATCGCGATATCGCTGCCGGTTTCGACGTGTTCCGCAAGAATGTCGACTTCCAAGATGAGAGTTCGTTTGATCAGGATACCTTGGGTTCAAGTTTGCGCGCCAACTACACCGTCGCGGAAGACCTTCGCCACGGGGTGGTGTATACCTTGCGCCAGGACAAAATCAGCAATGTCGATGATGACGCTTCAAGAATAGTCAAAGACCAGGAAGGTACGTCGACAACCTCTTCGCTCGGCCATACCCTCACCCTCGATAAACGCGACAGCCGCATCAAGCCGACAGAAGGCTTTATGATTCAATTTGGCCAGGAAGGGGCGGGCCTTGGCGGCGACGTACATTATTTAAAGCATACGTTGACCTATACCTATCATTGGCCGTTCTGGTCGAATTTGATTGCCAATGCCAGTTTGAAAGAAGGCTATATTGTCGGCCTGGGTGAAGACGTGCGCATCAATGATAGATTCTTTTTGGGCGGCTCCAATTTGCGCGGCTTTGTGCCTGGCGGTGTTGGTCCGCGAGATCGCAATACCGGCGATTCACTTGGCGGAAACATGTTTTACGCCGCCACAGCAGAGGTGACGGTGCCGCTCAATTTGACCAAAGATCTGGATGTGGATGGCGCTCTATTCGCAGATGTTGGTGCGCTTTCTGATATAGATGATACTGGCTCCGATGTGTTGGATTCGGGGAAACCCCGGGCATCAATTGGCGTTGGCGTTTCCTACGCGTCTCCCTTCGGCCCAATTCGCATCGATTATGCGCGCGCCGTGAAGAAAGAGAGTTTCGACGAAACTGAAAATTTCAGATTTAGTTTTGGAGCAAGATTTTGAGAATTGTCCGATATTTCGCTGTCCTGTCCCTGCTCTTGTTTACAGCGCTTTTGCCTCAAAGCTTTGTGTCCCTGGCGAATGCGCAAGACATTAAGCCGGCCGTCATTGGCATCGTGGAAATACAGGCCATCATGCGCGAGGCTTTGGCGGCAAAATCAATTCAGGGACAAATTGAGGCGCGGCGGACGCGGTATCAGGGCGAAATTTCCGCAGAAAAGGGGCGTTTGCGCGAGCTTGAACAAGAACTTGCCAAGCAACGCTCGGTGCTTTCACCTGAAGCCTACGCTAAGCGCAGACGTGACTTTGAGGGCGATGTCGCGACCGTTCAACGTATCGTCGCGGACCGCCGCCGCGAACTGGATCAAGCTTATGCCGGCGGGGTGCGGCTTCTACAGGTCGAAATTTCGAAAATCATAGGTAAGATTGCGGAAGAAAAAGGAATTACATTGGTTCTTCCTCAGGCGCAGACACTTTATGTCGACAAAGAACTAAGAATTTCGCGCGAGGTTCTTAAACGCCTGGACGAGCGATTACCCGACCTAACGCTGGAATTCGGGCTGAACTGACAAGCGATCATGGCGGATCCGCGTTTTCATACACGTGTGGGACCTTTTACGCTAGCCGAACTGGCTGACGTTGCGGAGGCTGAGATTGGCGCGAGCGGCGATCCAGGTATGCTGTTGTCCGATGTCGCACCATTGGAAAATGCCGGTGCCGATCAGCTGAGTTTTCTCGATAATCGAAAATATATTTCAAGCTTTGAAAACACAAAGGCTGCGGCTTGTATTGTCGCTCCAGAACTGGCTAATCGTGCGCCCGAGGGGATAGCGCTGCTGCTTTCGAAGCAGCCCTACAAATCATATGCGTTGGCGGCGCGGGCATTCTACCCCGTTTTGCCGCCGGAACCGGGGATCGCAGAAACGGCATTTATTGAGCAAGGCGCGGTGGTTGGTAAATCGAGCCGCATTGAACACGGCGCGGTAATTGGCGCCAACGCCGTTATCGGAGAAAAGTGCCTGATCGAAGCCAATGTCGTGATCGGTCCGGCGGTCGAAATCGGTGACAATACAACCGTTGGCACCTGTTCTTCACTCAGCCATTGTCTGGTCGGCAGCCGCACGCATATATTTCCCGGTGTGCGTATTGGTCAGGAAGGGTTCGGTTTTTTTCCGGATCCGGCAGGACATACCAAGGTACCTCAATTGGGGCGCGCCATCATCGGCGATGATGTGGAAATTGGCGCTAATTCGACGGTTGATCGGGGCAGTGGCCATGATACCGTTATTGGCCAAGGGTGCTGGCTCGACAATCTGGTTCAGATTGCGCATAACGTGGAACTGGGTAGAGGGTGTGTGATTGCGGCGATGGCAGGCGTTTCCGGAAGCGCGAAACTTGGTGACTTTGTATTTATTGCCGGGCAGGTCGGCGTGATTGGTCACGTCACGGTCGGTGCGGGCGCAAAGATCGCGGGGCAAAGCGGTGTGACGAAAGATATTCCTCCGGGCGCCACGATGGGCGGCACACCGGCCGTACCAATCACGGACTGGCACCGCCAATCCATTATGCTGTCCAGGTTGGTAAATAAGGACAAATGAATTTATGAGCGAATCACAAGAGAATGATGTGGTTGAAAGCCTCGATATTGAGCAGATCATAGAGGCGATACCGCACAGATATCCCTTTTTAATGATTGACCGGGTTGTCGAGGTCGTACCGGATGAAAGTGCTATCGGTCTAAAAAATGTGTCGATCAATGAATCATATTTTCAGGGGCATTTTCCGCGCCGGCCTGTCATGCCCGGCGTTTTGATCATTGAATCGATGGCGCAGACGGCGGCCGTGCTCGTTGTTAAAACGCTGGGGCCTGCCATGGCCGGCAAGCTTGTTTACTTCATGTCCGTGAATGATTGCCGCTTTCGCCGGCCGGTATTTCCCGGCGATCAGCTATTTGTGCATGTGATAAAAAAACACAAGCGGCGTAATGTCTGGAAGTTTGAGGCGGTCGCAAAAGTTGACGGCGAAGTAGCGGCCGAGGCGACTTATGCCGCGATGATTTTGGAAGACACATGACGGACATTCACGCCACTGCGATTGTTTCCCCTGGGGCTGAGCTTGCCGAAGATGTGATTGTCGGCCCCTATTGTGTTGTTGGCGAAAATGTAAACCTGTCCGCCGGCGTGCGCCTCATTTCGCATGTGGTCGTCGATGGTCATACGAATGTGGGCGAAGGTTCGGTGATCTATCCGTTTTCCTCCATCGGGCTGCCGCCGCAGGATTTGAAATATGCCGGCGAACCGTCGGTCTTGGAGATCGGCGCGAACAACGTCATTCGCGAACATGTGACCATGAATCCGGGCACCGAGGGTGGTGGCATGATCACCCGTGTCGGCAAAAGTTGCCTCTTTATGGTGGCGTCCCATGTGGCGCATGATTGTCAACTCGGCGACCATGTTATTTTGGCCAACAATGCCGCTCTTGGCGGCCATGTTTCCGTTGGTGACTGGGCCATTTTGGGTGGTCTTTCAGCCATCCACCAATATGTGCGCATTGGCCGCCACGCCATCGTCGGCGGTATGAGCGGCGTTGAGCACGATGTGATTCCCTATGGGTCGGTAATGGGAGACCGCGCGCGACTGGCGGGATTGAATTTGGTCGGGCTGAAGCGGCGGGGTTTTGGCCGGGATGTCATCCACGACATGCGCCGCGCCTTCCGTCTGCTGTTTGCCCAGGAAGGCACAATGACGGAGCGTTTGGCGGACGTGTCTGATTTGTTCAACGCGATTGAACCGGTCATGGATATTGTCGATTTTATCCAAAAGGAAAGCACCCGTCCGATTTGCCAGCCGAAGGGGGACGGTGCCAACTAAACTCGGGGTTTTGGCTGGCGGCGGGCCGCTCCCGGCCCGTATCGTGCAGTCATGCCTTACGTCGGGGCGCGACGTGTTCGTAATCGCCTTTGAGAATGAGACCGACCCGAAGACCTGTGAAGGCGTGGCTCATATGTGGGTTCCGCTTGGTAAGATTGGTACGACCATCAAGCGTTTGAAGGCGGAGCATTGCGAGGAGGTCGTTCTCGCCGGACCGGTGCGCCGGCCATCTTTCTCCAAACTCAAACCCGACATGCGCGCTATCAAACTCCTGGGAAAAATACGAAAAGCCGCCGGGCAGGGCGACGATGCGATCCTTTCGCTTCTGGTTGAGGAGTTGGAAAGCGAGAATTTTCGCGTTGTCGGGGCGGATGATTTGTTAAGCGACGTTGCCGCACCGGGCGGGAATATGAGCGAGCGAATCCCGAGCGAAGGCGACCGCACAGATATCGAAATGGCGGCGCGCGTAGCCCAATCCTTGGGCGCATTGGATGTCGGCCAGGCGGTTGTCGTACAGCAGGGCGTTGTGCTCGGCGTTGAGGCGGTGGAAGGGACGGATGCGCTGCTCAAGCGCTGCGCCGCCCTGAAACGGGAAGGCGAGGGCGGCGTTCTGGTAAAGCTTAAAAAACCGCAGCAGGAACGCCGCGCCGATTTGCCGACGATTGGCGCCGATACCGTTCGGCACGCCGCCGAGGCAGGGCTGAACGGTATTGCGGTTGAGGCGGGCCAGTCACTTATTCTGGATCGCCCCGAGGTTGTTGCGGAAGCGAACAGACTTGGCTTGTTCGTCGTCGGAATTTAGGCGTGCAAAACGCCTCAGACGATACCCCGCTCATATTTCTGATCGCTGGCGAGGCGTCTGGTGACATTATCGGCGCACGTTTGATGGCGGCGCTGAAAAAGCAGACAGAAGGCCGAGTCAGATTCGCCGGTGTCGGCGGCGCGCATATGGAAGGCGAGGGGTTGGAAAGTCTTTTTGCCATGCGTGAACTCTCGCTCATGGGCATTTTTGAGATCCTGCCGCATATCCCAAAACTTCTTCGCCGCATCCGGCAAACCGAGAGCGCGGCCCGACACATGGCGGCTAGCGCGGTCGTCACCATAGATGCGCCTGACTTCAATTTTCGCGTTGGCAAGCGCCTGAAAGGAAGCGGCATCCCGGTTGTACATTATGTTGCGCCGCAGGTTTGGGCTTGGCGCGCCGGGCGGGCACAGAAGATTGCCGAATTTCTGGCCCATCTGTTGTTGCTCTTTCCTTTCGAGGAAAAGTGTTTTGCAAATACGGGGCTCGAAACCACCTTTGTCGGTCACCCGCTGGCCGAGGAAAAAGTCGGAGATGCTGATGGCGCAGCCTTTCGCCGCCGCAATGGTATAGCGGCTGAGGATTCCGTGTTGGCGATGTTGCCGGGCAGCCGGCATGGCGAAATTTCACGCCATTTGCCGATATTCGGCGAAACGATAAATGCTGTAGCGGCGCACCGGGACCTTCGCTGGGTGGTTATCCCGGCCATGCCGGCGTTGAGGGCAGAGATCAAGGCCGCCGCAGCGCACTGGAATGTCAAATCGCTGATTGTCGATGGCAGCGTGCAATCAACGAAATATGACGCCTTGGCGGCAAGCAACGCGGCCTTGACATCGTCTGGCACGGCAACATTGGAACTGGCAATTTTGGGTGTGCCGATGGTGGTCGCTTACCGCGCTAACCCCATTACCATCGCCTTGGCGCGGAGGATCGTGAAAGTGCCGCACATGGCGTTGGCAAACATCGTTGCCGGGCGCCGCGCTGCGCCGGAATTTCTTCAGGAGGCGTGCAGCGCGGAACAGCTTGCGCCTGCACTGGAGAACATATTGCTTGACGCCACAGTGCGCCGTGATCAAATCGAATGCTTCCGGAACGTGTCACGGCAATTGGGCATTGGCGGCTCGGCGCCAAGTGAATTGGCGGCTGAGGCGGTTTTGCGGGTCATTAAGAAATACCAACCGAACAAGGAGAATTGAATATGGGCGATAAAGGCTCAGGAGCGCGGATGCTTCACACCATGATCCGGGTAAAGGATCTGGACAGCTCGATCGATTTCTATACGCGACTGCTGGGCATGAAATTGCTAAGCCGCACGGACTATGAGGGTGGAAAATTCACCCTGGCGTTTGTCGGTTACGGCGATGCGGGGTCCAACACAGTCATTGAGTTGACCCATAACTGGGATCAGGACGATGCGTATGATTTAGGCAACGGATTTGGCCATGTTGCCATTGGCGTGCCTGATATTTACGGCACGTGCGAACAATTGGCCGCGGAAGGTGTTAATTTGCCGCGCCCACCGGGGCCGATGATGCACGGCACGACAGTCATCGCCTTTGTCGATGATCCGGACGGCTATAAAATTGAACTGGTGGAGACGAGCTGAGCGTTATTGGCGCTAAAGTAATAGCGTAACGGCAACAAAGGCGAAGCAGCCGATTCCCATGCCGACCAACGCCCAGCCGAGCGCGCTGCGCCAGGCCGGCGGCTTGTTGTCGTTGGCCGGCCAGGCGTGCCAGGGATAGCGCGCAGCGCGAGACGGGTCGGCGGCGCGGGCGCGCGAACCGGACCCGCTTGACTTGACCGCTTTACGGCGAAATTTTTTACCTGCGCGCCCGCCCATGCTTATCCCCGCTGGCCGACCGGAACGTAGCTGCGTTGCTTCTCGCCGGTATAGAGCTGGCGCGGTCGGCCGATCTTCTGGTGCGGGTCTTCGATCATCTCGTTCCACTGCGCGATCCACCCGACCGTCCGCGCCAAGGCGAAAATGACGGTAAACAGGTGCGGCGGAATGCCGAGCGCCTTTAAAATGATGCCGGAGTAGAAATCGACGTTGGGATAGAGTTTGCGCTCGACGAAATATTCGTCCTCCAACGCAATCCGCTCCAACTCGCGCGCAATGTTGAACATTTCATGATCCAGGCCCAAATCGTCGAGCACCTCGTGGCAGGTCTTGTGCAGCACCTTCGCCCGCGGATCATAGTTTTTATAAACCCGGTGGCCGAAACCCATCAGGCGGAAGGGGTCGTCCTTGTCTTTCGCCCGGGCGACGCATTCGGGGATACGCTCGACGCTGCCGATCTCGTCGAGCATCAACACCACCGCTTCATTGGCGCCGCCATGCGCCGGACCCCACAGCGTTGCGATACCGGCGGCGATACAGGCGTAAGGATTGGCGCCCGAGGAGCCGGCCAAACGCACTGTTGAAGTCGATGCATTTTGCTCGTGATCGGCATGCAAAATGAGGATGCGGTCCATCGCCTTCGCCTGAATCGGATTGATTTCATAATCCTGGCACGGCACGGCGAACAACATGTGCAGGAAATTTTCGGAATAGCTCAGATCGTTGCGTGGATACACGAAAGGCTGGCCGATGGCATATTTATGCGCCATCGCGGCGATCGTCGGCATCTTTGCGATGAGGCGGTGCGAGGCGATCATCCGTTGACGCGGATCCTGAATGTCCGTGGTGTCGTGATAAAATGCAGCTAACGCGCCAACCACGCCGATCATCACGGCCATGGGATGGGAATCACGGCGGAAACCGCGGAACAGATAGTTGATCTGTTCATGCACCATGGTGTGCTGGGTAATCGTATCGTCAAATTCCCTTTTCTGCTTTTCGCTCGGCAGTTCGCCGTAGAGGAGCAGATAGGAGACTTCGAGAAAATCGCTATTCTCCGCCAGCTCGCTGATCGGGTAGCCGCGATGCAGAAGGATACCTTCATCGCCATCGATATAGGTAATCTTGGACTCACATGATCCGGTCGAGGTGAATCCAGGGTCGTATGTAAATCTACCCGTGGCGCTGTAAAGGCTGCGGACATCAATAACAGATGGTCCGAGGCTCCCCGTGATAACCGGTAGTTCGGTGGAATTGCCGGTTGCATCGTCCGTCAGGGAAAAGGTCGCGTTATTGGGGGTCGAGCCCCGCTGTGCATCGGCGGTCATGAACTATCCTTATTATTATTTGGACAAATAACGGCATCCTGGCTGATTCAACGCTCGGAGAACTAGTTGCCCTCTGCCTACAATGATAGGCCCGAAGGCTCGATTTATCAATTGTCGGAAGCTTAACTGGGCACTTCTCCGGTATGGTCTCTCAGGCGATTGAGCGATTCCTCACGCCCAAGTGAAAATAACACCTCAAAAATACCAGGAGATGCAGTTGTTCCAGTCAATATTGCTCTTAGGGGTTGAGCAACCATTCCAACCTTCAATGATTGGCTATCGGCAAAGCTACGTATCAGCGCCTCCAAGCCCTCTATGCTCCATGGCTCGGCGTCTTCCAATTCGATCAGAAGTTTCGCAATTATCGCTTGGCTACCGGCATGGATGAGCTTGGCTGCCTTTTTGTCCATAGCAAGCGGGCGCTGGTGGAATAAAAACAAAGATTTTTCAGCCAGTTCGACGAGACTGTTGGCGCGTGGCTTAAGGCTCGGCAGCAATGATTTAAGGCGCGGGAATGCGGCCGGGTCGGCGTCATGTCCGAGGAACTTAGCCAAATGCGGCTTAATGTCGGCCAGCAATCTGCTGTCTTCGGCATGACGAATATAGTGGCCGTTGAGATTTAGCAATTTATCCATATCGAAGCGCGCCGGCGAGCGCCCGACCGAGGCGAGGTCGAACCACTCGGTCGCTTGTTCACGTGAGATTATCTCATCGTCGCCGTGGCTCCAGCCGAGGCGAAGCAGATAGTTGCACATCGCTTCGGCGAGAATGCCCATCTCGGCATAGGCGCCGACCGCGAGCGCGCCGTGGCGCTTCGAAAGTTTGGCGCCATCGGAGCCGTGAATAAGGGGAATATGCGCATAGCGCGGCACTTTCCAGCCGAGGGCGAGAAAGAGCTGTGTTTGGCGCGCCGCATTGGTGAGGTGGTCGTCGCCGCGGATGGCATGGCTGACTTGCATGTCATGATCATCGACGACAACGGAAAGCATATAAGTTGGCGTTCCGTCAGATCTGAGCAGGATCATGTCATCAAGCTGCTCGTTGGCGGTGCGTACCGGACCCTGTACCAGGTCGTCGATCACGGTTTCGCCGTCGAGCGGCGCCTTGAAGCGGATGACCGGTGCCACGCCCTTGGGCGCCTCGCCTGGGTCGCGCTCGCGCCAGCGGCCATCATAGCGCATCGAGCGGCCTTCGGCCTTCGCCTTCTCGCGCATTTCGCTGAGCTCCTCGGGCGTGCACCAACAGTGATAGGCCTTGCCCGCGTCCAGCAATTGATGGGCCAGCGCGGCATGGCGCTCGGCACCCTCGGATTGCATCACCGCAGCGCCGTCATGCTCGAGGCCAAGCCAGCTCAGACCGTCAAATATGGCCTGAACCGCTTCGCTGGTGGAGCGCTTGCGGTCGGTGTCTTCAACACGAAGAAGAAACTTCCCCTTGTTGTGGCGCGCATACAACCAATTGAACAGCGCCGTTCTGGCGCCGCCGATATGAAGGAAGCCGGTTGGCGAAGGGGCAAATCGTGTGATGACGGTCATGCTTTCTTGGTCACCATTCTAAGGCTAGAGTTGCAACAGATTAGGAGCCCGGCATGTAGCATATTCCACGCGGGATGGGGAATGTTCTCTCTTCGCATGTTTGGGCGTAAAGAATCCGATGTCGCAACCATGTGTGGATACGCTATGGATTTGGCCGCAGCCAACCTAAGCAGCGGCCTGATTTTTCTTGGCCGTGCCTTTGCGCACGCGCGTGAGCGGGTGGGCGGTGGCATATTGCTGGCGGAACGTGAGCGTTGGCTGCTGTGGGCGCCAGTATTTCTGGCCCTTGGTGTTGCCGGTTATTTTCTACTTCCCGTCGAACCGCCGATTTGGCTCGGGCCGCTTTGGGCGGGTTTGGCATTTGCCCTGGCAATTGCGGCGCGCCGGCGTACGGGGTTGGTCCTGGTCTTTCTCAGCGTCGCCATTATCGGCTGCGGCGTGGCGGCGGGGCAGTTCCGCAGTGCCCATGTCGCTGCACCGGTATTGCCGGAAAAGATCGGCCCCACCGAGGTGCGCGGCCGCCTTGTCGAAAGCGGAATTGGCGCTGGGCAGCAGCGTTATATTTTGGACGATCTCTCGATTAGAGGCCTCGCGCTTGAAGATACGCCTCGCCGTGTGCGCATCACGGTTCATGTTGCGCCGCTTTCGGCGGAGAGCGCTGAACCCGTCGCGCGCCGCCCGGTGCCGGGCGATTATATCCGTATGCGCGCATCCTTGCGTCCGCCGCCTGGCCCGGTGGCGCCCGGCGCGTGGGATTTCGCCCGGCAATCCTGGTTTAAAGGTGTTGGCGCGGTTGGCTTTTCATACGGTGCGGCGCAATTGCTCGAGCCGGCGAACGATAATCAAGAGCGTGGATTTGCCGTATGGCTGCGTAATTTACGCCATGGCATATCGGCCCGTGTTGTTGCCGCGCTCGGTGAGCGCAGCGGCGGCCTCGCGGCCGCGCTCTTGACCGGTGATCGCAGCGCCATTCCAAAAACCACATTAGAGAATATGCGGGCTTCGGGCTTGGCCCATTTGCTGGCCATCTCCGGACTTCATGTCGGCCTGGTCGCAGGCATTATTTTTGTCGTTGTCCGATTGTTGCTGGCCGCCATTGAGCCGGTTGCACTGCGTTATCCGATCAAGAAATGGGCCGCGGCAACCGCCTTGATCGGCTCCTTATGCTATCTGCTTCTATCCGGTGCCAGCATCCCGACCCAGCGCGCCTTCATGATGACCAGTCTGGTGTTGCTGGCGGTGATGCTGGATCGCACGTCGCTCTCGATGCGGCTGATCGCGCTCGCGGCATTTGTTCTCTTGCTGCTCAGGCCCGAAAGTCTGATGGGGCCGAGCTTTCAGATGTCTTTTGCCGCTGCGGCGGCGCTGATCGCGTCCTATGAGGTATTGCGCCAGCCTTTGACAAAGCTTGCCTCGGGCGCCTCTCTGAAATTCAGGCCGCTACTTTATGTTCTTGGTGTTGCAATCACGTCGATCATTGCCGGCGGCGCCACCGCGCCATTTGCGATCTACCATTTTAACCGTTTCGCCGAATATGGTTTGCTCGCCAATCTTGCCGCCGTTCCGCTCACTGGTCTTTGGGTCATGCCGTGGGGCTTGCTGGCATTGCTGCTGATGCCATTCGGCCTCGAACAATTGGCGTTGGTGCCGATGGGGCTCGGATTGGAAGCAATGGATTGGGTTGCCGGTAGCGTCGCGGGTCTGCCGGGCTCCGTGGTTCATGCCGGCGCAATGCCGCCGCTGGCGCTCGCGTTTATTGCGGTAGGCGGTGTTTGGCTTTGTATCTGGCGCAAGCCCTGGCGTCTC
This sequence comes from Rhodospirillaceae bacterium, assembly GCA_018666805.1. Classification (GTDB taxonomy): domain Bacteria; phylum Pseudomonadota; class Alphaproteobacteria; order UBA828; family UBA828; genus PTKB01. The sequence continues at coordinate 21,265 of JABIXB010000265.1, read as the reverse complement.
GCCGGCATCGCGCTTGCCGTGCCTGGCCTGGTTCTGGCGCTCACCCACCGCGCGCCCGACATTTTGATCGACGGCGACGGCCGCTTAATCGCCACGCGGGCGGAGAATGGCGAGCTCTGGCTTTCGTCCAAGCGCCGGGCCCAGTTTGCCGGAGATATCTGGTTGCGCCGATCCGGGCAGGAGGAATCATCGGTGTGGCCGTGGCGCGAAGGCACAATTGCGCCACCCGGTATGCGTTGCGATTCGCTTGGCTGCGTTCAAGAGATCGACGGGCAAATAATCGCTTTCGTGCAAGATGCACGTGCGCTGCCGGAGGATTGCGCTGGCGCGGATTTAGTCGTTAGCCTGGTGCCGGTGCAAACCCGCTGCGATATTCCGCACACGGTGATCGACCGTTTCGACCTATGGCGCAACGGCGCCCATGCGATCTGGTTGGAAACGGGGGGCGCGCGGGTTCAAACTGTGGCCGAGGCGCGCGGTAACCGACCGTGGGCGCCGCGCCCGGAGCGCTAATTGTAGTCGCGCATGATGCCGGAGAGGCGACCCTGAACGCGCACCCGGCCGGGCCCAAATATTCTCGTCTCATAGGTCTTATTGGCGGGCTCAAGCGCGATCGATTCACCTTTGCGCCGGAGCCGCTTGAGCGTGACTTCTGATTCGTCCACCAAGGCGACAACGATGGCGCCGTTTTCAGCTGATTCGCAACGTTCGATAATCGCCGTATCGCCATCGAGAATGCCGGCCTCGATCATCGAATCGCCATCGACTTCGAGAGCGTAATGATCACCTTTGGCCAATAATCCGGTCGGCACATCGATAAAATTAGTCTCGTCGCGGAGCGCCTCAATCGGCATGCCGGCGGCGATGCGGCCATAGAGAGGAAGGGACACGCTGGCCGAATCATCACTGGCGCGATTATTGCTGCGGCTTTGGCTGAAATCCCCTTCGATGACGCTCGGGTGGAAGCCTTTGCTTTGGTGCTGGGGAGCTTCCGTGCCATGTGACGGCGGCAATTTTAGAACCTCCAGAGCCCGGGCACGGTGCGGCAGGCGGCGTAGGAAGCCGCGCTCTTCAAGCGCCGTGACAAGCCGGTGAATTCCCGATTTGGATTTCAGGTTCACCGCCATTTTCATCTCTTCGAAAGAGGGGGCCGTGCCCTGTTTATTGAGATGACCGTCGATGAAAAGCAGCAATTCGAGCTGTTTCTTGGTCAACATGGCAGGCCCTCCAGACGATGAACAAAATAGAAACTAATAAGAAATGTTCTAGTTTAGTTCTTTTTCGCTGTCAAGACGAATTCAGCGCCAAGTAGCGCGTTTTAACATGGAATTTAGATTTCGGGGAAGCCGGCTGCCAGGGGAATGATACTGACCGTGTCGCCCTCGGAGACGGGCGGGTCGAAAGGTGGGCGGACGATGAGTGCTTCGGAATTGGCCAAAAGAGAGAGCATCGAACTGTCCTGGCGTTTAAATGGCGTGACAGCGAGCGCACCGTTATCCGCTCTTTGCAATGTTGCGCGCAAATAATCCTGCCGTTCGTCATTTTCCGGCAGCGCGCAGTCGATTTGCGCCGGCAATATTGTTGATCCTGAATCCGCCAAGCCAAGCATACGGAAAATGGCGGGGCGCAAGAATATCAGCGCGCAGACCAGCGCGGATACCGGATTGCCCGGCAGGCCAAGCAAGCGCGTATCGCCGATGCGGCCAAATATCAGCGGCTTGCCCGGGCGCATGGCGATTTTCCAGAAATCCAACTCGAGGCCGATCTCGCCCAGCACGCTTTGCACCAGGTCGTGATCGCCAACCGAAGCGCCGCCCGTCGTTACCAATATGTCGGCGCCGCGCGCGCCGGCCGCCATGGTCTTCAGGCCTTGCCGTTCATCCGGCGCGATACCGAGGTTGAAGGGCTCGCCGCCATAGCTTTGCACAGCCGCGGCGAGGGCGTGGGAGTTCGAGCTGACGATTTGGTTGGCGCCGATCGGATCGCCAGGCATGACAATTTCATCGCCGGTCGCGAGAATGGCGACGCGCGGTTTGCGCCGTACCGTAAGCCAAGGATGGTTCATGCTGGCGGCATAGCCGATGGCGCGCGGCGTCAGTCTTTGACCCGCCTTGAGGCCAATTTCACCGGCCCGGAAGTCGAGCCCGCCGGCGCGGATGAACTGTCCTTTATTCGGCACTTTTACGATTGTGATTTGCTTGCCGTCGGTGGTCGTATTCTCCTGCATAACCACCGTGTCCGCGCCGCTTGGGACGCGCGAGCCGGTAAAGATGCGCACTGTTTCGCCCGCGCCCACCTCACCCTCAAAATGTTGTCCAGCGGGCACGGCGCCAACCTGTTTGAGCGTTGTTGGCGCTTGTGTCAGGTCCTGGGCACGCACGGCGTAGCCATCCATGGCCGAAACGTCGAACGGTGGCTGGGTCGTCCGTGCCAAGACGTCCTCGGCCAATACGCGGCCGCTCGCCTCGGCAAGTGATACCGTCTCGGCGGTAAGTGGATCGAAGGCATCGGTGATGCGTTGGATGGCCTCGGCAACGGGTATCATGCGAACATTATCCTTTAGTCTTGCGTAAACTCACCAGACTTGCCGCCGGCTTTATGGGTTAGGCGCAAATCCGTGATGCGCATGGCGCGGTCGACCGCCTTGCACATGTCGTAAACCGTGAGTGCCGTGACGGAAGCCGCTGTCAGTGCTTCCATTTCAACGCCGGTGCGCGATTTGATGCGGCAAGTAGCGCTAATATCAACGGCGCATCTTTCCTGGTCGCACGCGAGATCAACTTCGACCGCATCCAATCCGAGCGGATGGCAAAGCGGAATGAGATCCGACGTGCGCTTGGCCGCCATGATTCCGGCGAGGCGCGCGACCTGCAGCACGTCACCCTTCTTAACCCCGCCCGAGAGGATCAATTGCAGGGTTTCCCGCTGCATGAAAACGCTGGCCTGTGCCGTGGCGCTGCGTTCCGTTATTTTTTTGTCGGACACGTCCACCATGCGGGCATTGCCCTGATCGTCGAAATGAGTGAATGACGACATGTTTAAGCCTTTTCGTTTGCCTGTGCGCTGCCGCTGAGCAGGGTGCGTGTTGCGGCCGTCACATCGGCTTGGCGCATCAGCGATTCACCAACGAGAAAACGTCTCGCGCCGGCCTTTGACATGCGAATGAGATCGGCATGGCTGTTGAGGCCGCTCTCGCACACCACGTCGCTTCCCGCCGGCACATCGGGCAGCAAGCGTTCCGTCGTCGCCAAATCGACCGCCAGCGTTTTGAGATTGCGGTTGTTGATGCCGATCAGCGTGGCGCCGATATCGACCGCGCGGGCCAACTCCGGCGCATCATGAATTTCGACCAGAACGTCCATGCCGAGCGCTTCGGCAATGGTCTTTAGCTCACCCGCCTGATCGTCGGACAGCGCCGCCATAATGAGGAGAATACAATCGGCACCGAGCGTGCGTGCCTCGACGACCTGATAGGGGTCGAGCGTGAAGTCCTTGCGCAGGACAGGCAGGTCGACGGCGCCGCGCGCCTGGACAAGAAACCCGTCTTCGCCGTCAAAATAAGGTTTATCTGTTAGCACCGAAAGGCAGGCCGCGCCGCCGGCTTGATAGGCCTTGGCGAGTGTCGGCGGGTGGAATTCGGCGCGGATAAGCCCCTTGCTGGGAGAGGATTTTTTCAATTCGGCTATCAGCGCCAAACCGCCATCGCTTGCCGCGCGAGATAGCGCGGCGGCGAATCCACGCGGGCTCGGCGCTTCCGTCACCACGTCTTCGAGCTCGGCGAGAGAAATTTTTTCCTTCCGCGCGGCGATATGGATGCGCTTGTCGGCGCAAATTTTGGCGAGGATATCGCTCATGACGAACGGTTGGTAATGTCGATTAATTTATCGAGGGTTGCCCGCGCCGCGCCTGAATCGACCGCTTCGCCAGCCGTTCTTACACCATCGCTCAACGTCTCGACCTTGCCCGCGACAATCAGCGCCGCCGCGGCGTTAAGCAACACGATGTCGCGCACCGGCCCCGGCGTGCCATCCAGCATCGCCGCCATGATTTTTGCATTGGCGTCCGCGTCGCCGCCCTTGATGTCATCAAGTTTGGCGCGGGCCAAACCGGCATCTTCCGGCGTAACCTCGAACTGGCGCAGCTCGCTGCCGTTCAATTCCACCACCGTGCTCGGGCCGGTTATAGTGAGCTCGTCGATGCCGTCCGAGCCATGCACCACCCAGACCCGCTCCGAGCCCAGATTGCGCAACACCGCCGCCATCGGCTCGGCCCAGGCCTGATCGAACACGCCGATAACCTGGCGCTTTGCGCCGGCCGGGTTGGAGAGCGGCCCGAGCAAATTGAAAATGGTGCGGGTTCCCAGTTCGACGCGCGTCGGCGCAACATGGCGCATGGCGCCATGATGGCGCGGCGCCATCAGGAAGCCGATACCGGCCTGCCACAGCGCTTCGCGCACCAGTTCCAAATCTGCTTCGATGTTGACGCCGAGCGCGGTCAGCACATCGGCCGAGCCGGATTTGGAGGACAGTGCGCGATTGCCGTGTTTGGCGACCGACACGCCGCAAGCGGCGGTCACGATTGCCGCTCCCGTGGAAACATTGAACGTGCCTTTGGCATCGCCGCCGGTGCCGCAGGTATCGATTGCGTCCGCCGGCGCGTCCATTGCAAGGGCGCGGGCGCGCATCGCCCTGGCGCCGCCGGTAATCTCGTCGACGGTTTCGCCGCGCACGCGCAGGCCCATCAACAGGGCGCCCATCTGCGCCGGAGTCGCTTCGCCGCCCATCATGATATCGAAGGCGCGCTCTGCTTCTTCGACAGTGAGCGCATTACCCTCGGCAACACTGGCCAGGAGCCCGCGAAAATTATCCAAGCTTTCATTCATGCAGGCTTGCCGCCTTCTACGATCGTGAGAAAATTTTTCAACAATTCATGGCCCTGCTCGGAGGCGATACTTTCCGGATGGAACTGGACGCCATGGACGGGATATTCCCGGTGCGTCAATCCCATCACCACACCGTCGTCGGTTTCAGCCGTGACTTCAAGGCAATCGGGCATCGTCGCGCGCTCGACCACCAGCGAATGATAGCGCGTGGCGGAGAACGGCGCCGGCAAGCCCGTAAACAAGCCGTTGCCGTCATGCTGGATATCGCTCGTCTTGCCATGCATCAGGCTCGGCGCACGCACCACATTGCCGCCGAACGCCTGACCGATCGCTTGATGGCCGAGGCAGACGCCGAGCAACGGAATGGCGCCGGCGTTTTTCGCGATCAGCTCGAGGCAAATGCCGGCCCGGTCCGGATCGCACGGCCCCGGCGAAAGGACAATACCGCGCGGCTTCAGCGCCAACGCCTGTTCGGCACTGAGCGCATCATTGCGATAAATCTCCACCGCCGCGCCAAGCTCGCCAAGATAGTGGACGAGGTTGTAGGTGAAGCTGTCGTAATTGTCGATTAAGAGCAACATATCAAGGATTTATAGCGTTATTTTTCGTAAATGCATCAGACCTTTTCCGATTACCCAATAGCCGGGAAAATTTGCGCTCTAAACCTATTGACCTTCCAGTTACTGGAATGAGCATATATAGGTAATCCTGCTTCACAGTTTGCCGGTCCTCAAGGCCGTGCAGCCATACCAAATTGGTCGATACAATATGAATTCCACGCCCTCCACTTGCTGCCACGGTTCTCACCAGGGACATAGTGAAAACAGCCATAAAAACAATACGGACAGCGGCGCTGCCTATACCTGCCCGATGTGTCCGGGTGTGGGCAATGACGGGCCCGGGATTTGTCCGAGTTGCGGCATGGCCCTGGAGGCCGCCGCCTTGCCACTGCGCGAAACAATATTCATTTGTCCGATGCATCCGGAAATCGAGGAAAGTGCGCCTGGCGACTGCCCGATCTGCGGCATGGCGCTTGAGCCGAGTGTTATCCAGGTGAATGCCGCGCCGGACCCCGAACTGATCAGTATGAACCGGCGCTTTTGGCTCGGCGGTGCGCTTGCCCTGCCGCTGCTGTTCATCGCCATGTCGGATATAATTCCGGGCGAACCGTTGCAGCATATCGCCTCGGTGCGGTTCTGGACCTGGATTCAGTTTGCCCTGGCAACGCCGGTTGTGCTGTGGGGTGGGTGGCCGTTTTTCGCACGTGGCTGGCGTTCGGTGCTGAGTGGCAATCTCAACATGTTCACCCTGATCGCGCTCGGCACCGGTGTGGCCTATGTCTACAGCATTGTCGCCACCGCCGTGCCGCACATATTTCCCGCTGCTTTCCGCTCGGCCGTGGGCGATGTGCCGGTTTATTTCGAAGCTGCCGGCGTCATTATTGTGCTGGTTGCGCTCGGCCAGGTGATGGAGTTGAAAGCACGCGCCAGGACCGGCGAGGCATTGCGCGCGCTGCTCGACCTGGCGCCGGCGGTGGCGCGCATTGTCCGCGCCGACGGTTCAGAGGAAGAAATTGCCTTGGAAGCGGTCGCGGCGGAGGACAGCTTGCGCGTCCGCCCCGGCGAGAAGGTTCCGGTCGATGGGGTGATCACCGATGGTGCCAGCGCTTTAGATGAATCGATGATGACCGGCGAATCCCTGCCGCTGGAAAAATCAACAGGCGACAAAGTGACCGGCGGCACGCTGAACGGTTCGGGCAGCTTCATCATGCGGGCAGAGCATGTCGGCACGGAGACGTTGCTTTTCCGTATTGTGCAAATGGTCGGCGAGGCGCAGCGCAGCCGGGCGCCGATCCAGCGCACCGCTGACCGGGTCGCCGGGATATTTGTTCCGGCGGTTCTTGCGGCGGCGATTGTTACCGCAATGGTCTGGGGAATTTTCGGACCGGCGCCGAGCATGGGTTATGCGTTGGTCAATGCGGTCGCTGTGCTGATTATCGCCTGTCCGTGCGCGCTCGGCCTGGCGACGCCGATGTCGATCATGGTTGGCGTCGGTCGCGGCGCGCAAGCCGGCGTGTTGATCCGCGACGCCGAGGCGCTCGAACTGTTCGAAAAGGTCGATACGTTGGTGGTCGATAAGACCGGCACGTTAACCGAAGGCAAGCCGCGTCTGGCTGCGGTCGAGGCGCTGGCTGGTTTCCGCGAGGATGATGTGCTGCAGCTTGCCGCCAGCCTCGAGCGCGCCAGCGAGCATCCCTTGGCGCGCGCCATTACCGACGGCGCCGAAGAAAAGCAGCTTGTTTTGGGCGAGGTGAGTGATTTCCAGGCTAAAGTCGGGCGCGGGGTTGTTGGCCGGGTGGACGGCGCCGATATTGTGCTCGGCAATGCGCGCCTGTTTGCCGATATGGCGGTCGATATAGTCGAACTAAAAGACCGCGCTGAGCATCACCGCGCCGAGGGCCGTACCGTCATGTTCGTTGCCGCCAACGGCAGCGCCGCCGGGCTGGTTGCCGTGGCCGACAAAATCAAGGAAAGCTCGTTCGAGGCGATGCGCGATCTGCATGCCGATGGCGTGCGCGTTGTCATGTTATCGGGCGATAATGCGGTGACGGCCAAGGCAGTGGCGTCGGCCCTCGGCATTGATGAGATTCAGGCCGAAATGCTGCCGGCGCAAAAGCGCGAGGTGGTGCAAAAATTGCGCGCCGAGGGGCGCATTGTCGCTATGGCGGGCGATGGCGTGAACGATGCGCCGGCCTTGGCCGAAGCGCATATAGGCATTGCTATGGGGACAGGCACCGACGTTGCCATCGAGGCGGCGGGCATCACCTTGCTGAGCGGTGATCTGCGCGGTATTGCCCGGGCGCGGCGGCTCAGCCGCACGACCATGCGCAACATAAGGCAAAATCTGTTTTTCGCTTTCGCCTATAACTTCCTCGGCATTCCGATTGCCGCCGGCGTTCTGTTCCCGCCCTTCGGGCTGCTGTTGAACCCGATGATCGCAAGTGCGGCGATGAGCCTGAGCTCGGTATCGGTTATATCGAACGCGCTCAGGTTGCGGTTCGCGAGACTATAAATAAATGAGCAAACGCGCCACCTATCAACGTATCGCCAAATGGTACGATCTGCTCGACGCGCCGTTCGAGCGCAAACGCTACCAGCCGCTGCGCCCACTGCTGTTTCAGGGCCTGTCGGGGCGGGTTCTCGATGCCGGTGTCGGCACGGGGCGCAATATTCCGTTCTATCCCAAGGCCAGCGAGATGGTCGGCATCGACCTTAGCCCAGCCATGTTGGCGCGCGCCGAGGGCCGGCGGGTGGAAGTGGCGGGCGAGGTGCAGTTGCTGGAAATGGATGTGATGCACACGTCGTTCGAAGACAACAGCTTCGATGCCGTGGTCTCGTCTTTCCTGTTTTGCGTCCTCGAACCGGAGCATCAATTGCCGGCGCTCAAGGAATTGGCGCGTATCTGCAAACCGGGCGGTGAAATTCGTCTGCTGGAATACAGCTACTCCCAGGACCCGAGAAAGCGTTTCGTCATGAAACTCTGGGCGCCCTGGGTGCGCTGGGCTTACGGCGCGGCGTTCGACCGCAACACCCATCAATATCTTGGCGATGCCGGGCTCGAAGAAGTCGAAAACCGCTTTTTGGTCGAGGATATCGTCCGCCTCATCGTCGCGCGTCCGTGAAAAATAATTTATACTGGGATTGGAAAAGAGATTCAGTGCGGGGAACTAAATGAAGCGTGAAGAGACCGCCATGCGGCTGCATGCGGGCGATAATGTTATTGTCACCACGTGCAAAATACCGGCCGGCAGCGAGGTATCTGACAATGGCGCGCTGCTGCGTCTGAGCGATCCAATCCCGTTTGGCCACAAGATCGCCACCGAAGCCATTAAGAACGGTGATGCGGTGCGTAAATATGGCCAGATTATTGGCTTCGCGACGCGCGATATCGCATCGGGCGAACATGTACACGAGCATAACTTAGCCTTCGCGGAATTCGCGCGAGACTATGAATTCGGCATTGAGGCGGCGCCCACCGAATTCGTCGCCGAGGCGGAGCGCGCCAGCTTTCAAGGCATCGTACGTGCCGATGGCCGCGTCGCGACGCGGAATTACCTCGCCGTGATTACCAGCGTGAACTGCTCGGCCACGGTAGCGCGCTACATTTGCGATCATTTTCGCGGCGCCGCCATGGAGCGTTGGCCGAATGTCGATGGCGTGATTGCGCTCACGCATGGTTCGGGCTGCGGTACGGCGGCGCATGGCGATGGCTGGGATTATCTCCGCCGCTCAATCGCCGGCTATTCACGCCATCCCAATATCGCCGGCACGCTGTTGTTGGGTCTGGGCTGCGAGATCAACCAGCTTGATGGCATGGTGGCGGATCTCGGCCTGATACCGGGCGAGATGCTGCATACCATGACGATCCAGGGCGAGGGCGGCACCAATGCCACGGTGCGCCGTGGCATCGAATGCATCGAAGCGATGTTGCCGGCGGCCAATAACGTTAAGCGCGAAACTGTTCCCGCAAGTCACATAATATTAGGCATGGAGTGCGGCGGCTCCGATGCGTTTTCCGGTGTGACGGCCAACCCGGCCCTCGGTGCCGCAGCCGATCTGTTGGTACGCCATGGCGGCACCGCAATCCTCGGCGAAACGCCGGAGATTTACGGCGCCGAGCACTTGCTTATCAGGCGAGCGGAGTCGGAAGCCGTCGGGCGCAAACTGCTCGAGCGCATCGCCTGGTGGGAGGATTACACCAAAATGAACGGCGCCGTGGTCGATAACAATCCCTCGCCCGGTAACAAAGCGGGCGGCCTGACCACGATCCTGGAAAAATCCCTCGGCGCCGCGGCCAAGGGCGGCACCAGCAATTTGGTCGCGGTCTATCGCTACGCCGAGACGGTCGAGAGCAAGGGTTTCGTGTTCATGGATACGCCGGGTTACGATCCGGTTTCTATCACCGGCATGGTGGCCGGCGGCGCCAATGTGGTGTGTTTTACCACCGGGCGGGGATCCGTCTTCGGCTGCAAGCCGACGCCCAGCCTTAAACTTGCCACAAACAGCACTATGTTTGAGCACATGCACGAGGATATGGATATCAATTGCGGCCGCATCGTTGATGGCGAGGCTGATATCGAGGGTCTCGGGCGCGAGATATTTGAACTGATCCTCAACACCGCGTCGGGTGCGCCGAGCAAGAGCGAAGCCTTCGGCTTTGGCGATGAGGAATTCGTGCCGTGGCAGATTGGGGCGGTATTATGAGCGGGCAAGCCGAAGGAGGAGGGCGATGCAAATAGGTCTGGTGGCAGAGCGCTCGGGCGTGCCGGCCAAGACGATCCGTTATTACGAGGAAATCGGCCTGGTTGCCAAGCCGCTGCGCACGGATAGTGGCTACCGCAGCTATGACAAGCAGGATGTGGATATTCTCCGCTTTGTCAGCCGGGCGCGCAGTCTCGGTTTCTCGATCAAGGATGTGCGCAACTTGTTGACGCTTTTCGAGGACCGCGAACGCGCCAGTGCCGATGTTAAGAAAATCGCGCTCGAACATGTCGACGAGATTGACCAGAAAATGGCGGAACTCGATTCGATCCGCCACACACTGTTGCATTTGGCCGATAAATGCCACGGCGATGAGCGGCCGGAATATCCCATCCTGGATGGCTTGGCGCACGGCCCCCTCGGGGTACGCGGCGAATGAAATCATATCTGGCCGCTTTCGCTGCCGGGTTTAGACGTATCCGTTTGTCCAAACTGACCGCGCGGCAGGCACAGATACCGCTCACGGCTATAGTCATTGTGTTGTTGGCCGCCGGGGCATTTGCCTGGCAAGGCTCACACGAGAATGTTTCGGAAGCTAGCAACACGGTCGAAAAATTAGCCAAACTCAAACCTGCCGCCAAACCCACTTCAATACCCGATACAGCGGACACGCCGGATTTCGTGGCGCAGGCAATCAACCAGTCCGCGCAGTCCAATCGAGTGCAATCCCCGAGCGTTGATTCGGAAACTGCCCTGGCAATTCTTGTCGGCACCAAGGGCGAGATGGAATTCGATTTTCTGCCTGCTCTCGCCGGACCAGATGAAAAGCTCTCAGCCCGGTATGAGTCCAGATTAGCCCGCCTGGCCGGTGGCACTGAGAGCGATCAAGTTGTTTTGATAAAGCCAATAATCAACGAACCCGCGACCGCGCCGAAATTGAAATCGCCGCCTGTGGCAATCGAGGAGCCCGATTTACCCGACTGGCGGCGCTTTGCCGCGCTCTCCAAGGAAACCGGAACGGCGCCAATCATCGCCATTGTGATCGATGATCTTGGCCATTCGGAGCGGGAGTTCGCCCACGCGATGTCCCTGGGAGAAGGGATCACTCTTGCTTTCCTACCCTATACCGACCGGGTTGCTGAATTTGCCCGCCGCGCCAGACAAAAAGGCTTTGAGATTCTTGTTCACATGCCGATGGAGCCGACGGATGCATCAGCCGACCCGGGGCCGAACGCGTTGTTGACCAGCTTGAGCGAAGAAGAGCTGAAGCGCCGGTTGGCGCATAATTTGTCGCGCCTCGAAGGCTATGTCGGTATCAACAACCATATGGGCAGTAAATTCTCGCAGGATCGTGGCGCGATGAAATTGGTGCTCGACGAATTGGCGGCGCGTGGTTTGCTCTATCTCGATTCTGTCACCATTGGTTCGACGGTCGGCGAGCCGGTTGCAACCGCATCACGCATGCCTTTTGCGTCGCGCGATGTTTTTTTGGACAGCGTCGCCGAGAAGGGCTTTATCGAACGCCAGTTACGCGTTGTTGAGAATGTGGCGCGTCAATCCGGCCGTGCGGTGGCGATTGGCCATCCCTATGCGGCAACCATGGAAGTGCTGAAGCGTTGGTTGCCTGACGCACGCGCGCGCGGTTTCGAATTCGTGCCGATCAGCACGGTCGCAGCGTTGGAATGCGCGTGTTGAGAATCCGCGCTCAGTTGCCGCCGCGTGCGGCGAAGCGGGTTGCTTCTTCGGCGGCGCGGAACAGGGCGCGCGCCTTGTTGATAGTTTCCTGATACTCGGCTTTGGGGTCGCTATCAGCGACCACGCCGCCGCCCGCCTGGACATACATCGTGCCGTCTTTAACGATCGCTGTTCGGAGTGCAATGCAGGTATCCATCGCGCCGGAGGCGGAAAAATAGCCGACCGCGCCGGCATAAATGCCGCGCCGCTCCTTCTCCAATTCGTCGATGATTTCCATCGCCCGCACCTTGGGCGCACCGGATACGGTGCCGGCCGGAAAGCCGGCGATCAGGGCGTCCACCGCGTCGAGATCGGGCCTCAGGCGGCCCTCGACATTGGAAACAATGTGCATGACGTGCGAATAATTTTCGATTGTCATGTGCTCGGTGACATCGACCGTTCCGATCTCCGCCACACGGCCGATATCGTTACGCCCGAGATCGAGCAGCATCAGATGCTCGGCCAGTTCCTTCGGGTCTGAGAGCAAATCATCGGCATAGGCCTGGTCCTCGGCGCGGTTGGCACCGCGTGGCCGGGTGCCGGCGATCGGCCGGATCGTCACTTTGTCGTCGCGCAGCCGGACGAGGATTTCCGGACTTGAACCGACAACGGAAAATCCGCCGAAATTGAGGAAATAGAGAAAGGGCGACGGATTGAGCCGGCGTAATGCCCGATAAAGCGAGAAGGGCGGCAGGGTGAAGGGCACGGAAAAGCGCTGCGACGGCACGACCTGAAAAATATCGCCGGCGGCAATGTATTCCTTGGCGCGCTTAACGAAGCCGTGATACTCCGCCTCGCTGGTATTTGATTGCGGCACGGGCTCTGGCTCACAGTTCTGTGCGTCTTCGATGCGCACCGGCAGCGGCCGTTCGAGGTCGGCGACGGTATCAGCCAAACGCTCGGCGGCGCGGCCATATGCGGCGCGCGCATTCAAGCCCTCTTCAGGCCAGACCGGTGTCACCAAGGTGACCAAATCCTCGACTGAATCGAAGATCGCCATGATGGTGGGGCGCATCAATATGGCATCGGGGAGATGCAGCACGTCGGGATTGGGCTCGGGCAGCCGTTCCATATGGCGCACCATGTCATAGCCGATATAACCGACAAGGCCGGCCGCCATTGGCGGCAGATTTTCCGGCAGTTCTATGTGGCTGGCGCGAATAAGCGCGCGCATGGAATCGAGTGCATTATCTTTGCAATCGACAAAGGCGTCGGGGTCGTAGCGCGCGCTCTCATTGATCTCCGCCCGGGCGCCGAAACAGCGCCAAATAAGGTCAGGCTTTAATCCAATCACAGAATATCTGCCGCGCACCGCACCGCCCTCGACGGATTCGAGCAGAAAACTATTGGCCCGGCTTTCGGCTAATTTCAACATGGTCGAAACCGGCGTTTCCAGATCGGCGACAAATGTCGTCCACACAGCCTGCGGCTTGCCCGCATCATAGGTCAGGGCAAAAGCGGCGTAATCGGGCGAGACGATCATGGTGTGTTCAAAAACGCCTGCATGGCCTGCTGATTGGTCGATATTTCATGGCGTGTGCTGAGCGAATAGCGATAGAGCGCGGAGATATCAGCGCCGCGCTCGCGGCCAATTTCGATACTCAGTTGTTTGGCGTAGGTCTCTTCGTTGGCCGGTTCGGCCGCTGTCACGCCGGACAACATGGCGACGGCATATCCTTCGGCGATCCTGCCGATGACAGGCTCCGGCGCGGCTTGGTTTTGCGCGAAAATGCCGGCGATTATTTCACGTGAAACGCCGCGTTCATCGGAAACGCCGTCGCGCAACAGCTCATTGACCAGGACAACATCGTAGCGCGCCGCCTGCGCCGCGGCGGCCAGGCTTTCGCCGCCACGCACGCGCTCGGCCAAGCTGTTGGCGGCACGCTCGGCCTGATTGTTGCGCGCTCCTTTGCTCCAGCCGTCCAAAACCTGCAGGCGGACGCTATCAAGCGAGCGCAGTGCCGGCGGGGTGATGGAATCGACACGCAGCAAGAAATAGTTTCCGGCCTCGGTTTCAACCAGGACGGAATCGGCGCCGCTTTCGGTGTTATACGCGGCTTGCACGATTTCACGTGCATCGGGGAGTTCGCCGAGCGCTGGGCTGCCGCTGGCACTCTGGCCACGTTGGTCGAGCGAGGGGATGATCACCGTTTCGATATCGATTGCCTGGCCGGCCTGCTCCAAGGACGCACCGCCAGCCAACTCGTCTTCGAGCACGGTGGAGAGGCGGTAGAGGCTGTCGACAGCGGCATCCAACGACATTTCCCTCAGCAGGTCGTCGCGCACTTCCTCGAAGGCGATACGCCGGGCGGGCGTAATTTCATCGACCTGAAAGATGTGCCAACCGAGGGCCGTCTGCACCAAATCGCTGGCCGTGCCGACCGCAAGCTGAAACACCACGTCACCCGCCTCGGCGGGCAATCCGGCGCGCTCGATACCGCCCATCTCCAACTCCGTTGCGCCGCGCGCCGATAATGCCTCCGCCACCTGCTCAAACGACTGGCCGGCGTTCAGCATGTTACGGCCTTCGCGGATAAGCGCTTCGTCGGAAGACAGGATTTGCTGTACGTCGCGCTGCTCGGGCGTGTCATAGGCTGCCGCGTGGGCGTTATACTGGGCCATTAAATCGGCATCGCTCAACTCGACTTCGCCGAGGATCGATTCCGGTGTCAGGAGCAAATAGGTTATGGCGCGGTATTCGGGTGCAGTGAAGCTTGCGGCGTGTTCATTATAATAGGTATCGATTTCAGATGCGCTCGGCGTGCCGATATCATGCACCGCGTCGCTCGGAATGATGGCAATGCGGGCGGCGCGCGCCTCGTTGCGGAATCGGTAGAGCGCATCGGAAAGCGCTCTCGGCGCGGCGCGGTTGCCGGCAACGGTATGAATGAGCTGGTCGCTGCGGATATCGGCGCGGATCATGTCTTCATAGATTTCAGGCGTGAGCCTGGCGCGCTGCAAGGCCAATTCATAGCGCTCGCGGTCGAATTCGCCGTCTTCATTGAGAAACACGTTTTGCGTCAGAATTTCATTGCGCACCATGATATCGGCAACGCTGACACCGAGGTTTTCGGCTTCTTCCGCGATCAGCGCTTCGCTTACCAGGCGGTTCATAACCTGATCGACAAGGCCCATCGATATGGCCTGTTCAGTGGTGAGGGTCGGGATGCTGCGTTGAATGCGCTGCATTTCGCGGCGGAATTCGGCGGCAAAGCGCGTCGTCGGGATTTCGACATCGCCGACCCTGGCAATCGCGGCCGAGCTTCCGCCAGACCTAAAGACATCGCCGAAGCCGAGCGATATGACCAGCGCCATACCGGCGACAATCATGATGATTTTTCCGGTCCAAGTCTTTGAACCTTTTCTGAGTGCATTAAGCATGGTTGTAACCCATTGAAACAGCGGGTTGATCCCGCGAAAACGCTGTTTGGGATCATAGAGGCGCACCGGAGGGGCCGCAATACGCAATTGCCGCTGAAAGCGGACCTTTCGCCACTACTTTCGCCCATGCTGGCAATCGCGTGGGGCCTATGCTAATTCTGCGCCGCTTTTTCATATTAATACCGGTGTGTCATGACGGAGCCTCTGGGCAGTGCGGGTGCCGCGCGCCCAATCGTTGTCGCGAATTGGAAAATGAACGGCCTGCGCCGCGCGGGCCGCGATTTGGCCGAGGGAATCGCGCGCCTCAAGCAGGCTGGCGGCGAATTGGCTTGTGACGTCATTGTCTGCCCGCCGGTGACACTGCTGTTTGAACTGCACGATACGTTGGCCGCCGCCGGCATTGCGCTTGGCGGCCAGAACAGCCACGCGGCGGAGAAGGGCGCTCATACCGGCGATATCAGTGCCCCGATGCTGGCCGATAGCGGCTGCAGCCATGTCATTCTTGGCCATTCCGAACGCCGCGCCAACCATGGCGAGACAAGTGAAGCGGTTGGCGAAAAGGCTGCCGCGGCGCTCGCGGCGGGGTTGGGTGTCATCATCTGTGTCGGCGAGAGCGAGGCCGAGCGGGATGCCGGGGATGCGCTTGACGTGGTCGGCGATCAGGTCAGGAAATCGCTGCCGGAGCAGGGCGGTAGCGGCGATATCGTGATCGCCTATGAGCCGGTATGGGCGATCGGCACGGGCCGCGTACCCAATGCCGAGCAGATCGGTGAGATGCACCGCCATATTCGCGATCTATTCAAACAGTTAAAATCCGGCGACGTGGACGGCCTGCGCGTGCTATATGGCGGGTCCGTCAATGCTGAGAATGCTGCCGACATCCTCTCGATTGAGGGTGTCGACGGCGCCTTGGTGGGAGGCGCAAGCCTGTCGGCGGAGAAATTTTGGGGCATTTGTGCCCACTACGGCCATTAACATGTGTGTTTGGCTGAAACGTCACGAAATCTAGCGAGGCAAGGGTGGAAACCATACTTCTCGTCATATTGGTTGTTGTTACCGTGACAATGATCATCGCCGTCCTCCTTCAGCGGAGCGAAGGTGGCGCACTTGGCATTGGCGGCGGCGGCGGCCCGGGCGCCATGTTTTCCGCCCGTGGCTCGGCTAATTTTCTCACCCGGCTGACGGCTGGCCTTGCCGCGATCTTCATGATCCTCAGCCTTGTGCTGGCAATTCTCAGTCGCAATTCGGACGAAGGCATCTCGGTGATGGATATCTCCACCCAGCCGGTTCAGGAAGACCAGGATCCGCTGCGGTCACTTGATTCGGAAGATTATGAGCCGGTGCCCCTGGAAGGGTTGGAAGACGATTCCTCACAGAAAAAATCCGAGTCGCCGGAGCAATCCGGTCAAAACGATGGGCCCGCTGTTCCCGCGCCGGACTGAGAAACGTTGCTAGGCGAGGGGTTCCGCGACTGGCTGAAAATAATTAGACCTTCCGCTTGGGCCTTGGCCTGACCTCTGGTAGTTTACGCGTCCATGACGCGGTATATTTTCATCACCGGCGGCGTGGTATCCTCCCTCGGAAAGGGTCTTTCTTCCGCAGCACTGGGCGCGCTCCTTCAGGCGCGCGGATATTCGGTTCGATTGCGCAAGTTTGACCCCTATCTGAATGTCGATCCGGGCACCATGAGCCCCTATCAGCATGGCGAGGTCTACGTCACCGACGACGGCGCAGAGACCGATCTCGATCTCGGCCATTACGAACGCTTCACCGGCGTGCCGGCGCGGCGCAGCGATAGCGTCACGGCGGGCAAAATTTACTCGAACGTGATCGCGCGCGAACGGCGTGGCGATTATCTCGGCGGCACGGTACAGGTCATCCCCCACGTCACCGACGCGATCAAGGAAGCGATCACGGCGGACGCCGACGGCACGGATTTTGTTCTCGTTGAAATCGGCGGCACGGTGGGCGACATCGAAGGCTTGCCGTTTTTTGAGGCAATCCGCCAGTTTGGCTATGAAATGGGGCATGACCGGGTGATGTATGTGCATCTCACCCTGCTGCCTTACATCCCGGCGGCGGGTGAGCTGAAGACCAAACCGACGCAGCATTCGGTCAAGGAGCTGCGCAGCATCGGCATTCAGCCCGATCTGCTGCTGTGCCGCAGCGACCGCGCCATCCCTGATTCAGAGCGGCGCAAGATTGCGCTGTTTTGCAATGTTCCCGAGCGCCGCGTCATCGCGGCAACCGATGTTGCTTCGATCTACCAGGTGCCGATCCATTATCATGAGCATGGCTTCGATACCCAGGTGCTCGACCATTTCGGCCTCGACAGCGAGAGCGAGCCGGACCTCGGCACATGGAGCCATATTGTCGACCGCCTACTGGCGCCAGAGGGCGAGGTAAGTATCGCTGTGGTCGGCAAATATACCGGCCTGCAGGACGCCTATAAATCGCTCGATGAAGCGCTCGCCCATGGCGGCGTCGCCAATAATGTGCGCGTCGATATGCGCTGGATCGATGCCGATATTTTCGAGAGCGACGGCGCCATGCAGGAGCTTGAATCCGTCAATGGCATTCTCGTGCCCGGCGGTTTCGGCGAGCGCGGCGCGGAAGGCAAGATCGCGGCGGTGACCTTCGCCCGCACCAAGCGCGTGCCCTATTTCGGTATCTGTTTCGGCATGCAACTCGCGGTCATCGAGACGGCGCGCAATCTGGCCGGCATCGAAGATGCGAGCTCAACCGAGTTCGGCCCGTGCGAGGATTCGATTGTCGGGCTGATGACCGAATGGAAGAGCGGCGAAGATGTTGAGCACCGCGCCGCCGGCGATAATCTCGGCGGCACCATGCGTCTTGGTGCCTATGACGCGCTGTTACGTACCGGCAGCAAGGTGCGGGAAATTTACGGCTCTGGTCTGATCAGCGAGCGTCACCGCCACCGCTATGAAGTGAACGTCAATTATCAGCGCCAGCTCAAAGAAGCCGGCATGCGCTTCGCCGCATTTTCACCCGATGGCGAACTGCCGGAGATTGTCGAGCGCGATGATCATCCGTGGTTTATCGGCGTGCAGTTCCATCCCGAGCTGAAATCCAAGCCGTTCGCGCCGCATCCGCTGTTCGCCTCCTTCGTCAAGGCCGCCGTCGACCAGTCACGGCTGGTTTAGAAGTCATGACCGATCAGCGCCACGTCCGTGTCGGCGATTTTTCTATTGGCAATGATTTGCCCTGGGCGCTGATCGCCGGGCCTTGCGCGATCGAGAGCCGCAGCCATGCGCTCGAGACAGCCGGAGCGCTGGTCGAGATGACGCGCGCGCGCGGTATTCCGCTGATCTATAAAAGCTCATTCGACAAGGCCAATCGCACCAGTACCGAGAGCGCACGCGGTATCGGCATTGAGAGAGGCCTGCCGATCCTGGCCGATGTACGCGCCGAAATGGGCTGCCCGGTGATTACCGATGTGCACACGGCGGAGCAATGCGCGGCCGTGGCCGAAGTGGTGGACGTATTGCAAATCCCCGCCTTTCTCTGCCGCCAGACGGATTTGCTCCTTGCTGCCGCCGCGACCGGTAAGGCGATCAACGTCAAGAAGGGCCAATTTCTCGCCCCCTGGGACATGAAAAATGTCGCCGCCAAGATTCTGGATGCCGGAAACCCTAACGTTATGGTGTGCGAACGCGGTGCCTCGTTCGGCTATAACACGCTGGTCTCCGACATGCGCAGCCTGCCCGAATTGGCCGCCACCGGTTGCCCGGTGGTTTACGACGCGACCCATTCGGTGCAACAGCCGGGCGGGCAAGGTGCGACGAGCGGCGGCCAGCGCGAATTCGTCCCTGTCCTGGCGCGCGCCGCCGTGGCAGTCGGTGTCGCCGCCGTTTTCATGGAAACCCACGCCGATCCCGACAGCGCCCCCTCCGACGGCCCCAACATGGTGCCGCTCAAAGATATGCCGGCACTGTTGGACAGGCTCTCCGCTTTCGATAAGCTGGCCAAGGAGAAAACCAGCTAGAGCGGAGAGAAGCCATGTCGGACGGGGTCGTGTTTATTGACGGTGAGTATGTGAAGCCGGAAGAGGCGAAGATGTCGATCTTCGACACCGGCTTTGTCTGGGGCGATTCAGTCTATGACGTCACCTCCGCCTGGAAGCGCTATATCTTTATGCTGGATGAGCATCTCGAGCGTTTCCAGCAGTCGATCGAAGGCTTCCGCCTGACCAGCCCCTATAGCCATGACGAGATGCGCAAGATCTGCGCCGAATGCGTCGAGCGCGCTGGGGTCGATAACGCTTATATCAAAGTGCAGCTCACGCGCGGCGTCATTTCCGCCCAATCGCGCGATCCGCGCCTCGGTGATCCGCAGTTTGTCGCCTACGCGATGCCTTATATGTGGATTTGGGGTGAGGAGAAGTGCCGCGATGGCGTCAATCTCTTTGTCTCCCATGTCGAGCGCGTTTCGTCCGATGCCATCGATCAGCGCTTCAAAAACTACAACCGCGCCGATCTGGTGCAGGCGCGCTTTGAGGCCTATGACCATGGCTGCGACGATGCCCTGCTGTGCGGGCCGGACGGCAACCTCACCGAAGGGCCGGGTTACAATGTGCTGATGGTGCGCGACGGAAAAGTCATGACGCCGAAAAGCAATGTCCTCGAAGGCGTGACGCGTCGTTCCGTGCGCGAATTGTGCGAGCTCGAAAATATTCCCTATGCGGAGTGCAAGATTTCGCGCGATGAATTGAACGAGGCGGATGAAATATTCTGCAGCACCACCGCCGGCGGCGTCATGCCGGTAACGCAGCTCGACAGCAAACCGATCGGCAACGGCCATAAGGGTATTTTGACCAGCCGCATTCAGGCGCTGTACTGGAGCAAGCGCGCCGAGGGTTGGCACGGCACCAAGGTCGAGGATGTTTTGAACGGCTGAACATGACTGCCGTGGACGCAGCGCTGGCGCGTGAGATCGTCCAAGAGGCGGTGACGCGCTATTGCAAGAAGCGCGAAAGCAGGATCGACAGTTTCGCCAGGGATAATTTCAGCTTTCTCGGCTCGCTCCGCCTGCACCGCCATGCCGTCGGCCTCGATATGATCCGCGCGCCGGTCAATCTGGCCATGAGCGCGCCGTTCCTGACCTCGCGCATTGTCGCCGCAGGTTGCCGCAAGGCCGGGCGCAAGGAAGCCGCCGAGTGGATCGAGAGCCGGCGCTATTATCTCAAAACCGATGTCGCGCGCGAGCTTGAATGGCGGCTCTTTGTTGATTTCCTCGAATTGCCCTTCGCCCAAGGCGCGCGCACGAGCGAGCGCGATGCCCTGGCGGAGGAATTGCTGCGCGATCCGCGTGTCGAGGGCGCCATCAACGAGCAGTTGAAATCGGCTGGTGTCAAAGGCGACGATCCGGAATTCCGTGCCTGGCTGAGCGGCGCGCTTAACACCTATCAAAGCACCCGCGTATCCTCGGCCGATATGAGCAATGCGCTCTTGGGCGCTGGCGTCGGCGCGATTGCCTTCAAGCAACTCACGCCGGGCATGATGTCGCTTGGCCCCGTTGCCGCGCACGCGCTGGTACAAAGTGCGGCCATTGCCTCGTTTCCCTTGGGCGCTGGCATCGGCGGTGTGTGGTACGGCCTTTTTCCCGCCGTCGCGCCGGCGGCGCTCACGGTTGGTGCGACCGGTGGGCTGGTCGCATTCGGCGCGGTGTTCTCGGCTTTTTCCGGCGTCATCAGCGACCCAGTGCAACGCCGCCTTGGCATTCATCAGCGCCGCCTCAGAAAGTTATTGAATAGCCTGGAGCAAGAATTACGCGGCGAAGGTGAAGCGCGCTTCACCGTGCGCGACCATTACGTCGCCCGCATTCTTGATCTGCTCGAAGGCCTGAACGTTATTCGCACCATGATGTAGGAGTAGGGAAACATGGCGGTGGAAATATTCGGCACCTGCGATCCAGCCTTTAGCGCAGTCCGCGCAGCTTTGCAGGAAAACTTCGCCGATGGTGGCGAGGTCGGCGAGGCGGTCGCCGT
>JABIXB010000264.1 GCA_018666805.1 Rhodospirillaceae bacterium | reverse complement strand
GGCGCACGCGATTGTTCGGTTCAACGGCGCTACCAGAAAGTCATCGAAGAAGCGCCGGCCACGGCGCTCACAGCCAAATCGCATGACAAGGTGCTTGAGTTGGCCGTAACCTTGGCGGCGCATCTCGATTACCGCAATGCCGGTACGGTGGAATTCCTCTACGACATGGCGCGCGATGCGCTCTACTTCATCGAGGTCAATGCGCGCATGCAGGTCGAGCATCCGGTGAGCGAGGAAATCAGCGGTGCGGATTTGGTGCGCGAGCAATTGCGCATCGCCGCGGGTGACGGGTTGAGTGTGGCGCAAAGCGATATCAAGCTCGCCGGCCATGCCATCGAATGCCGCATTAACGCCGAGGACCCGGCCAAGGGTTTTGCGCCGTCGCCCGGCCACATTACCCATTGGCACGCGCCGGAAGGTGCTGACGTGCGGCTCGACAGTCATTGCCGCGAGGGCGATACGGTGGCGCCTTTCTATGACAGTCTGATCGGCAAATTGATTGTTCGCGGCCCGGACCGGGCGAGTGCGATTGAGCGCATGCGCGCCGCATTGCAGGATTTTGAGGTCGGTGGCATCGCCAGCAATATTGCGCTGCAACGCGAGATAATGGCGCACCCGGATTTTGCCGCCAACCGTTTCAACACGCGCTGGCTGGAAAGCGCGTTTTTGCCCCAGTTTGAGAGAGCTAAAGGATAAGTAAGATGGCCCATATTGATTTTCTCGATTCGACCATGCGCGACGGACAGCAAAGCCTGTGGGGAATGCGCATGCAGGCCGGCATGGCGCTGCCGATTGCACCGGTGATCGATAAAGTCGGCTACCGCGTCGTCGACCTGACCGGCTCGTCGCTGTTCGAGGTGCTAATCCGTCATTGCCAGGAAAACCCGTGGGAAGGCCTCGACCTGCTGGTCAAGGCACTGCCCAACAGCCGCATCCGTGGCGGTATGCGCAGCAATGCCAGCGTCACCTTCGGCGTCACCCCCGATTCGCTGATGGATGCCTGGATGCGCCAACTCTGCGTGCATGGTTGCCGCAGCTTCTGGATCTATGACGTGCTCTTCAACATCGACAAAACCCACCGTCTGGCCAAGGTTGCCAAGGAATTCGACGCCGAGGTGTCGGGCGCTATCATGTATACGCTCTCGCCGGTGCACACGGATGAGTATTACGCCGACAAGGCAGCCAAGCTTTCGGCGTGCGACGATATCGATACGCTGCTGCTCTACGATACCGCCGGCGTGCTCAACCCGGACCGCATGCGCACGCTTGTTCCGGCGATCCTAAAAAACGCCAACGGCAAGCCGGTCGAGTTTCATGCCAACAATATTCTCGGCGCCTCGACGATCTCCTATCTCGAAGCGATCAAGCTCGGCATTCATATCATCCACACTGCCAGCCGGCCGATGGCCAACGGGCCGTCCGTCCCCTCGATCGAAATCATGGCGCGCAATGTCGAATTGCTCGGCCACACGCATAATGTCGATACCTCGCTCTTGCCCGAGATCGCCGATCATTTCGAGCGCGTCGCCATTGCCGCCGGCTTCCCGCTCGGCGTGCCGCAGGAATATGATCTGTTTTCAGTGCAGCACCAAATTCCGGGTGGCATGACGGGTACGCTGAAGGCGCAACTGGTGCAGCATGGCATGGCGGATAAGTTCGATGAGGTGTTGGACGAGACCGCCAAGGTGCGCAAGGAACTCGGCTATCCCGGCATGGCCACACCATTCTCGCAACTGGTCGGCACGCTGGCAGTGCTCAATATCGTCACCGGCAAGCGCTATTCGGTTATTCCCGACGAGGTCATCCAATATGCCGCCGGCCATTACGGCGAGACGGTGGCGCCGATCGACGAAAATGTGCGCGATATGATCATGAGTGCGCCGCGCGCCAAGGAAGTCAGCGAAACCTGGCCCGAGCAGCCCAGCATCGGCGAGCTGCGCAAGCGTTACGGCACCGAAGATGACGACGAGCTTATTCTGCGCGCTCTCGTGCCGGAAGCCGATTTGGAGAAAATGCGGGCGGCGGGCGCGGTGAAACAGGACTTTCCTCTGCTATCCTCGCCTGAGCTCGAGCAGGCGCGGAAATTAATGGCGCTTTCGACGTCGAATTATGTCGAAGTTAAAAGCGCCGAGATGTCGCTTTCCCTCAGGCGCGATTGATGGCCGCGCGCGCGCTTCTCATTGATGTCGTGCGTTCGCCGTTTGGGCGCGGACGAGAGGGTGGCATTCTCCACGATACCCATCCGGTCGATCTGTTTGCCCAAACCCTGCACGCTCTGATCAAGCGCAGCGAGATTGACGCGGCAGAGGTCGATGACCTGATCACCGGCTGCGTCATTCAGGTCGGAGAGCAGGCGGCGAATATCGGCCGCCAGGCCTGGCTCGCGGCGGGCCTGCCCGAATCAGTTCCCGCCGTCACCATCGACCGCAAATGCGGCTCGGCCCAGCAGGCGATGGATTTCGCCGCGCAAGGGGTAATCGCCGGCGCTTATGATGTCGTTATTGCCGGTGGTGTCGAGATGATGAGCCGCGTCGCCATGGGCAGTAACCGTATCGGCCAGGATAATTTTGGCCCGCTACACCGCGCGCGTTACCCGGAAGGCCTAGTGCATCAGGGCATTTCCGCCGAGCTAATCGCTGCCAAGTGGGGGCTGGACCGGCACAGCCTGGATGCGTTTGCACTGCGCTCGCATCAACGGGCAGCGGCGGCGCGGGGTATCACCAGCCGCGATATTACTGCCATTGGCGATGCGGCCGCGGACGAAGGCATCCGCCACGACACTTCGCTTGAAAAGCTGAACCAGCTAAAGCCGGCATTCGAGAACGAGAAAATGGCGGCGCGTTACCCTGAGATCAACTGGTCGGTGACGGCGGGCAATTCGAGCCAGGTGAGCGATGGCGCCTCGGCCATGCTGATTGTCTCCGAGCAGGCGGCAGAGCGGCTTGGCCTGAGACCACGCGCGGCGATCACGCATTTTGCCGTCGCCGGCGACGATCCGATCTTCATGCTGACCGGAATTATTCCCGCGACGCGTAAGCTGCTGGCGCGCAGCGGTCTGGCGCTCGGCGATATCGATTTGTTCGAAGTCAATGAAGCCTTCTCCTCCGTCGTTCTTGCCTGGATGAAAGAACTCGGCGCGGCGGAGGAAAAGGTCAATGTCAATGGCGGCGCCATCGCGCTTGGTCACCCGGTCGGTGCCTCGGGTGGGCGGCTCACCGCGAACCTATTGGGCGCGCTGGAAGAAAGTGGCGGGCGCTACGGTTTGCAGACCATGTGCGAGAGCGGCGGCATGGCCAACGCGACATTGATCGAACGGCTGGACTGACCGCCGCCGTCACGCCATTAAATTGGCCCCGCCGTTGATGAAGATTGTCTGGCCCTGGACGAACTCGGCCTCCGGGCTGGCGAGAAAGCGGATCATATTGGTGTAATCCGCGTGCTCAACCCCGCGCCCGCTCGGATTATTTTCGGCGGCGTGGCGGACAATCTCATCGGCATCGTCGCCAAACAAGGTGCGCACCGCTTCCGTATCGACGACGCCGGGCGACACCGTGTTGATGCGGATACCGTGTGGCGCCAGTTCGGCCGCGAGATAGCGCACCAAGCATTCGCCAAGCGATTTGGCCACACCGATGGCCGCATAGTTGGGCACAACAATCCGGCTGCCCCGGCTCGAGAGGAAAAAGATAGTGCTGCCGCGCTTGAGGAGCGGCATCGCCGCCTGGGTGAGATAGAGCAGCGCAGTGCCGTTTAAATTGACTGCATTGGTGAATTCTACAAGGTCGCATTCCAGCGCCGGGTGGGGAACAGCGCGCACCGCGCAATGCACGAGCTGGTCGAGCTGCTCCACATTTTCAGCCACCGTATGCATGATTCGCTTGCAGCCCTCGGGCGTGCCGGCATCGCCTTTCAGCAAGTGGCACTCGGCGCCGAGCGCTTGCACAGCCTGTTGTGCCAATGCTGCCGCCTGGTCGTCGGAGGCATAATTAAGAAATACCTGGTTGCCGGGTTCGGAAAAACTGAGCGCGATTTGTAAACCGATGCCTTTGCTGCCGCCGGTGACTAGGATGGCCATAAAATATTCTCCATTCTCAAACAATTTTGTCCGACAAACTTATCGTGTGACAGGATAGAATGCTATATGGAGAGAGGCTAACAGGCGCGTAAAACAGCATCTGATCGGGAGAGATACATTGGATTTCGGCTATAGCGCTAAGACGGAAGAATATCGTGAGCGGGTGGCGGCGTTCATGGCGGAGCATATCTATCCCAACGAGGAAAAGCTGTTCGGCCAAATTGCCACCGGCGATCGCTGGCAGCCGATGCCGCTGATGGAGGAATTGAAGGACAAAGCCAAGGCGGCGGGCCTGTGGAACCTGTTTTTGCCCGATAGCAAATTGGGCGCCGGCCTGACAAATCTCGAATATTCTCCAGCCTGCGAAGAGATGGGGCGCTCGCCGTTCGGCCCGGAGGCCTTCAATTGCTCGGCGCCCGATACCGGCAATATGGAAGTGCTGGTGCGCTACGGCACCGAGGCGCAACAGAAACAATGGCTCGAGCCGATGCTGGCGGGAGAAATACGCTCCGCCTTTGCCATGACCGAGATTGAGGTGGCGTCCTCGGATGCGACCAATATCGAGACACAGATCGTCCGCGACGGCGATGAATAT
>JABIXB010000263.1 GCA_018666805.1 Rhodospirillaceae bacterium | reverse complement strand
GCGTCGTCGCAGGTGAGCCCACCTGCTCGGGGTTTACTCTCTTTTGATTTGAAGCAAATGCGTCGTCGCAGGTGAGTCCACCTGCTCGGGATTTACTCTCTTTTGATTTGAAGCAAATGCGTCGTCGCAGGTGAGTCCACCTGCTCGGGATTTACTCTCTAACCCTTCTCGGCCAGCATGCCGCCGTCGACCGGCATGATATGGCCGGTGACGAAGCTCGCCTCATCGGAGAGCAGCCAGCGCACGGCGTGGGCGACCTCCTCGGGCCGGCCAATGCGGCGCATGGGGACGCGGCCTGACGCTTCGGACGGGTCGTCGTTCCAGCCGCGCAACAGGAGCGGTGTCAGGATCGGCCCGGGTGCGACGGCGTTGATGCGGATATTTTGCGCCGCCACTTCGAGCGCGGCGGATTTGGTCATGCCGGATACCGCATGCTTGGCGGTGATATAGGGCGACCATTCGGGATAGCCGGCAAGGCCCCACATCGAGCTCATATTGACAATCGCGCCGCCGCCGCCTTCGAGCATGGCCGGGATTTCGGCCTGCATCGCGAGATAGACGCCGTTGATCATGATATCGAAGACGCGCTGCACCCGCGCCATATCCTGCTCCGCGAGCGGCGCCTGATCGCCCTCGATCCCGGCATTGTTGAACGCCGCATAAAGCCCGCCGAAGGCACTCAGCGTACGCGCGACCATGGCGTTGATCTCGGCCGCTTCGGCCACATCAGTGCGCAGGAATTCGGCTGTGCCGCCGCCCTCATTGACCTCGCGTGCCACCGCCTCGCCGCCGGCCTCATCGACATCGGCAACCAGCACTTTGGCGCCCGCCTCCGCCAATGCCAACACGGTGGCCCGGCCAATGCCCGAAGCACCGCCCGTGACGATAGCCGCTTTATCTTTCAACATGATTCTTGTCTCCCAAAATCAACCAGTGAATTATTTAGCCCACCTCAACCGCGATGACGGCAAGAAGTTCGGGATGTGTGACCAGGGAAAAGAGCGCCATTTGCGGCAGCAGTTTGAATTCCCCGTCCTTTGCCGCGGCGAATATTTCATCCCCACCGAGGGCGATAATCTCCATCTCTTCGAGATCGCCCGATTCAGGCTCACAAACCTTGTGGCAGTCCTTGGCGATGAAATAATGCGCCCAGCCGCAGCCCTGATTGCCGTTGACGGCATAATTGCCGAGCGAAAGCCAGCTCCGGGCGGCATGGCCGGTCTCTTCCTTAAGCTCGCGCCGCGCCGCTTCGAGCGGCGCCTCCGCTTCATTCAGATCGCCGCCCGGAAAGGTTAGCGATACCTGCTTCGCGCCGTGCTTGTATTGGCGGATGACGAGAATGCGGCCATCTTCGGCTTCGGCAAAGATGACGACGAAGTCGGGAACATCGACCTGATAGAAATCATCGACCACCCGCCCGTCCGGCAGCGCCACGCGCTCGATGCGCACATCCAGATAGGGCTGCGCCGAAAGCACGGTGCGTGAGTCTAAAGTCGCCCAATTTTCCAATTTCTTTTTGTCGCGCATGGCGAGCCCCGGCCCGGTTTAAAAAGACGAGCGCATAGTACGCCGAAGCCTGAGCGGCAACACACAATAAGTTAGCGAAATTGGGAAAAAGCGGCCCAAATTCTTCCATATTTAGATTCGTTGCAACTAAACCAATCATCACAATGTGAGGGGAAACCTGCCATGCGAATGTTACCTGCACTATTTGTCGCGTCCGCCCTGATAATCGTCAGCGCCTGCACGACCACCGAAATTACGGCGAAAAAGGCGCTCGATGACGGCGTGCAAGAGAGTTTGGAAATAACTCAGGTGGCGGTTGAAGCCACGCCGGAAAGCGAGGCAACGCCAACCATCCTCGCGGCATTGGAAAAAGCCGTCGAGGTACAACTCGCGGCGCGCAATATTTCCGGCGAGCCCGCCCGCATGGAATTGGTGGTTACGTTTGTCAATACTCTCACCGGCGCCGACAGAGCCCTGGCCGGCGCCCTGGCAGGCCCGAATGAGCTCAACGTAACGGCCACGATCATTTCCCAATCCGACGGCGAGGTATTGGCCGAGTTCGATATTCTCGGCGCGCACAACCCGGCCGCCCTCGGCGCGTTCTCAGACCAGGAAGTAACGACCGCCGAAAGCGTCGCGCAATCGCTCGTCGATGAAATTTACGGCGCGCAAAATTAGAACGAGTCCCGCCCGGGCGAGCATCACTGCTCGCCCGGTTCTCGATCGGTCAAAT
>JABIXB010000262.1 GCA_018666805.1 Rhodospirillaceae bacterium | reverse complement strand
CGATGCCGGCGGCGCCCGCGCGTGAGACGCCGAGCAGTTTGACGCGATAGCCAAGTTCCTCGGCATATTCGATATCGAGCACATTGATGTGGCGGATGCCCTCGATCTGAATGGCACCGAAATCGACCGGGCAGCCGAACACCAGACTGGTCAAGAGCGCCAGCTTATGCGCCGCATCGACGCCATCGACATCGGTCGACGGGTCGGCCTCGGCATAGCCAAGTTCCTGGGCTTCCTTCAGCACGATATCGAAATTGCGCGGGTTGCCGGCCCGCACGCCGTCGCGCATCTCGGTCAGGATGTAATTACAGGTGCCGTTCAAAATACCGTAAACGCCGGAAAAACTGTTGCCGGAAAGCCCTTCCCTGAGCGCTTTGATGATCGGGATACCGCCGGCGACGGCGGCTTCATAGCCCAAATGCACGCCGGAATCCTCGGCCAGGCGCGCCAATTCATTGCCGTGATGGGCGAGCAATGCCTTGTTGGCGGTGACCAGATGCTTGCCGTTTTGCAGCGCCGCCCGGGAGAGTTGCAAAGCAATACCGTCGGAACCGCCGATCAATTCACAGACCACATCGACATCCGCGTCTCCGGCGAGGCCAGCCGCGTCGTCATACCATTTGAGCGATGAGATATCGGGGCCGCCGGTGCGTGTCTGCTCGCGCGCACTCACGGCGACCACTTCGAGGCGCTGTCCCGAGCGGCTCTCGAGCAAGCCGCCCTGCTGCTCGAGCAGCTTCAGCACGCCGCCGCCAACCACGCCGAGTCCTGCCAAACCAATCCGAAGGGTACCACTCATGGTCGGTATTTTTGTTTATATTTAAGTTTAATAAACACGGTTAATCACATGAAATAGCTTGATATATCGCCTAACGAAATATTCTAATATTCGATATAGACGTCGGCCCGGCGATTCTCGGCCTCGCCCTGTGGCATATATTCATGCGTTAAAGGTTCATTATCTGAGCGCGCCATAACCAGCACAGCTTCGGCCGGCACACCGAGGCGCGCCAGTTCGACCGATACGGCGGTGGCGCGGTCGAGCGAGAGCTGGAAGTTCACCCATTGATGGCTATCGGATTCCATATCGCGCGTGCGCCGGCTGGAGTGGCCGATGACCCGCACCACGCCGCCAAATTCCTCGTGCAGCTTGACGATCGCTTTGAGCGCCGTGCGATCCGATGAGTTGAGCGCGGCGGAGCCAACGGAAAACGGAATGCTCGCCGCCTGGAATGAGATCGCCGCCAGCCCGGAATCTTCCGCCGTAAAGGCTGGGCTCGGCTCGGGCGGGGTTAATTCCATCTGGGCGCGCACCATGTTTTCGCTGCCGGGCGACAGGGCGCGGTCCGTTGCCAGGCTATCGCCGGCGACCTGGGCCGCCTGCTGCTGCATTTGGCCGTTCTGATAGGGTGAGCGCCCGGATGAATCGAAACGGGCGTTAAAAAGCTCGCGGAAATCGCTGATCGGCATGACACCGTAAGCCGAGGCGGAAGCGGTCTGATTAACCGATGCAACTCGGGATTCGCTGAGTGGAATGGTCTTGCTGGAAGCTGCTACGGCCGTTTGCCCGCCCTCAACCCGCCTGCTGTCGGCCAGAGCGCCGCCGCCGGAAGAGCTGTAGCTGCCCGCCTCGCCGTCGCGCTCAATGCCTTCACGCACGATCGTGCGTTGCTGCAAATCCGTTGTCCGGCGTTCCTGAAGAACCCCCTCCGAGGCCGGCTCAATACCGCTGATACGGCGCTCATCGGCCAAATCGCCCGATGTTCGCGCCGTTGTCGTTGCGCTGCCTTCAACGCGGCGCTGCTCGGCCAATTCAGCCGGTTCCTGGCTGCTCTCCGCAACCGGACGCGGTGCCGGTTCCGGCGCGCTGGCGGCATCCGCCACCATCCGCTCGGCGCCCTCGTCGTTTTCATCGGCATAACGGCTGCGCAAAGTCTCGCTGGTATAGCGCGCCTCATCGCGGTCAGCCACCAGGCCTTCAGCCAATTGATCCAAATCTTCTGGACTTGAGGCCGGCCTTATCGTATCAGGCACTTCGCTCAGCTTTGGGAAGTCCTCGCTATCGCCGGAATTCGTCATAGCACGGTCGTTTGCCTCATCATCCTCGATGAAACTGCTGACATCGTCCCAGACGGACGAACAGGAGGCCGCGCCCGTGAGAACGAGCGCCAAAGCCGCTCCGGCCAGGAAGCGGCTGGAAAGACGATACTTGATCCGGCGACGCAGCATTAATACCCACACAATCCGGGCTCTCCTATTGAGACCCTTTGACAATGTTACTAGCATAGTTCAACCACATATCAACGCTTTTCGGCCCTTGTCGCAGCGCCGAAACAGCCCGCGGAGAGGTTAATGACAGAGCAAAATAGCGGCGCCCCGGGCGGATCGGACCCGATTAACCAAGCCAATGAATTCGCCCGCATGGCCGCGCAGGCGCAGCGCATCGTCGCCGATTTCATCGCCCGGCAGCAAAAAGATGGCAAAATTGAGCCGCAGGGGCCGTTCGATGTCAGCCAGGCATTCGCCGAAATGACGCAGAAAATGATGGCCGATCCGGCCCGTGTGCTGCAGGCGCAAATGGGCCTGTGGGAAAATTATGTAAATCTTTGGCAGCACACCGCGACGCGCATGATGGGGGGCGATGCCGGCGAGCCGGTGGTCCAGCCGGCAGCCGACGACCGCCGCTTCCGCGCGCCCGAATGGCAGGAAAATCATTTCTTCGATTTCGTCAAACAATCCTATTTGCTGACCTCGAACTGGTTCCTCTCGACGGTAAAGGACACCGAGGGGCTGGACGAAAAAAGCGCGCAAAAGCTCGCCTTCTACACCCGCCAATATGTCGATGCCCTGTCACCGACCAATTTTGCACTCAGTAATCCGACCGTGTTGCAGGAAACCCTCGACAGCGGCGGCGCGAATTTGCTTCAGGGCTTGCGTAATTTGCTCGATGATTTGGAGCGCGGCGGCGGCAAGCTCAACATCCGCATGAGCGACAAGGATGATTTTACCGTCGGTGAAAATATCGCCGTCACGCCGGGCAAGGTGGTCTTTCAAAACGACCTCATTCAATTAATCCAATACGCGCCGCAAACCAAGACGGTCCATACCCGCCCCCTCCTCGTCGTCGCCCCCTGGATCAATAAGTTTTACGTGCTCGACCTGAAGCCCAAAAATTCCCTCATTCGCTGGGCGGTCGAACAGGGCTATACGGTATTTGCCATCTCCTGGGTCAATCCGGATGAGGCGCTGGCGCATAAGAGTTTCGAGAATTACATGCTCGAAGGGCCGCTCGCCGCGTTGGACGCGATTGAGGCGGCGACCGGCGAGAAAGAAGTGGCGGCGGTCGGCTATTGTCTCGGCGGCACCCTTCTTTCCGCCACCCTGGCCTATATGGCGGCAAGCGACGACAAACGCATCACCAGTGCGACCTTCCTCGCGACCCTGGTCGATTTTGCCGAGCCCGGCGAGCTCGGCCTCTTTATCGATGAGGAACAGCTCGCCAGCCTGGAAGAAATGATGCGCGAGAAAGGCTATCTCGACGGCGGTGAGATGGCGGCAACGTTTAATCTGCTGCGCGCCAACGATTTGATCTGGTCGTTCGTGATCAACAATTATCTCATGGGCCGCGAGCCGTTCCCGTTCGACCTGTTGTATTGGAACGCCGATTCGACCCGCATGCCGGCGGAAATGCATAGCTTCTATTTACGCAAAATGTACCAGGACAACGCCCTGGCCGAGCCCGGCGGCATCGAGCTTAACGGCGTGCCGATCGACCTCGGCAATATCAAGCTATCGACTTACGTGCTGGCCGCGCATGAAGACCATATCGCGCCGTGGCTCGCCTGCTTCAAAGCGACCGGCCTCTATTCCGGCAAGCTGCGCTTCGTGCTCGGCCAGTCGGGCCATATTGCCGGCGTGGTCAATCCGCCCGAAGGCAACAAATATGGTTATTGGACCGGGAAACTAACCAAGGGCGAAAGCGGCGAGCAGTGGCACGCCAGCGCCGAGCGCCATGAGGGCTCGTGGTGGACGGATTGGCAGCGCTGGCAATCCCGTCTCGCCGGCAAGAAAGTCGCGGCGCGCGAGCCGGGTGCGGGCAAGCTCGAGATTATCGAGGATGCGCCCGGCAGCTATGTGAAGGTGCGGATCTAAGAGGCGAAACTAGGCTGGTTGATTATATTGCTTGGCAAGGGCGACGTAATTGGCAACCGTGCGGGCGATTTGTTCCACTTCGGCGTCACTCACGGCGCGCACGAATTTGGCCGGGCGGCCCATCCATAACTCACCGCTTTTGACCCGCTTGTTGGGTGTCACCAGCGCCCCCGCCGCGACCCAGGCGCCGCTCTCGACGACGGCATAATCCATAATCACGGCGCCCATGCCGACCATGCAGGCATCTTCCAGGATGCACGCATGCAGCAGACACTGATGACCGACGACGACATCCTCGCCGATCAGTGTCGGGCCATCCTTGGTCGCGGTGTGAATGACGGTGCCGTCCTGGACGTTGGAGCGCGCACCGATGCGCACCGGATTGACGTCGCCCCGCACCACGCTGTTGAACCACAGGCTCGATTGCTCGGCCATCTCAACATCGCCGATAATGCTGGCGCCGGGCGCGACATAAACATCAGGCGCAAAGCGCGGCGTCACATTGCGGTAGGGAATGATATGAGCGCCGGCTGTGCCCATATAATCAGGGAAACAGCGGCGCCTGTTCGAGCCCGGTGGTCTCGGCCAGGCCGCACATCAGGTTCATATTCTGCAACGCCTGACCCGATGCGCCTTTGACGAGATTATCAATCGCCGTGAGCAGAATGGCGCGGCCCGGCAGACGATCGGCAAAGAGACCGATCAGGCAATGGTTCGAACCGCGCACGTCGCGCGTCGCCGGCGACACGCCTTCGGCGACAACATGGACGAACGGTTCCCTGCCGTAATTCTGTTCAAGACTTGCACGCAGATCGGCAACACTCACACCATCGGCAAGACGGACATAAATCGACGCCAGGATGCCCCGGTTCATTGGCATCAAGTGAGGCGTGAAATTGACCGTGATCGGCGCACCCGCCGCCTCAGAGAGGCCCTGTTCGATCTCCGGCGCATGGCGGTGCTTGGCCACGCCGTAAGCGTGCACCCCCTCGCCCACTTCGGCATAGAGCGTGTTCTGCTTGGGCTCGCGCCCGGCACCGCTAACGCCGGACTTGGCATCGATGATGATGTCTTCGGGCGAAATCTGTTTGGCCGCGAGCAGCGGCGTGAGTGCAAGCTGCGGCCCGGTCGGGTAACAGCCCGGATTGGCAACCAGCCGCGCCGCCGCGATCTCGGCGCGCTTTAATTCAGTGAGGCCGTAAATAGCTTCCTTCTGCAACTCCAATGCCTGGTGCGCGTGACCATACCATTCGGCATACACGTCCGGATCGCCCAGGCGAAAATCCGCCGACAGGTCGACGATCTTCAAATGGCCCGGCAGGCCGGCGATGACTTCCTGCGTCGTACCATGCGGCAGGCAACAGAAGACCGCGTCGAGGCCGGCATAGTCGACCTCGCCGATCTTGATCAGATCGGGTGCGTTCAGCGCCGTTAGATGCGGGAACACCTGCGCGAGCGGCAGACCGGCGCGGCGCTCAGCGGTGAGCATGGCCACTTCCATGCCGTCATGGCAGGCCAACAGGCGCAGCAATTCGCCGCCCGTATAGCCGCTGGCTCCGAGAATTCCGATCCGTATCTTGCTTACGCTACTATTTGTCATCACCGTCACTTCAATCTTTCAGGCGCTCGACAATCTCGCCCTTTTCGTTCACCCGCCCCTTGATACAGGCGGGGTTGCCATAGACCAAGCTATATTCGCCGACGTCGCGCGTCACCACGCTGCCGGCGCCGATCATGGCGTAGCGGCCAATGCGCACGCCGCAGACCACCGTGGCGTTGGCGCCGATGGTCGCGCCTTCACCGACAAATGTCGGCTTCAGCTTCGCATCAAAACCGCCTTCGCCTTGTTGACTGCGCGGCAGCAATTCGTTGGTGAAGGTGACGTTGGGGCCGACAAAGACGCCGTCTGCCAGTTCGATACCGTCCCATAGCTGGACACCGTTTTTGACCGTCGCGCCATCGCCGACGCGTACCTTATTTTCGATGAAACAATTGGCGCCGATATTGCAGTCCCGCCCGATTACGGCGCCGGGCAAGATGACGGTAAACTGCCACACGCGGGTGCCCGCGCCGATATGGTCGGATTGCGTATCCGAAAGCGGATGTATCACGCTCTCTTCACTTGCTCAGATACCACGAACCGAGTGCCAGACGGTCCATGCCGGTCGAGTAGAAATTGGCCAGCGCGGCGCGCGGATGGGCGGCGATCGGCTGGCCCATCAGATTGAGCGAGGTATTGAGCACCACCGGCACGCCGGTCAAGCGGCCGAATTCGGAAATCAGCGCGTGGTAGCGCGGATTGTACTCACGGCTCACCGTTTGCACCCGCGCCGAGCCGTCAACATGGGTGACAGCCGGAATGGTCTCGCGTTTATCCGGAATCACGTTGAAGGTCTGGGTCATATAGGGCGAGCGTTCGATGCCGTCGAAATACTGACTTGCCGCTTCCTCCGTCACCGACGGGGTAAAGGGGCGAAATCCCTCGCGGAATTTTACCAGCAGATTGATGCGCTCCTTCATCTCCGCCTTGCGCGGGTCGGCGAGGATGGAGCGATTGCCGAGCGAGCGCGGGCCGAACTCCATCCGCCCCTGAAACCAGCCGACGACAAGACCGGCGGCCAAATCCGCCGCCGCCTGCTCGGCCACATTGTCCAAGCGCTCATACTTCAGGTGACAATTGCTGATCACTTGCTCGATTTCTTCATCGCTGAAAGACGGCCCGACATAGCAGTGCTGCATCGGCTCAGGGCGCACCCCGTGCGCGACGGATTGCAGCATGGCGCCGCCGATCGAGAGACCGGCATCCGAGACATGCGGCGGCACGAACAGTTCATCGACCAAGCCGGATTCCCTGATTTTTTGGTTCATCACGCAATTGAGCGAAACACCGCCGGCGAGACAGAGACTCCGGAGCCCGGTTTTCTTCACCAACCCTTCGATCAAATGCAGCACCACATCCTCGAGCTGCTTTTGTCCGCTCGCCGCGACATCGCGGTGATAGTCGCTCAAGGGCTCGGACGAGAGCCGCGCCTTGCCCGGCAGGCCAAGATCGCCCATATAGAGCCGTTCCTGTTTAGACGGCGCCGGCAAGTCCGGCGAAACATGGCTCTTGAGATATTCAGGATTGAGGCTGTAGGTCTCGCCATCCGTGGCAAGGAGGCCGCTCATATCGACCGTCGGCTTGCCATAGGGCGAGAGGCCCATGACCTTGTATTCGTCGCTGTCCTTCATAAAGCCGAGATATTGCGTGAGGACGGAATAATAGACGCCGAGCGAATTGGGCTTGCCCATGCGCAACACGTCGCGAATTTCGTTGCCCTCGCCGACCGAGGCCATGGTGCAGACCCTATCGCCGGAAAAATCCATGGTGAGGATCAGCGCCGGGTCACGGTCCCAGGCAAAATAGGTCGCCGCCGCATGCGCTGTATGATGATCAACCAGTTCGATTTTCGGTGCGTGGCCGAAATGAAACTCGAAATAATCTTTCAGGATGGCGTCGAAGTCGCGGTAGGTCTTGCCCGGAAAAGAGACAGATTCGACATCCTGGATAGTGATGCCGGCCTCCTGCAGGCAATAGGCAATGGCACGGCGCGGCAGATTTCCCGAGGCGTGCTTGTCGCCCAAGAGCCGCTCCTCTTCCACCGCGGCAATCAGCTTGCCGTCCTTCATCAGGGCGGCGCCACCGTCCTGATTGCCGATCATCACGCCGCCGCTAATGCCGAGAAAATACATAGCGTGCCTCAAATTCCGGATGAGCTTGTTATAGCCCAATCCACCGCACAGCCAAACGGGCTACGCGGCGTACTCCACCATCCCGACCGAAAAATTCGGCCGAAAATACTAACGTTTGGAGAACTGGAAGCTGCGTCGTGCCTTGGCCCGGCCGTATTTCTTGCGCTCAACGACGCGGCTGTCGCGGGTCAGGAAGCCGCCCGACTTCAGCACTTTGCGCAGATCGGGTTCGCGCAGCACCAGGGCGCGTGACAGGCCATGGCGCACCGCGCCGGCCTGGCCCGAAAGGCCGCCACCGCCAACCGTGCAGACGATGTCATATTGCTCACGCCGCTCAGTCGCATCGAACGGTTGATTAATAATCATGCGCAACGCCGGGCGGGCGAAATAGACCTCGACCTCGCGCTTGTTGACCGTGATCTTGCCGTTGCCCGGCTTGATCCAAACCCGCGCCACGGCATCCTTGCGTTTGCCGGTGGCGTAGGTGCGCCCTTGCGCGTCGATCTGGGGTTCTGGTGCAGCGGCGTCCGCGACCGGTTCCGCGACTTGGCCCAACTCGGCCAGGCTGTCGAGTGTTACGGATTCTTCCTCAGCCACGGATCGAGCTCCTCTTATTCTTCGGGTTCATTGCTGCAATATCGAGAATTGCCGGCTGCTGCGCCTCGTGCGGATGTTCGGCGCCGATATAGACTTTGAGATTTTTAATTTGCTGACGGCCAAGCGGACCCTTGGGGATCATGCGCTCGATCGCCTTCGACACCACCTGTTCGGGCGTCGGGCCGGCGAGAATGCTGGCGGCGGTGCGGCTCTTGATCCCACCCGGATAGCCGGTGTGGTGATAATAGGTCTTGTCCTGCATCTTGTTGCCGGTCAGCCTGACCTTCTCCGCATTGATGACGATGACATTGTCACCGCAATCCATGTGTGGGGTGTAGCTCGGCTTATGCTTGCCGCGCAGGCGCGTGGCGACAATGGCGGCGAGACGCCCGAGGATGAGATCCTCGGCATCTACCAACAGCCATTTCTTGTCGATATCTTTTGGTATGGCCGAAAAGGTTTTCATGACATCCATGGTCCATTGAGAATGGCGCGCCGTAACATTCGCCGCGCTTCGAAGAGGCGGCAGTATGCCATGGGATAATACCCAGTCAACACGAAATATCGTTTTATTTCATTTATTTATTAGGTGGTATCTAGGTAGTGGCAAGCGCCGTATTGACCGGCTGGCGGCATGGCCGCAGCTCGTTATATATTACCGCCAGACAATCCAGGAAGATATGCCATGGCAACCGAAGCCGCGCCTCTCATTCAGGAAGATGATCAGCTGTTGCGCAGCGATGCAGACGGCATCGCCCGCCTCACGCTGAACCGCCCGAAGGCGAGCAATAGCCTCTCGCTCGGATTAATGGCGGCACTTCAGGCCGAGTTCGACAGCATCCGGAGCGACAAGACCGTCCATGCGGTGGTTATCGCCGCCACCGGCAAGGTGTTTTGCGCCGGCCATGACCTCAAGGAAATCCGTGCCAATCCGGGCCGCGCCGCCTATGAGGCGTTGTTCAGCCAGTGCAGCAGCCTGATGACCAGCATCGTCAAGCTGCCGCAGCCGGTGATCGCCCGCGTGCATGGCCTGGCCACGGCGGCGGGTTGCCAATTGGTGGCGAGCTGCGATCTGGCGATCGGCAGCGCGAGCGCGCGCTTCTGCACGCCGGGCGTCCATATCGGCCTCTTTTGCTCGACCCCAATGGTCGCACTCAGCCGCAATGTGCCGCGCAAGGCGGCGATGGAAATGTTGCTGACCGGCGAGGAAATCGATTCAGAGACAGCCGAGAAGTTCGGCCTGATCAACCGCGCCGTCGCCGATGATGCGCTCGACCCGACAGTCGATGATTTCTGCGCCCGCATCGCCGATAAATCGCCGCTCACGCTGGCCATCGGCAAAGAGGCGTTTTACCGCCAACTCGAGATGGGCCTGGACGAGGCCTATGATTATGCCAGCCAGGTAATGACCGAAAATATGCTGGCGCGCGACGCCGAGGAAGGCATCGACGCCTTTTTGCAGAAGCGTCCGCCCGTGTGGCAGGGGAAATAACCCTTAGGATTGTGAGGGCGACTTGACTCTGGCAAACTGTCAACTTAGTTGTGCATTTCCTGTAATTTCCCCGGCTTTGGCCGGAAACTTCAAGGGCTTCAGGCATGGTAGACGTCGCCATTAAATCGACCGACGGGCATCCGCTCGTTTATCTGCCGCGCCACGATTATTATTCCGATGATCTGTTGCGCGGCATTCTCAGCAAAATTCGCACCTTCGCCATGGTCGGCGCCAGCACGCACTGGAAACGCCCAAGCTCCTACGCGATGAAATATCTTTCGAAAAAGGGCTATCGGGTGATACCGATCAACCCGTCCCGCGCCGGCAAGGAAATTCTCGGCGAGCAAGTCTATGGCAGCATTGCCGATTATCCCGGCCATCTCGACATGGTCGATATTTTCCGCACCTCGGAAGAAGCCTACGACATCACCAAGGATGTTATTGCCAACATCGCCGACAAGGGCATCAAAGTTTTGTGGATGCAACTCACCGTGCGCAATGACAAAGCAGCGGAATTGGCCGAAGAAGCCGGCTTGACCGTGATCATGAACCGCTGCCCGAAAATTGAGTATGCCCGGCTTTCCGGCGAACTCAGTTGGAGCGGCATCAATTCCAAAATCGTATCGGCAAAAAGCTTGAGGCCACCCAGAGCATGAGTAGAGCAAAAAATCCTTCAGAAGAAACCGTCTCCAACGTTCCCGGCGGCGCGCAAACACCGCGCGAATATGGCCTGGAGACCCTCGCGGTCCATGCCGGTGCACGGCCCGATCCGGTCACCGGCGCGCGCTCCACACCTATCTTCCAAACCACATCGTTTGTGTTTGAAGACGCGGAGCATGCCGCTGAATTGTTCAACCTGCAGACATTCGGCTACATCTATTCGCGCCTGACAAACCCGACCGTCGCGGTGTTGGAAGAACGTGTCGCGGCGCTTGAGGGCGGGCGCGGCGCTGTCGCGGCGGCGAGCGGACATGCGGCGCAGTTTCTTGTCGCCGCAACCCTGATGCAGAGCGGCGATGAGTTCATCTCGTCGCGCAACCTCTATGGCGGCTCGGTGACGCAGTTCGGCGTGAGCTTTCCCAAGCTCGGTTGGAAATGCCATTTCGTCGACCCGACCGATCCTGACAATTTCGAAAAGGCAATGACCGACAAGGTCAAGTTCATCTTCTGCGAGGGCCTCGCCAATCCCGGCGGCATCGTGCTCGATCTGGAGAAAATCGCTGCCGTCGCACACAAGCATGGCATTCCGCTGGTCGTCGACAACACCCTGGCCTCGCCCTATCTATGGCGGCCGTTCGACTGGGGCGCCGACCTTATCGTCCACTCGACGACCAAATTTATCGGCGGCCACGGTAATACCATGGGCGGCATGGTTGTTGAATCGGGCAAATTCGATTGGTTCCAGAACGACAAGTTCCCTGCCCTGTCGCAACCCGATCCCGCCTATCACGGCCTGACCTTCGCCGAGACGTTCGGCGATTTCGCTTTCACCATGAAGACGCGCGCCGTAGCGCTCAGGGATTACGGCCCGGCCATGGCGCCGATGGCGGCGTGGAACCTGTTACAGGGCGTCGAGACTTTGCCGCTCAGGATGGAGCGCCATTGCGCCAACGCGCAGAAGGTCGCCGAATATCTTGAAAACCACCCGCAGGTATCGTGGGTCTCCTATCCGGGGCTGAAATCCAGCCAGTTCCATGAACTGGCCAAGAAATACCTGCCTAAGGGTTGCGGCGCGGTATTCACCTTCGGCCTCAAGGGCGGTCACGATGCCGGCGTCAAAGTCGTCGATCAGGTCAATATGTTTTCCCATTTGGCCAATATCGGCGATACGCGCAGCCTGATCCTT
>JABIXB010000028.1 GCA_018666805.1 Rhodospirillaceae bacterium | reverse complement strand
CTCATCAGGTGCGGCTTCAGGCCGAGATCGAGCAGCCCGGAATGCTTGACGTTGAAATAATGGTCTTCCGATTCCTTGCGCGGATTTTCGATGCTCTTAATCGTCACGCCAAGGCCCATCTCGTTGCCAACCCGGTGCACCAGATCGGCCAGATCATTGACCGAAAAGACTTCGGTGAACTGATTGAGGATGCGCAATTCGCCGGGCGCCGGCGGCGTATTCATCGCCAGCTCGACGCATTGCAGCGTATCGAGGATATTGAGAAAGCCTTTTTGCTGGCCGCCGCTGCCATAGACGGTAAGCGGAATCCCCGCCACCGCCTGTACCATGAAGCGATTCAGCACCGTGCCGAAGACATCGTCATAATGGAAATTCGGCATCAAGCGTTCGTCCATATCGGCCTCCACCGTGGAGAGGCCGTAAACCGGCCCCTGCATCAGGTCGGTGGCGCGGATGCCGTAAATGCGCGCGTAGAACCATAGGAGGTCGGTGTCCATGACTTTGGTGGTGTGATAGAGGCTGCCCGGCGTGCGCGGATAGAGGAATTTTTGCTGCCGCCCGTTATGTTCAACATCGAGCCAGCCTTCTTCGATATCTATATTGGGGGTGCCATATTCGCCCATCGTTCCCAATTTCACGATATGGCATTCCGGCGCGTGCTCCTTGACTGCCCAGATCACATTGAAGGTCGCGCCGAGATTATTATTGAGCGTGCGCGATGCCTCTTCATAGCCAAGCATCGAATAGGGCGCCGAGGGCTGCTCGGCATAGTGGATGATGGCTTCGGGCTGAGTTTCCTCGACAAGGCGGGAAAGGCGGGGAAAATCCGTGCAATCGCCAATTTCAACCCGAATCGGCGCATTGGAGACCGCTTGCCAAATTTCGCCGCGCTCCTGCAAATCCGGATTCGGCATGAGTGCTTCCGCACCCAGTTCGCGTGCCGCGTCGCGGCGGAAATAATTGTCAAAGACAGTGACGTCATGGCCCTTATGGGCGAACGCCATGGCGGTGGGCCAGCCGAGATAGCCGTCCCCGCCTAAGATTAAAATACGCAATTTATGGTACGCCCCTGAATCACAAGCCTGAATAGGCGGTCATGTTTGTCGATTGTCCCGATTCCTTCAAGTATATTTGCTCCAACTCGATTAGACACTGGATTAGACAAAAGTTCGAAATTGTATGTGTGGAATATTTGGCCGCGTGAGCCACTCGCGGGCGCTATCGCCCAAGAATATTGAGGGCTGCCGGGCGGCGACGGCGGCGATTGCCCATCGTGGTCCGGATGCGGCCGGCGAATGGCACGATTCTCACGCCTTTATGGGTCACCGCCGGCTGACCATCATCGACCTCTCGGCGGCGGCGAATCAGCCGTTTCATGACGAATCGGGGCGCTATGTCCTCAGTTACAATGGCGAGATATACAATTATCTCGAATTGCGCCGCGAGCTTGAGCAGGCCGGTGTGCGTTTTCGCACCGAGAGCGACACCGAAGTGCTGCTCGCCGCCTGGATCCAGTGGGGCGAAGCGGCGCTTACCCGCTTCGACGGCATGTTCGCCATCGCCATCCACGACCGCAAAACCAAGCAACATATCCTGATTCGCGATGCGCTCGGGCAGAAGCCGCTTTATTACCATGCCGGCCAGGATGGCGTCGTCTACGCCTCGGAGCTGCGCAGCCTGTTGGCGCTGCCGGGCTTCAACTGGCGCCTCGATAAAGCGGCCTTCGCGCGCTATTTGATGAACAGCTACTACGGCTGGGACGAAACGCCGGTCCAGGGCATTAAGAAGCTGCTGCCCGGCTGCCTGTTGCGCATTGAGGCGGGCCAGGCCACGCGCGAGCGCTATTGGGAATCGCTCCCCGGCGACGGAGTGATGGATATCGCAGAAGGCGAGGCCGTCGCCGAGTTTGAGCGCTTGTTCGACACATCCTGTGAAATCGCGATGCGCTCCGATGTGCCTTACGGCGTGTTTCTGAGCGGTGGCATCGACAGCTCGCTGGTCTTGAACGCCTGCCATAAATCCAATCAAGCCGTGCGCTCCTTCAGCGTTGCCATGGGCGAGGCCGATTTTGACGAAAGCGACAAGGCGCGCCTTATGGTCGGTGCCCTGGGTGCATCGGAGCACAATATTTTCACTATGGACCAGGCAGCCGTCACCCAGGCGGTCGATGATGTCTTTGCCAATAGCGACGAGCCGCATGGCGATCCCGGCTTCGTCAATACGCTGTTCCTGGCGCGTGCCTGCAAGCCGCATGTGACGGTGGCGCTTGCCGGCGATGGCGGCGATGAGATGTTTGCCGGCTATGCGCCGTTCCAGGGCTTGGCGCCGGTGCCGTGGCTGCGCGCCATGCCGTCACCATTGATGCATCTGTTCAAGCATATGACGGCAGCGATGCCACAGCCCGACAGCTATATGAGCCTCGCTTTTAAAATGAAGTGCTATTTGCAGGGCTTCCCGGCCAAGGACAGTTTGCGCTATTCGCTGTGGCTGGCCTCGCTCGAGCTCTCCCAACTGGCGCGCATCTGCCCTGGTTTGCCGCGTGAATTTTTTTCGCCCCATGGCGAGCCTGACAGCATTTTGGCGCCGGTGGCGGAAATGATGCGGCCTGTGGAGGGACGCAGCCAGCAGCAAATGCTGCTTTATTACTATCAAAAGCTGTTCCTGCCGGAATTCGTCTGCATGCACACCGACCGCGCCGCCATGCAGGCCGCCATGGAAGTTCGCTCGCCCTTTCTCTCGGTGCCGCTGATCGAATTCGCCAACCGCCTGCCGGACCGCATGAAGGCGCGCGGCAAGGGGCTGAAATGGCTGCCCAAGCGGGTGGCGGCGAAAAACAATTTTCCCGAGGCGATTTACCGCCAGAAAAAGCGCGGCTTCACCTTTCCCGTCGCGCGCTGGCTAAAAGGCCCGCTAAAAGACCGCATGGACGATTTGCTCGCGCCGGAGACGTTGCCGGAGCAACTGGTCGATCCCGCCAGGATCATTGAGAGCCGCGACAATCACCTCGGCGGGAGGCAGAATAATTACCGCCTGCTCTATAGTTTAATGGCCTTTCAGGCGTGGCGCCGGCGTTACCCCGAA
Source organism: Rhodospirillaceae bacterium (assembly GCA_018666805.1). GTDB lineage: Bacteria > Pseudomonadota > Alphaproteobacteria > UBA828 > UBA828 > PTKB01. The sequence continues at coordinate 5,856 of JABIXB010000028.1, read as the reverse complement.
GTGGAAATTTCCTAACCGGAATAAGGCGCTGGCCTGCGCCCGATTGACCGCGCCGGGTGCGGGTTCTACAAGAGCGGCAAGGGGAAATTACGAATTTCGTGATTTATGGAGAGATCGGAACGGCAAGGGCTGTATGCCGCACAATTGGCGGATGCGATGCCCCGGGCACTGACGGAACTGGACCGCGATCCGTTCTCCCTGACCTATGGCTGCTTTGACCGCGAATATTGGGCCTGGGCGACCAAGGATTTTGCCAATTTTGATCTGCAACGCGCGATTTACCCCCTGACCCTGGCCTATCTCCAACCTTTCCCAGGAAATCGCTGGCATGGCTCGGCCCGCCTCAAAGACTGGATCAAGGCGTCGTTCGCACACTGCGAACGGGTGCAGCATGCCAATGGCTCGTTCGATCACCATTATCCCAACGAATTCAGCGTTGTCGGCGTATCCTTCCCCTTGGCCGAGATTGGCCTGGCATTCATGATGCTCGATGCGGCCGGCGAGCTTTCGCCCAGCGAGCGCCAGCGCTGGATCGCCTTCTTCGCCCGTTGCGCCGGATTTTTATGCAAGGTCGATGAGACGCACGGGTTTATCTCGAATCACCGCCTTGGCGCCGTTTGCGGTCTGCACATAGCCGCGACGCTCACTGGTGAGGCGCGTTTCAAACGGCGTGGCGAGGAAATTTTGGCGACAGTCGTGGCCAACGCCTCGTCCGAAGGCTGGCCGCTCGAATATACCGGCGCCGATCCGGGCTACCAGACACTCGATACCAATTTCATGGCGCATTATTTCCGCCTTACGGGAGATCAGGATTTCCTGGAGAGGCTGGTGCTGCCGTCTTTGGAATTCCTGATTTATTTTTTTCATCCGGATGGCTCGGTCGGTGGTGAATATGGCAGCCGCAATTGCCCGCTCTATTATCCCGGCGGCTTCGAGGTTTTCGCGCCCCATTCGGGCGCGGCGGAAACTATCGCCCGGCTTGGCGCCAAGGCGATTCAAGACGGGCATTCCACAGCGCTCGGCGGGCACGATATCCGTAATTTCGTCCCCATGATGTCGAGCTATTCCCTCGCCTTGTCGGCATGCGCCGAGGGCCAGCCAGCCGCCGCCGCGGAACCGCCGTTCAAGCGCCAATTTGAGCGCTATTGGCCGGATGCGGGGTTGTTCGTGCGCTCAGATGCACGGCACTACACCATTGTCGGCTGTTCCAAGGGCGGCGTTGTCAAAATATTTAATAAAGAGAGCCACAGCCTTGAAGCGGCGCATTCCGGCTATCTGTTGGAGGCCGAAAACGGTAAGGCCTGGAGCACCCAGTTTCACGAGCGCAATAAGGTCCAAGGGTTGGAGGATTGTAGCGGCAAGGAGGTCGCGCCACGTACGGAATGCCGCTTCAGTGTTGAAGCGGCGTTTTACGGAGTTGTGCCGATGCGGCTGTTCACGCCGTTTCGCTTCCTCTTGTTCCGCATCTTCGTGTTGACGATCGGCCGCAATGTGGCGGTCAACAATTGGGTCAAACGCCATATCATTATCGGTCTCGTCATTCACCGCCGCAAGCGCTCCGCCATGCGTGCGATCCGCGAATTTACCTTTGCGGAAGATGGTCTGACTATCCGTGATGAGCTTACCGGCTTGGCCAAGATCTCCGCCGTGCGCCTGCGCGCCGCCGATATCTTCACGACAATTTATATGGGATCGTCCAAATATTACCGCCATATGGAAAGCCTGACTGATAGGCTCAGCGATAAGAATTTAATCGACTTGATTCGCGCCTCCGGCGGCGTACTTACTTATCAAATCAAGGATGATGGCTTGAACCTAAAGCAAGACGGCAAAGAAGGCGGAGCGTGAGGGCGATGGCGCTCGGGCGGTACAGGTCTTTGGCAAAACTGGGGCGCAGCTATCTGAGCCCGTCCCAGGTCGGCTACATGATTCTCTATGTCACCAATCGCTGCAATTTTCGTTGTGAGTTCTGCTTCTATTATGCCGAGATTGAAAAAGGCCAGAAGCCGAACGAATTGACGCTGCAAGAACTCGAGCGTTTGTCCCAATCCACCGGCCCCCTGGTGCAGCTCTCGCTCACCGGCGGCGAGCCGTTCCTGCGCCGCGATCTCGATGAAATTTACAGCATGTTCATCCGCAACTGCCAGGCGCGCTATATCACCATTCCGACCAATGCCTCGCTGCCGGATAAGATGGTGCGTTTTTTGGAAACTGTGCTGCCGCGTCACCCCGATTCCTATTTGCGGCTCACTTTTTCCGTCGATGGCATTGAAGACGATCACGATACGGCGCGCTCGATGCCGGGCTCGTTCGAAAAGATCAGGCAAAGCTATGCGGCTGTCTCTCCGCTGCGGAAGCGTTTCCCGAACTTGGTCCTGGATGCCAATTCTGTTTTTACCTCGCGCTCGGAAGACAAGCTGCAGGACACGCTGCGTTACCTGGCGGAAAATTTCGAATTCGATAATTTATCGGTGACCTATGCGCGCGGCGATATCCGCGATCCCTCGTTGCTGGCGTCATCGGAAGAGCGCTATATCCAGGTCAACGACTATCTGGAGAGTGTGCGCCGTGGCAAGGAAGGCCGCTTTCTTTATCCGCTGTGGCGCGCCGTTCGCGATGTCTCGCGCGAAAATCTGATTCGCACCGTCTTCCATGACGAGTTTGTCACGCCCTGTGTGGCCGGGCGAAAATTGGTGGTTGTCGGTGAAACCGGCGAAGTTTATCCATGTGAAATCCTCGACCGGCCGATGGGAAATTTGCGCGATCACGATTTCAATCTGCCGCAATTGATGGCCAAATCCGAAAATGCCGAGTTGCGCCGCTGGATTGTCGAGAGCCAGTGCAAATGTTCCTTCGAATGCGCCCTCGGCGCCAATGTGGTGTGGAACAAATCGACCTACCCGCGCATGCTTCGCTCAGCGATTCGCAACATTGGCAAAGATTAAGTCTCGTGCCCGGCGAGAGAATTTCGGTCATTATCCCGTGCTACAATGCAACGGCGACGCTGGAAGCGTGCGTGCGCTCGGTCATTGCCACGGGATATGCGGATTTGGAAGTGGTTCTGGTCGATGATGTGTCGAGCGATGCCACACCCGAGCTGATCGCCGCCCTGGCAGCAGAATTCCCCGATCAAATCCGCGCGCTGCGCCAACCTGCCCAGGGCGGTCCCGCCAAGGCGCGCAATGCCGGCGCCGATATGGCGAGCGGTGCTTATCTATTTTTCCTCGACAGCGATACCGTCATGGACGGCCACGCGCTCGATCGTTTCGCGGCGCGGATTCGCGATGCGGTGGCGGTGGTCGGCATTTATGAGGCGGAGCCTCTCAATCCCGGCCTGGTGTCGCGCTATAAGGGCTATCTCAATCATTATTTTTTCGCCCGTGGCGGCGTGATTTCCTATGAGGTTTTCGATTCGGCGCGGGCCGGAATCCGGGCCGATGTTTTCCGTGAGTTGGGCGGCTACAACACGTCATTGGAATGGGGCATGGATTTCGAAAATGAGGAGCTCGGCTATCGCATCATTAAAAAGCACCGCCTGGTGCTCGATCCGGCCATCCATGTCGGCCATCATTTCCCGGGTTTCGCCAAATTGACGCGGACCTATTTCACCCGTGTCGCGCAGTGGATGGAAATTTTTATGATCCGGCGAAAATTCGAATCAGGCGGCGTCACCTCTGCCGGCACCGGCATGAGTAGCGCCGCTTTGCTGTGCGCGCTCGCCAGCCTGCCCGGCATGATCGCGCATCCCGCCGTGGGCTTTGTTTCGCTCGTTCTCTGGCTGGTTTATCTGTGGGGCTATGGCGGGTTTTTCACCTTTGTGCTCAAGCGCCGGCCGTTCTATGCCCCGGTCGCCGTGTTGCTGAACATGTATTTTACCGTGGTGCTCGCCTGCGGCGCCTTAACCGGGGCGCTGCGTGTGATTTCCGGGCGCTCGCGCATGCGCGAGCTAATCGGCGCGCGCATTTAAATAGGCCGGCCGGCCTATTTTGTCGCCTTGATATAATAGAAATTGCCGATCGCATTGCGCCCGCTCGGATTGGCGCGCTTATAGGCCGCATCGAACGGCCAATTGAAGCCACAAGCCAGCATATCGACCTGGCCGAACCGGGAGAACAGGCGCTTGATGCCGCGCCCGGAATAGCTGCGCATCACCGGAACACCAAAGGCTTCCGCCAACATTGTTCCGAGCGCACCCTCGAAACTGCGCTTCTCGATCACCCGAAGGAGGGAACGCTGGCGTCCGCTCAGCACGTCACAGACCGCCTGAATGGCGCGCAACATATAGGCAACGATCAGCTTCGGCGAAGCGGTGCGGTAGAGAAAGATGTAGCACGTGCTGCCGGGCTTGAGAACGCGGTGCACCTCGGCCACGGCGCGCTCGGTGTCGCTGACATGGTGCAGGACGCCCATCGAATAGACACAGTCCAGCGAATCGTCGGCAAACGGCAGGGCCAAGGCATCGCCTTCCTGAAAATCCGGCTGAATATTCAGATGCGCCGCTCTTTCCTCGGCCGCCTTTCGCGCCGACGCAATGCTCTGGTCGGAGGCGTCGATGCCGGTATAGGTCGCGCCGGATTCAAGATATTGGCAGGCGGTCAAGGCATCCGTTCCCTGACCGCAGCCGACTTCCACAATATGATTGTGCGCCGCAGTAACCTGACGCAAATGGTGCAGAATAAATGGCTCTTTGGTGTAGCGAAGCTTGGCCCGGCGCTCATAGCTCGACTGGCCATCGCACGGCCACATATTCCAAAATTGGCGCGTCGCTTCGGATATATCGGCGCTGTTCATTGTCGCTTCCGGCCCTGTCGCTGGTTTTTAGCTTCATAGCATGAATAGGGCTTCGGTGTATTGTCCGGAACAAGGCGATTGACCTTTGTTCGACATATGGATTCTATTTAAAGCTATCGTTGGCGCCGCGCGGCGTTGTCCCGTACAAATGGCTAACTCGGCTATCAATATTTTGGTGATATGACGCAACCTCAGACGGTCAAATTCACGGTGATCGCGCCGGTCTTTTGCGAAGAGGAGAGCCTTGGCGAACTGGCGGATCGGGTCGCCGCGACGTTTGCCACTATGGGTGAGGCCGATTCATTTGAGTTGCTGATTGTCGATGACGGTTCGACCGATGGAACGGCGGCGGTTATTGGCGCGCTTGAAAGCGAGCGTCCCTATGTCAGGTCCGTGACGCTGAGGCGCAATTGCGGTAAGTCCATGGCGCTGATGGCGGGGTTTGAGAATGCTGCGGGTGAATTGATTTTCACCATGGATGGCGATTTGCAGGACAATCCAGAGGATATGCCTGAGTTGCTGAAGAAGCTCGAAGAGGGCTTCGACATGGTCAACGGCTGGCGTCAGCGCCGTCAGGATCAGAGCGTGCGCAAGCTCGGCTCGCGCCTATTTAATTTCGCCGTGGTCCGCACCACCGGGCTAAAACTGCACGACCTCAATTGCGGCTTTAAACTTTATCGCCGGGAAGTGGTAGAGGCGCTCTGCGTATACGGTCAATATCATCGCTATATTCCGCTCCAGGCGCACCTCATGGGCTTCCGCGTTTCCGAGGCTAAAATTGGTAACAGTGCGCGAAAATACGGCAAATCGAAGTATAGGTCTTTTCGCTATCAGGGCCTCTTTGACCTGTTATCCATTCTCTTTACCTATAAATACGGCCTCAATCCGTTGCACTTCTTCGGTGTGATCGGGCTCATTCTGATTTTGCCCAGTTTTGGCGCAATCGCCTATATGTTGGTTGAGCACATTCTCTATTGGTTCGGTCTCTCCGAGGGCCAGCAATTGCTCAATCGGCCGTTGCTGTCGCTCTCGCTCTCCGTTCTTCTCATCGGAATCATCATATTT
>JABIXB010000261.1 GCA_018666805.1 Rhodospirillaceae bacterium | reverse complement strand
CGCTGCGCATCCATCTCCGATTTGATCTTCTTGCCCATGGCGCGGCGCAACAGATCGGCACCGCCGAGGCTGTAGCCGGAAAGCACCTGGGCGATCTGCATGACTTGTTCCTGATAGACAATAACGCCGTAAGTCTCGCGCAAGATGCCTTCCAGACTTTCATGCATATAGTCCGGTTCTTCCTCGCCATGCTTACAGGCAATGAATTTCGGGATATTTCCCATCGGTCCCGGCCGGTAGAGGGCAACGAGGGCGATAATGTCTTCGAATGTGTCGGGCTTCATGCTGCGCAGCACATCGCGCATGCCGGAGCTTTCCAACTGGAACACGCCCATCGAGGCGCCTTTGCCCAGCATTTCGAAGGTGCCCCGGTCATCGAGCGGCAGGGCGTCCAATTCGATCGAGGTTCCACTATCGCGTACCAAGCGGGAGGCCATTTCCAATACGCTCAGCGTCTTCAAACCGAGAAAATCAAATTTCACCAGCCCCGCCCGTTCGACATATTTCATCGAATATTGCGTGACCGGCATTTCCGAGCGTGGATCGCGGTAGAGCGGCACAAGTTCCTGTAACGGCCGGTCGCCAATCACCACACCGGCGGCGTGGGTCGAGGCATGGCGATAGAGACCTTCGAGCTGCAAGGCGATTTTCAGTAGACGCCCGACCGCCTGATCCTCATCTACCATCGCCTGGAATTGAGGCTCGCCGTCGATGGCTTGTTGCAAGGTTACCGGGTTGGCGGGATTGAACGGCACGAGTTTTGAGAGGCGGTCGACCTGTCCGTAGGGCATGGCCAACACGCGCCCAACATCGCGAATAACCGCGCGTGCCTGCAGCTTGCCGAAGGTAATGATTTGCGCCACCCGGTCGCGGCCATATTGGTCGCAGACATGATCGATCACGCGATCGCGCTTGTCCTGGCAAAAATCGATATCGAAATCCGGCATGGACACGCGTTCCGGATTAAGAAAGCGCTCGAACAGCAAATCAAAACGCAACGGATCGAGATCCGTAATCGTAAGCGCCCAAGCGACCACCGAGCCGGCGCCCGAGCCACGCCCCGGGCCGACCGGGATATTCTCCGATTTGGCCCAGTGGATAAACTCCGCGACAATCAGGAAATAGCCGGGAAATTTCATATCGACGATCACGCCAAGCTCGAAATTGAGACGCTCGCGATAGGGTTTGGCGGCTTCTTCCTTTTCCGCGTCTGACATTTCCGGCTTAAAGACATGCTGCTCGAGCCGCCGCGCCAGGCCGTCCTCCGCCTGAGTGCGCAGTTCGGATGCTTCCGACACGCCGCTCGCCATGGGATAGGCCGGCAAAATGGGCGCATGTTCCGGCGCCTGAAAGGCACAACGCTGTGCCACAACCAACGTATTTTCCACCGCCTCCGGCAAATCGGCGAATAGTTCACGCATCTCCTCAGCCGGCCGGAAGAAATGCTCAGGCGTAAGCCGATCACGCTCGCGGTCATCGATGTGGGCGCTCTGGGCGATACACATCAGGGCGTCATGCGCTTCATATTTGTCGCGTGGGCCAAAATAGACATTGTTGGTCGCCAGCAACGGCACATCATGGGCGTAGGCCAAATCGACCAGGGCCGGCTCGATACGCGTCTCTTCTTCCATGCCGTGGCGCATTAATTCGATATAGAAGCGGCCTGGAAATATCTCGGCAAATTGCAGCGCCAAATCCCGTGCAGCGTCGCTCTGGCCGTCGAGAAGTAGCGCGCCCAAAGGGCCGTGCGGACCGCCGGAAAGCGCCAAAAGCCCGTCTGAATGATCGGCGAGACACGCCATGTCTATTTGTGGCGTTTCGCCGCTCGGTGTTGCCAAATAGGCGGTGCTGGAAAGCGCCATGAGATTACGCCAGCCAATTTCATTCTGCACCAAAAGCGCGATATAGGCCGGCTCCTCCGCCCGCGTTTTACGCCTGCTATCCTCCGCCGAGCTCCGCCGCAGCGCCAATTCGCACCCCAGGATGGGTTGCACGCCTGATTTCGCGCAGGCTTGCGAGAATTCGAGCGCGCCGAATAAATTGTTGCGATCCGTCATCGCGACTGCCGGCATTTTCTCCGACCGGCAGAGTTGCGCCAACTCGTCGATTTTGATGGCGCCTTCGGAGAGCGAATAGGCTGAATGGACGCGAAGATGAACGAAATTGGCGTGACTCATGGCCTCGACTCGCAATGCATGACGAATGGATTAGATTCCACAATGCCCGCCCAAAAAACAATTCATTTCGCCTTGCTGGTAGCTTTCCGCCGACGCTGATATAACTAACCAACTGCGCCAATAACGAGGTGAGAGATGGACGATCAGGATACAAACACCATAATCGGCAGCGATAACGAGCTTAGAAGCAATTATGGCGAGCCGATGGAGCTTGCCATTCAAAAGCAGCTCGGCAAGCTCGACGTGCATTGCAAAAACTTTATTTCGCGTTCGCCGTTCCTGTGCATCGGCACCAGTTCGACCGATGGCAAGGCGGATGTATCGCCGCGCGGCGACCCCCCCGGTTTCGTACAGATTTTGGACGATAACACCATTTTTATCCCGGACAGGCCGGGCAATAACCGCCTCGACACCATGAGCAATATTATCGCCAATCCCGATGTCGGAATTTTCTTCATGATTCCCGGCATTGAAGACACGTTGCGCGTCAATGGCAAAGCCAGCATCGTCAAGGACAAGGAAATCCTCGAGCGTTGTGTGGTAAATCGCAAAGTGCCGAGCATGGGCATCATGGTCGAGGTCAACGAGGCATTCCTACACTGCGCCAAGGCGATACGGCGCTCCAAGCTGTGGAAGCCGGAAAGTCAGCAGGATCCCTCGGAAATGCCGACCCTGGCGCAAATGATCCTCGAGCAGGTGGCAACGCCGGACAAGCCGCCGACCAAGGAAGAAATCAAAGAGGGCGACGATTTCATCGAGGACAATTACAAGACCGGCCTCTATTAGAGGCGGAGAAACAGGCGGCGCAATGACCAATCGCTTACTGCGCCGCCTTTTCTTGCTCTAGCAGGACACCGTTCTCGAATGCGACATGGCGGTCCATCCGGGCCGCGAGGCTAAGATTATGCGTTGCCACCAGGGCCGCCAGGCCGGTGTCGCGCACGATCGACATCAACGCCTCAAACACATTGTTGGCATTATCCTGGTCGAGATTTCCGGTCGGCTCGTCGGCCAGTAAAAGGACCGGCCGGTTGGCCAGCGCCCTGGCAATTGCCACACGCTGCTGTTCGCCGCCCGACAATTGCGTCGGCCGGTGATGTTGCCGGCCAGCAACACCGAGCTTCTGCAAAAGTTCAGACGCATGCTCGCGCGCGCGCCGCTTGCCAGTGCCGCCAATCAATTGCGGCAGCATGACATTTTCCAGAGCGGAAAATTCCGGCAATAAATGGTGGAACTGATAGACGAAGCCGAGCATCTCGCGCCGCGCCCTAGTGCGTAAGCGCTCGGACATGGCAGCGCAGGATTTACCGGCAAGTTTGATCTCGCCGCCATCCGGGCGCTCAAGCAGGCCGGCGATTTGCAGCAAGGTTGATTTGCCGGCGCCCGACGGGCCGGTCAGCGCAATCACCTCGCCCGGCGCAATACGAAACGAAACGCCGCGCAGCACGTCGATCTTGACCTCGCCCTGAATGAAGGTACGGCGCAGATCGCTGAGCTCCAAAATAGCGGCCTCACTCATGGCGGAGCGCCTCCACCGGATCTACTTTGGCGGCACGCCAGGCTGGATAAAGTGTCGCCAGGAACGACAGCGCCAGCGCCAAGATGGCGACCACGGCAATCTCTCCAGCATCGATCCGTGTCGGCAGTTGGGCGAGGAAATAAAATTCGTGCGGGAACAGCCGCGTGCCGAATATGCCCTCGACAAATTTACGGATCGGTTCAATGTAGACCGCGAAAAGAATACCGCCGACAGTGCCGACGAGCGTACCGACAATGCCGATTAGCGCGCCGTTCATAAAAAAGATGCGCATGATCTGGCCGCGTGTCGCGCCGATGGTACGCAGAATGGCGATTTGCCGCCCCTTGCTTTTGACCAGCATGATCATGCTTGAGATGATGTTGAAGGCAGCAACAATCACGATCAGCAAAAGAATGAGGAACATCACATTCTGCTCGACCTCAAGCACGCTGAAATAGGTCGCGTTGATCTGCTGCCAATCGCTCAGCCGGACATCCGTGCCAAGCGCCTGCCAAAGGGGCGCGCGCATTTCCCGCACCTGGTCGGGATTATCGACGGAAATCTCGAGCGACGACACCGTGCCGCGATATTTGAAATGGATTTGCGCCAAACGGAGCGGCATGAAAACAAAGCTACTGTCATATTCCGACATATCGACATTGAAGGTGCCGACGACCCTGTAGGCCCGGGCGCGCGGCACGCTGCCGAGCGCTGTCGCGGTGACCGAAGGCGCGATAATGCGAATTGAATCGCCGATATCCAAGCGCAGCTTGTTGGCCAGGCGGTGGCCGATAATGACGCCATCCCCTTCTGAGAATAGCTGGAGCGCGCCGGCGGACATGCCATGCATAACCCGCTTCTTGCGCTCCAGGTCATCCGCCTTGATGCCATAGACCAGAGCGCCGGTGACGCCTCGATTACCGCGCGCCAGCACTTCCGCCCGGATGATGGGCGCCGCGGTCTCGACACCGGCGACAGCGCGCGCCTTCTCAACCAAAGGCTCATAGTCGGTTATGGCGCCATCAAGCGCACGCACTACCATATGCGGCTGCAGGCCGAGCACGCGTGACAGCAATTCCTCGCGAAAGCCGCCCATAACCGACATCACCACGATCAGCGTAAAAACACCGAAGCCGATGCCGAGCAGCGAAAACATCGCGACCAGAAAAGTGAACGTCTCTTTCCGCCCCGGCCAGAGATAGCGAAATGCGACCATTCGCTCGAAGGTGGAAAGCATACGGCGCTACCGGGGCACGTTTCAGGTAAGACGGGCGAGCGCGGATTCGACGGATACTTCTTCGCGTTCTCCGCCGCGCTGTTTGATTTCCACCGTGCCCGCCTTAACGCCGCGCGGTCCAACGGCGATTTGCCACGGCAGGCCGATCAAATCCATTTCGGCAAACTTAACGCCGGCACGTTCGTCCCTGTCGTCATAAAGCGCGTCCACTCCTGCTTCAGTCAAACCGTCATAGAGCTGTTGGCACACCCCATCGCAGCCTTCATCGCCGGCGCGGAGGTTTATGATGCCCGCCTTGAAGGGCGCCACGCTCTCGGGCCAGATAATGCCGTCATCATCGTGATTCGCTTCGATGATGGCGCCGACCAGGCGCGATACGCCGATGCCGTAGGAGCCCATTTCCACCTTGGTCTCCTTGCCCTCGGAATCGCTTACCGTCGCACCCATGGAATCGGAATATTTGGTGCCGAAATAGAAAATATGGCCGACCTCGATACCGCGCCCGGTATAGAGCTGCTTTTCATCTATCGGGCAGTTTTCCGCATCATGCTTCTCGTCGGTGGCGGCATAGAGCTCGGTCCAGCGATCGACGATCGGCTGTAAATCGGCATCAAAGTCGATTTCGAGCGACAGCGGATCGGTCTTGAACCAGTCTCTATCGCAATAGACCGCGCTCTCGCCGGTGTCAGCGAGAACAATGAATTCATGGCTCATATCGCCGCCGATGGCGCCGCTATCGGCCTGCATCGGAATCGGCGTCAATCCCATGCGCGCGAAGGTGCGCAAATAGGAGACGAACATTTTGTTGTAGGAACGGCGCGCCGATTCGGCATCGATATCGAAGGAATAATTATCCTTCATGAAGAATTCGCGGCCGCGCATAACGCCGAAACGCGGGCGCACTTCGTCGCGGAACTTCCAATGAATTTGATAAAGATTCTGCGGCAGGTCGCGGTAGCTTCTAACGCTGTTGCGGAAAATGTCCGTCACGATCTCTTCATGCGTCGGCCCATAGAGAAGCGCGCGGTCATGGCGGTCGTTAATACGCAGCATTTCCTTGCCGTAATCGTCATAGCGGCCGCTCTCCTGCCACAGCTCGGCGGGCTGGATCGTCGGCATGAGAATTTCCTGAGCGCCAGTCGCATCCATTTCCTCGCGCACGATCTGCTCGATCTTTCTCAACACCCGGTAGCCCATCGGCAGCCAGCTATAGATACCGGCCGCCGTCTGGCGCACCATGCCGGCGCGCAGCATCAGCCGGTGCGAGGGTATTTGCGCCTCGGATGGCGTCTCTTTCAGGGTGGGCATGAAATATTTGCTTCGCCGCATAGCTCACTCTCTTCGCACGAATTTACCGTGCCGGAGTATATGCCCAATGGTGCCGCAAAGCGCAACGCCGTGTAAAAACCATCGCGTGTTGAAAACCTAGTGGGAGGCTTGCTGCTTCGCGCATTCAGTGGCGATCGCGTGAGAACCTGCGTCGCCCAGCGGTTCGCCATTGAAATAGGCCTGGCCGTTCTTCACCGTCACGGTGCCGACACCGATATTCGAATCGCGCACGCTATTGAGATTATCGGCCGCATCGATGTTGACGACATCGCTGAGCGGCACTTCGATCGGCAACCAAAACTCGTGATCGTCGGCAAAATTCACTTGCCCGGAGGAATTGAGATCAGCTGACGCCACATCGTTGCCATTCACATCGACGCCCGGCTTATAGGCGACATCACTGCTCGGCGTGTGGGCCGTCAAAGCCTGACAGGCGCTCGGCGAGACGGTAATTGTCTGGGCGCTGAGCGGAAGCCCGCCCATCATCAGAGCCGCGAAACCTGCCACAAGATAGATATTCCTCATGGCTTCAGAGGGTAGAGCGCAAATCTTAAGGTTCGGTTATTGCGGCCCCGGCAAAAATCCCCACGATTCCGCCGATGTGCATCCAACAAATAACCCGCAAAGGCGCTACGCCTGAAGGTCAATCCAGCCGGATTCGATAATCACAACGAGAATTGCGGTAATGACCGCGGCGATGACGGTTGCGATGGCCGCCTTGATCCAGAGGCGTGGCTTGACCGGTGCGCTCGATGCATGGCCGGGCTCAACCTTTTCCGGCGTCTTGATGCCGAACGGCAACGTCAAGAACCAAGCCAGCCACCAGGCGATCAGAAATATCAAACCAACATTGAACCAACTCATGGCCGCTCCCTAGGCCTCCTCAAGCTCGATCAATGTGCCGCAAAAATCTTTCGGGTGCAAAAAAAGCACGGGCTTGCCATGCGCGCCGGTGCGCGGCTCGCCGCTGCCGAGAATGCGCGCGCCGCCGGAAACCAGCTGATCGCGGGCGGTGATGATGTTTGTCACCTCATAGCACAGGTGATGAACGCCGCCGCTCGGATTTTTGTCGAGAAAGCCCTGGATGGCGGAATCGTCACCGAGCGGGTGCAGCAACTCGATTTTTGTATTCGGCAGTTCGACAAATATCGTTGTGACGCCATGATCCGGCAGGTTTTGCGCCGCTGAAACCGTGGCGCCGAGCATATCACGGTAGAGCGCCGCCGCAGCCGATAAGTCCGGCACAACGATGGCGACATGATTGAGCCGGCCTATCATATTTCCGCTTCCCGCCTACACCCGAACGAGTTGCACATCGACGACGGGGCGTTTGTCATAAAGCGCCACCAGGGTGCGGCGCACCGCCAAGCGCCCGGCTTCGCGCAGCTTCTTGTCATCATTTTCCAGTTGATCGGATTCAAGCGCTTCCTGCACCGCCTCTATCAGGCCCTTGACCACGACCTCCTCCTCCTCGGCATCGACCATACCGTGCCCGCGAATGGCCGGTGGCGCAATCAACCAACCGTCCTTATCAACGACGAGAGAGACAAAGACCGCACCATTTTGCATCAGCCGGCGGCGCGCACCGAAGGCAGTATGGTTCGGCGCAATTAAGCGCGAACCATCGACGGCGTAACGGCCCGAATGAACGCTGCCTATAATTTCCGGCGCGCCCGGCGCCAAACGCAATACCTCACCATTGGAAAGAACCCAACTCTCATCCACGTTGAGCGAGCCGGCGAGCTCCGCATGCGCCGTGAGGTGGCGCAGCTCACCATGCACCGGCACGGCGATGCGTGGTTTGACCCAGCCATAGAGACGCTTTAATTCGTCACGGCGCGGGTGTCCGGTGACGTGAATTTCCTTGTGGTCGGTCTCGGAAATTACCTCAATGCCACGCGCCGCCAGCTGGCTGTGCATGCGGCCAATCGGCGCTTCGTTGCCAGGAAT
>JABIXB010000260.1 GCA_018666805.1 Rhodospirillaceae bacterium | reverse complement strand
CTTCCTGGCGAAAAGCGAGAATTTCGGCCAGGCCCTGCAGGGTATCGACCGAATGAGCATTGAGCTCGCCCTGCGCCTCGCGCGCGCGCGACGCCAACGCATCGACCCGCTTGCGCATGAGGAAGGGCGAGAGCGCGATCAACGCGAGGAACGGCGCCAGCGCCACGGCCATCGGCCAACCGTAGAACAGCACGGCGGCCAACACGGCCGCCGGCACCAACAATGCGACAAAGGCCGGCGCCACCGTGTGGGCGAAGAAATATTCGACATTCTCAATATCCTGCGTCGCCATGGCGACAAGGTCGCCGCTCCTTCGGCGTAATAAATAAGCCGGCGCAAGCGCGTCCAATTTGGCAAAAAGAGCAATGCGCATTTCGGTCAGCAGGCGGAAGGCCATGTCATGCGCGACCCACGATTCGAGCCAATGCAAGATGCCGGCAAAGGGTGCCAGCACATAAAGCGCGATCAGCAGCGAATCGAACGGCTCGCCATTGCGCACCGCCGCGACGACAAAAGCGCTCAACACGCCGACGCCGATCAGGGCGACAACCCGCGCCACGCCGAGGATAAAGGCCAGCCCGACCCGGCCGCGCAATGGCCACACCTGGCGCAACAGTAGCGCCGTGGCGCGCCCCCAGCTCATATGCCCGGCGCGTAATATTTCGTCCGCCGGCTGTAGTTCCGCCGCCTGGCGATCCTCGAGCGGCACCCGAACCTGTGCCGCGCGCGCGCGCGCCGCCGTTGGCGCCTCGGCATCAACCGAACTTTCGCTCGCCTGAGCCGCCATCAAAAGATGATAAACGCCACGTTCGGCCATCAAATCGCCGTGCCGCCCGCTCTCAACCACGGCGCCCTCCTGCAACACCAAGATACGATCCGCATCGACCACGCTGGACAGGCGATGCGCCAGGATCAACACTGTACGGCCTTGCATCAGCCGGTCGAGCGCCTGCTGTATGACCGCTTCATTCTCCGAATCGACGGCGGAGAGAGCTTCGTCCAATACCAAAAAAGGCGCATCCCTGAGCAGCGCGCGGGCGATGGCGATGCGCTGGCGTTGGCCGCCAGAGAGACGCACGCCGCGCTCACCGATCACCGTGTCATAGCCCTGCGGCAGGCCGGAAATAAACTCATGCGCATTGGCGGCGCGCGCCGCCGCTTCAAGCTCTTCATGGCTCGCGCCCGGCTTGCCGAAGCGGATATTTTCTTCCGCCGTGCCGTGGAAGAGATAGGTGTCCTGATGCACGACGGCGAAATGATCGCGGATCTGCGCGAAGCTGAGCTCGCGCAGATCGGTGCCGCCCAACAGCACGCGCCCGGAATCCGGATCGTAGAGCCGGAGCAACAGACGCACGATCGAGGATTTGCCGCAGCCGCTCGGGCCGACCACGCCGACGCGCTCGCCCGCCTTGATCTCGAAATTTAAATTCCGGTGCGCCGCCTGGCGCCCGCCGGGATAGGAAAAATTGACATGGTCAAAACGCAGCGAGGGCTGCAACGCGGTCTCGGTGGGTACTGCCTCCGCCTCACGCACCAGCGGTTTGGCGTCGAGCAATGCAAACAGCCCTTCCGCCGCCGATTGCCCGAGCATGCCCTGATGTAAGAGCACCCGGAGCTCGCGCATCGGGCGGAAAATTTCGACCCCCATCATCAGCACGATCAGCAACACGCCAATGCTGGTATCGCCCTCAACCACGCGCCACGCGCCGATACCAAGCGCCAGCGCCGCGCCAAGGGCAATGCCGCCATCGGTGATGCCGCGCGACAGCGAATTGGTCGCCAGCACCCACATGGTGCGGCGAAAGAGATCATGCGCCTTGAGGCTGAGGTCACGCGCCCGCGCCGTGCTTTGGCCGAAGGCTTTCAGCGTACCCAGGCCCTGCACCGAATCGAGAAACTCGGCGCCGTAGCTGGCATAGGAGGTTTGCCGCAATTGCGCGGCGCGGCGGTCCCAGCGGTGAAAAGCGGTCGGCGCGACCAGGGTGAAAATGGCGAAGCCAAACAGCGCCCCGGCGAGCGGCAGATCGAGAAAGGCGACAAAGGCGAAAATGCCAATGGGCGCCAGCGCGGCGACGCAAAGCTGCGGCAGATATTGGCCGAAATAGGTCTCGAGCTGCTCCACCCCGTCAATCAGAGTGAGCAGCGTGGCGCCAGTGCGCTCGCGGCCAAAATAAGCCGGCCCCAGCGCGATCACATGATCGTAGAGATGCTGGCGCAATTTCACTTGCACGGCCGCGGCGGTGCGGTGCGCCGCCATGGTGCGGCCATATTCCAGCACGCCGCGCAGCAGCATCACGCCAGCGGTGAGAACAAACGGCAGGATCAAATCGGCCATATCAGCGCCGGAAAAAATCTTGCCGAGCAGCCAGCCCAACAGCGCCAGGCGCGCCACCCCGGCCGCCGCCGCCAGCAGGCCGAGGATAATGCCGGCGGCAATGCGCCCGCGCACACCGAGCGTAAATATCCATAGCCTGCGGTCGAGATACATATCTGTTCTATCTAGCGCGTGTCATGGCGCTGGTAAGGCCCTTAAAGGGGTGAATCTGCTGTGAAAAAGATAAAACGGTCTGCGCAGTTGATCCGTATCAAAAAAACCGGCTTGCTCCAATGGTATCCTGTTGCAACCGGGGAAACTCCCACTTCTTTGACGATCGGGGTTGAAAAAGGACCCGCACAACAAGGCAGCAACAACATGACCGAGCATCCGGGCGGGCGGGCCGCCGGACAAGTACGCGTTTGGGATATCTTTGTCCGCATTTTTCACTGGGCGCTGGTCGTGGCCTATTTCATCGCCTATCTGACCGAAGACGATGTCATGATCCTGCATGTCTGGGCCGGCTATATTGTCGGCGGCCTGATCGTCCTACGAATTTTTTGGGGCGTTGTCGGCACCCGCCATGCACGCTTCAGCGATTTTGCCTTCGGCCCGCGCGCTGCGGCGCGCTATATGCTGCAGCTCGTCACCTTCCGCGCGCCGCGCCATCTCGGCCACAGCCCGGCCGGCGGCTTTATGGTCTACCTGTTGCTGGCAAGTCTACTGGTCGCGGTGGCGACCGGCCTCGCCGCTTACGGCGCTGAAAACAAAGGCCCGCTCGCGCCACTGTTCAGCACCGGCCAATCGGTGGCCCTGCCGGCGCTTATCGCGCCCGCTTATGCCGATGACGATGACGATGACGACCGGCGTAACGGTGGCGAACATGGCGACGAATTTTGGGAGGAGGTGCACGAGGTGTTCGCCAATTTGACGATCATCCTGGTGATCGCGCATATCGCCGGCGTTGCTCTGGCCAGCCTTGCCCACTGGGAGAACTTAGTCCGCTCGATGATCACCGGACGCAAGCGGGCACCCTAACAGAGGGCCGGGCGCTCAGAGCTGCCGGTTGAGCGGAATATGCGGCGCTGCGGTCCTCGGCAGAATGCCCGTCTCGCGCGGGTCCTCGGCGGTCTGCACCTCGGTGCGCGTTTCCTTGAACTGGTGGCGGTGGTAAAAATCAATCGCGGCGGGATGGTCGAGATCGCAGGTATCGAGCGTGACCCGGCGCACGGGCGGCTGCCACACCCGGTGCAGGAGGGATTCCATCATAAAGCCACCGAGACGGCGGCCGATAAAATCCGGCAACAGGCCGAAATAACGGATCGCGGGCGCTTCGGCCTCGCTTTTGTCCAGTTCGGCAAAGCCCGCCAATTCGCCACCGACGCGCAAGGTATGAATGAGCGTGTCCGGGTCGGAAATCAATTTGCCGAGCGCCGTGTCGTCGAGCGCCAGGCGCTCCCACCACAGCCAATTTTCACCCACCTTGAGATGCAGGTCGCGATAATGCTCAAGGCTTATGTCGGGCTTTAGAGTAAAGCTGATATCGCTCGCCGGCGCCACGGGCGTCTCCGGGACCGGAACCGTTCGCTCCATATAGGTCACACGCCAACTCAGCATTTTCGTCTTCCGCCCCTAATATTTTTATTGTTGTCCGAACCAGGCCCTACATGCCGAGCGAAAAACCCTCATCCATCACCAGCAGCGCGCCATGCATGGCGCGGCCATCGCCGCTCGCCAAAAAAAGCGCGGCGCGCGCCATATCGATGGCCTCCGAATAGGTCCGCCCGCTCGGCGTCGCCGCCGCCATGGCGTCGAGCATCGGCTTGAATTCGGCCTCGGTGCGGATGTTCTCGTTCATCGGTGTCGCCGTATTGCCGGGCAGGATCGCGTTGACCGAAATGCCGTGCGGCGCCAGCTCCTGCGAGAGCGCCCGGGTCATGAAGTTAACCCCGGCCTTGGCGGCGCAATAGGCCGAATAACCGCCGAGCGCCATGACACCACAGACGGATGAGATATTGATGATGCAGCCGCTGCCCTGGGCTTTCATGATCGGCGCCACTTCGTTGGCAGAGAAGAAGGTGCCCTTCACATTGATATCCATCATGCGGTCGTAATCCGCCTCAGAAGTCTCGCCGGCCGGTGTCGGATAGAACACCCCGGCCGAATTGATAAGGATATCGATGCGGCCAAAATCCGTACTTACCGCCGCCACCAGCTTGGTGATTTCGCTGACCCTACTGAGGTCGCCGACATAAGGCTTCGCCGTGCCACCGGCTGCTTCAATACGCGCCGTCACGGCCTCCGCCTTGGCAATATCGGAGCTGCCGACCACCGCTACCTTGGCTCCTTCGCTGGCAAATAATTCAGCGCAGGATTCGCCGATACCGGATGTCCCGCCGGTGATGAGTGCGACTTTTCCGTCTAATTTCATTTTAATTCTCCCCTCAGACGCCGGGCGAGCGCATCCGCGCTCTTGGCTACCTCGTATTAACTCGGGCGCGTGGTCACGCTTGCCGGAATGCATTAAGCATTCCGGAGGGTGTGAAATCGTGCCGTTCCGTACTCGCTGCGACCCGTAATTATGGTGACAGCATTCTTAATTATGACGTTTCCTTACGTTCCGAGCCTTCGACCGCCACGCTATCAAGCGCCTTGGCCTCGGGCAATTGCCTTGTCGGCGAAGGCTTCGAGATTATCGCCCGGCATAATACCCGCGGCCTCGGCAAGGGCATTGGCGTGGCTGATAATACCGCTTTCCCAGGCCGAGCGGGCGTCGCCGATGCGCGCTGTTGCGGCGCCGACGGTGGCGGCGATGACGCCCTCACCGTCCAACGCCGGCAGGCGGGCGACGCCGCAATCATCGGCGCCGACGCCGGCATCGTTGAAAATTACCGCCAGCGGCGGGCCGGCAATGGGTTTGTTTTCGGCGCTGCCAAAAATTGCACCATGCGAGGCGGTGATCATCACAGCGCCCTTGTCCTCCGGCCGCACGAGCGAGGTCGAATCGACGCCCCACACTTGCGGCTCGCCGTCGCGCGCACGCAACAGAAAGCGCGATTCGCCGAATGCCGGCGCGCTGCCCTGCCATTGCCCGGCCCCGGCCATGCGCCGGGCGCAATCTTGGCAGCTCTCGCCTACCCGGCAACCGAGCGCCTCGGCGGCCTCGTTAACATGGCTGATGATGCCGCGCGCCAATTGATCCTGGCCATCGGCAATGCGCGCTGTCATGTGACCCAGCACCGCCGCCGGCATACCGATCCCATCCAGATAGGCGAGCGAGCCGAGCCCGGCCTGATCCTTGCCGACGCCGGCATTGTGCAATATCACT
This sequence comes from Rhodospirillaceae bacterium, assembly GCA_018666805.1. Lineage (GTDB taxonomy): Bacteria > Pseudomonadota > Alphaproteobacteria > UBA828 > UBA828 > PTKB01. The sequence continues at coordinate 10,797 of JABIXB010000260.1, read as the reverse complement.
GCGCGCACCCCGGCCTTGGCAGCGAGATAGCCGGCATAAATACCGCCATGCGAGCCGCCGACCAGAACATTGCCGCGGTGGCGCGCATCCAGCACCGTAACGCTATCGGCGCAAATGATTTCCGTCATGGCGTCACTCCGCCGCGCCGAGCAGGCAATCGGCGCCGAGCGGTTCGATTGGCGACCAATCGCGCGTGCAATGATGCTCGGCGCGCTTGAAAATGGTCGGCGGATTATCGCAAGCGGCGACATTCAAATAGAAGATCGTGCGCGGCCACGGCGTGATGTTGTTCGACGAGCCATGCACGATATTGCTGTGGCAGATCAACACCGAGCCCGCCGGCCCGGTTTGCGCTTCGATGCCCTTGTCCTTTGCTAGGTCAGCGAGCGTTGCCGGCGGAATGGTAAAGAGCGTATAGCCACCGGCCTCGCGGTTATCGTTTGCGTCGTGCACCAAACCGGCCTTGTGCGAGCCCGGCACGATCAACAGCGGCGCATTGGCCGCCGTCACATCCTCGATGAAAACAGCCACCATCAGCGCGCGCGGCTCAGCCAGCCCGTCGCGGTCATGCCAGGTGGCAAAATCCTGATGCCAATCCCAATTGCCGCCCTCAAAAGCCGCCTTGGGATTAAGCCGGGACTGATGAATATAAACACCGTCGGTTTCCAGCAATTGCTCGGCCGCACGGATCAACTGCGGATGCCGCCCAAGCCGGTCGAACGCTTCCTCAAAACGATGCACGCCATAAACCAGCCGCACCGCCTCTGACTCCGGCTCGCACACCACCTCCGCACCCGTCCGCGCCATCGCATTGGCCGCGCCCGCGCGCAGCACGGCGGTCTCGGCGGCGGAAAACAGCGACGGAAAAAGCAGGAAGCCCTGGTCGTTGAAGCTGGCGAGTTGGTCCGGGTTAAGCATATTCATGGCCGGGTTGTTGGTATGCTGAATGTTCTTCCATGATTGCGCAGAATCTATTTGCCCACAATTTCTTTGAATGAGCCGGCGTTGCGTCCTTGACAAATTAGGACAATTGTCCCAATTCCGTACCAGACAGCAAAGGTAAACGTCATCAACGATAAGACAACACGCGATCACATTGTCGAAGCCGCCGACCAATTATTCTATCGCCAGGGTTACGAGCACACCTCGTTCGCCGATATCGCCGGTGCGGTGCAGATTTCGCGTGGTAATTTTTATTATCACTTCAAATCCAAGAACGACATGCTGGCGGCGGTGATCGCGGGGCGGGTGGCCAGTGCGCAGGCGATGCTGGCGCGCTGGGACAGCGAAGAGAGCGATCCGGCGCAGCGTATCCGCTGCTTTATCCGTATTTTGAGCGATAACCGGGCCGAGATAAAACGCTATGGCTGCCCGCTAGGCACGCTGAGCGATGAGCTGGCCAAGCTTGGCCATGCCTCGCAGGCTGAAGTGAACGGGCAATTTACGCTTTACCGCACCTGGCTGCGCCGGCAATTCACCTTGCTCGGCTGCAAGGCGGAGGCGGATGCGCTGGCGATGCAGCTTCTTGCCCGGCGCCAGGGCATCGCCACGCTGGCGAACGCCTTTCATGATGAGAAGTTCCTCAAACATGAAGTGAAGCAAATGTGCGAATGGCTAAGTTCGTGTGCGGCCAGTGCTGCGCAAGATAAAGGGAGAAAAAATTAGATGTTTTTCGTCACGCTCAAATATTCCGAACAGCGCGATAAGGCGGGCCAGTTTATGGACGGCCACAAGGAATGGCTCAAACGCGGCTTTGATGATGGCGTTTTTCTGATGGCCGGCAGCCTGCAACCCGATTTGGGCGGCGGGATTATGGCGCATAATACCGCGCTCGCGGAGCTGCAAAAGCGCATGAATGAAGATCCGTTTGTCGCCAATAATGTTGTTGCCGCGGATATTCTTGAGATTGCCCCGGCGAAAATGGATGCGCGGCTGGCGTTTCTCTCCGAGGACGGCGCATGAGCGCGACAGTCCCTGGCCCCGATGGCCGGCCACGCTGCGGCTGGTGCGCCGCCGCGCCGGAGTTTTTCGCTTATCACGACCGCGAATGGGGCTTTCCGGTCGGCGATGATCGGCGCTTGTTTGAGAAATTATGCCTCGAGAGTTTTCAATCGGGCCTGAGTTGGCGCACCATCCTCGCCAAGCGGGAAAACTTCCGCACCGCCTTCGACAATTTCGATTATGCCAAAATGGCGCGCTTCACCGAGCGCGATGTCGGCCGCCTGCTCCAGGATGCCGGCATCGTCCGCCATCGCGGCAAGATCGAGGCTGTGATCAATAACGCGGTGCGGGCCGAGGAGCTGATTGCACGCGAAGGGTCGCTTGCCGCCTTTCTCTGGGGTTACGAGCCCGACGCGAAAAAGCTGGCGAAACCGCAGAGCATGACGACCTCCGCCGAATCGGTTGCGCTTGCCAAGGAGCTTAAAAAGCGCGGCTGGAAGTTCATCGGGCCGACCACGGTGTTTGCCTTCATGCAGGCCATGGGGCTGGTCAACGACCATGTCGAGGGCTGTGTGACCAGGGCCGAAGTCGAGCGCGCACGCAAAAAATTCAAGCCGCCGCGCTAAAATGCTAGGATACAAACCACTAGATATAGACATGGGGCGCGCCGCAACCCACCATATATGGCGTATTACAAAACAATACCAATTTTATTGTTTAAAAACAGCGGCTTAATTTTTTGGCTGGCGATTAGCCGCCCATACCGACAAATTCGCTCACCAGCTCCGGATCGGACAATTGCTCAGGCGCAACCTCGTTGACCAGTTGGCCGCGTTGGATGATGTGAACGCGCTGGCTGAGCGAGGCGATGAAATCGAGATTTTGCTCGACCAATATGATGGTGAGATTGCGGCTTTTTCCGAGGCCTTGCAGGATTTCGATAATCTCCTCGACAATCGAGGGCTGGATGCCTTCGGTCGGCTCGTCGAGAAGGAGGATATCCGGGCCACCACAGAGGCACCTCGCGAGTGCCAGGATCTGCTGCTCGCCGCCCGACAGCACCCGGCCCGAGCGCTCCAACAAGGGTTTCAGGCGGGGGAAGGTGTCGAGCACTTCCTCCAGCACCTTCTCTTCATCGACCTTGTGCATTGCCATGGCGATGCGGAGATTGTCGCGCACGCTGAGGTTGGGAAAGATATCGCGCCCCTGCGGCACATAGCCGATGCCACTAAGATTGCGCTTGAAGGCCGGCATGCGGGTGATGTTTTGGCCTTTGAGTTCGATCGAGCCGCCGGTCGGGCGGAGAAGGCCGATCAGGGTTTTCAGGAGCGTCGTTTTGCCCATGCCATTATGGCCGAGAATGCCAACAAACTCGCCTTCGGCAACGCTGAGGTCGATGCCGTGCAGAATCGGAATGCGGCCATAGGCGGCTGTCAGGCCGTGCACTTCGAGCATGGTCAGGCGACCTCCCGCTTGCCGAGATAGACGTCGCGCACTTGCTGGTTTTTGAGCACATTCTCCATCGTGTCCTCGACCAGAATGGCGCCCTGATTGAAGACCGTCACCTTGTTGGCAATCGCCTTGATGAACTGCATGTCGTGCTCGACCACGATCAGCGACGCGGTGCGATTGATCTCGCGGATCATCTCGGTGGTGCGGTGCACTTCCTCATGCGTCATGCCGGCGGTCGGCTCATCGAGAAGGATCAGTTCCGGATCGCCGGTGAGGACGATGCCGAGCTCGACGCCCTGGCGTTCGCCATGCGCCAGTTGGCCGACAAGCTGATGCGCGAGATGGGTGAGGCCAATGCGTTCGAGGATCTCATCGACGACGCGGTTGGCCTCGCGGTCCTTGTGATTGCGCCGCGCCGAGAGCCAGATATTTTCGCGCACATCGAGGCCGTCAAAGACGCTCGGCACCTGGGTTTTGATGCCGATGCCGCGCCGCGCGATCTGGTGCGTATGCGAGCCGGTGATCTCATCGCCGCGGTAAATCACTTTGCCGGAAGTCGGTTTGTATTGATGCGTGAGGCAGCGGAAGAAGGTTGTCTTGCCGGCGCCATTCGGGCCGATCAGGCAGCGCAGCTCGCCCTCGGCCAGGGAGAAATCGACATTGTCGACCGCCACCACGCCGCCGAAGCGCATGGTGAGACCCTTGGTCTCAAGGATCGGGCGCGCATCAGTCATCGCCGCCACCTCTCGCCTTTTCCTCCGGTGGGCGGGTAAAGGGCAGGAAGCGCAGCGCCAGCAGGCGCGCCGTCGGCTGCAAGCCCTGCGGCACGGCCAACACGAAGATCAGGATAATGGCGCCGAACACGAGATAGGTGTTGAGGAAGCTGGCGAATGTCTGAGTGCCGAGCCAGTTATAGAGCATTTGCAGCGCCAGGCTACCGAGCATCGGCCCGACCAGGGTGCCGACACCGCCAATCAGCACCCACATGATGATCTGCGCCGCGAGGCCGAGGGCGAAGACATCCGGGTTGATGAAATTGTTGAAGCTGACAAACAAGCAACCGGCGAGGCCGGCAATGCCGGCGCCGATCGAGAAGGCGATCATTTTGTAGAAGCGCACATCGTAGCCGAGATATTCGGCCCGCGTTTCGTTCTCCTTGATCGCCACCACGACACGGCCGAAATGGCTGCGCAGCAATATCCGCAAGCCGAAATAGACCAGGATGAGGAGCGTCGTGGCGACATAGAATATGTCGTCTGGCCAGAGGGGCGAGTTGGGGAATCCCGGCCAGTTAAAAACAGGAATAGAGGAAATACCGTTGAAGCCCATCAGGCGCGCGTTGCCGATGACATATTCTTCGCCCGAGGTCGAACGGATGAAGGCATAGAAAATCAGCGTTACCGCGAGCGTCACCACGGCAAGATAGATATCGCTGAGGCGGCCATAGAACATGAAATAGCCGAGCAGCATGGCAAACGCGGCGGGGACAAGGACCGAGAGCAGGATCGGCACGGTGCTTTCGCCCATATTGATCACGCCGATGGCATAGGCATAGCCGCCGATGCCAAAAAACGCCGATTGGCCAAAACACAAGATGCCGCCAAAGCCCCAGATGAAGCCCATCGAAAGCGCCAGCATGGCGGTCGAAACAAACAGAATTACCTTGAGAAGAACGAACAGATCGAACACTTCCGGTCCGGCAAAGAGCAGGGCCAGCATGACCACGCCGACGAAGATCAGCCCGCGCGTGTTCCAGCTTTTGAGATCGAGGGCAATCTTCACAGCGACCTTCTGAATATTTTTCCGGTGATGCCTTGCGGCAACAGGCGAAGGAGAACGACCGCAACAATCAGCAGCACCACGCCGCCGATGATCGGTGTGGTCTCATAGGTGACGAGCTGGCGCACCGTGCCGAAGATGCCGGAGGCAACGATCGTGCCGGTAATGGCGCCGGTGCCGCCGGTAATGACGGTAATGAAGGCCTGGGCGACATAAGTGAAGCCGACCGTCGGAATGATTTGCGATATCGGCGCGAGAAGACCACCGGCAAGGCCGGTGAGGGCCGCGCCGATGCCAAAGGTGATCATATAAACGCGCGGCGGGCTGATGCCGAGCACCGCCGCCTGATCCGGGTTCTGCATCGTGCCGCGCGCGATCAGGCCGAGGCGGGTGCGGGTGAAGACAAAATAAATGCCGACAAACAACAGCACCGCGAGGCCGATCAGCACCAGACGATAGATCGAGAGCTGATATTGGCCGAGGGCGAAATTGCCGAGCGGCGCCGAGACGCCGGTGATGTAGTTGCCGAAGATGGCGGTAACGATGCCGATCAGCAACAGGCTGAGACCCCAGGTGGCGATCAAGGTGTCGACCAGGCGGCCGTAAAAGAAACGAATGAGCAGGCGCTCGGATATGATACCGATGATGCCGACCACGAGCGGCGATAGGATCAGCATCGAGATCCAGATATTGACGCCGGCATTGGTGGCAACCACCGTGGTGTAGCCGCCGAGCATCATGAATTCGCCATGCGCGAAATTGATCACCCGCATCATGCCGAAAATGATCGCCAGCCCGGCGCAAGTGAGCGCCAGGCTGGAAATCCCGTTTAACACTTCGATGATCAGAAGTGCGACCGTATCCACGGCGGACCCTCTAGATTCGCCTGATCTGGTCTATCTTCCTCCCGCGCTACAGAATCGGCTCAAGATGCGCGTTCATGTCGGGCGTCTTGGTCAGATCGCAGCGGTCGACCACATCGCTCGGATAGAGCTGGCTGTAGCTGTCGAAAATTTTCCAGCTCTGGTTCTGGCACTCGGCCACATGCATGTCCTGGATGGTGTGGTTGGTCACCGGATCGACGACCATGTGCCCGGCCGGGCCGTCCCAGGCGATATCGCCGCTCCTGAGCGCATCCATCACCGGGCCACGCTCATGCGTGCCGGCTTTCTTGACACCCTCGGCCCACAGCATGGTGCCGAGATAACCGCCGATGCCAACGGCGTTAAGATAGGGCGCATCCGAACCGAAACGCGCGTGATAGCGCTCGACGAAGGCCTTGTTGGCCGGCAATTCCAGCTCTTGGAAATAAGGCTGGGCGCTAACGATGCCGTTGGCTTCTTCCGGGGTCAGCTGAATATGCTCGTTGCCGACGCCGAAGGTACACGAGACGATCGGAATCTTGTTGAGCATGCCGGCCGCCGCCCACTGGCGGTAAAAGCCCATATGCGCCGCGCCGACCAGGCAGGTGGCGAGCCAATCGGGCTTGGCTTCCTGGATCTTGGCGATGGCCGGGCCGAACTCGGTCACGTCGAGCGGGAAATGGTCGCGCTGCAACACCGTGCCGCCGAGATCGCCGGAGAATTTCTCGAGCCATTTGCCGATAATCTGCGGCGCGTTGTAGTCGGCGCCGATATAGTACGCCTTTGGGCCGCGGTGCTTGAAGCCGAATTCGGCAATCGGCTTGACCCACTGCACCGCGCCGACGCCGCTGACGAAATTGTTGATGTCGCACACGCCGCCTTCATAGATGACGCTGTACCACAGCAAGGTTTTATAGCGGCTGAGAATCGGCCGGATCACTTCGCGCGACGCGCTGGTGATGGCGCCGTGCACGAGATCGACTTTTTCCTTGAGCGCCGCTTCCTGCGCATATTGCGCATAGAGCTGCATGTTCGATTGCGGATCGTATTTAATGAGGCGGATTTTCTTGCCGTTAAGACCGCCGGCAGCGTTGAGTTCCTCGACCGCAAGCTCGCAGGTCATGGTCATCGGTGTGCCGTAAATATCTAGACCACCCGATTGGTCGAACAGCGAGGCAATGACGATTTCGTCGTCGGCCTTACTGACTTGGGGAAAAAGACTGGCGGCAAAAGCAGTACCGAGGCCTGCGCCTGCGCCCTTCAAGACGGATCTGCGTGTGAATTTCATGTTCCGGTAACCTCCCTGATGAACCCGTTGCGTTAGTCGCAAATTAGAAAACTATGCTTTTCCTTTTTTTCTATTATGACCATCATCTTAGTCCACGCACGTTATTTTTTTCGCTTGTCCGGACATATCGCCCTATTGTGGCCAAATTCCGGCACGCTGGCAGGCGCAAAGAAATAATAAAATGCTGTTCCAGTACGCGCTTTGCGGGTACCAAGGCGCGGCCAAATAAGAAATCGTGGTATATGTTAGAGTGACATTGGAATATTTATTCGACGCCCCGCCAGAATTCGGTGAGACGATGGAAGTCGCGCCCGGCGTGCATTGGCTGCGCATGCCGCTGCCGATGGCGCTCGACCATATTAATTTGTGGCTGATCGAAGACGGCCCCGGCTGGACCCTGATCGACACCGGAATTTCGAGCGGTCTGTCGAAAAAAATGTGGTCTCAGGTGATTGAAGAGCACCTTGGCGGGCGGCCAATCAATCGCATCATCGTCACCCATTTTCACCCCGACCATGTCGGTATGGCGGGCTGGTTGGTGGCGAAAACCGGCGCCGAATTCTGCATGCCGCGCACCGAATGGCTCTATGCCCGGGTGCTGACCATCGATACCAGCGAAAAATTTACCGACGGCATGGTCGAATATTACCGCCGCGCCGGCGGCAGCGCGGAATATCTCGCGCGTCTGAAGGAGCGCGGGCCGTTTTTCCCTGGCATCGTATCTGATGTGCCGCGCGGCATTCAACGCATTGTCGATGGCGAAAGCCTCGATATCGGCGGCCAGAGCTGGAAGATTGTGGTCGGCAACGGCCATTCGCCGGAACATGCCTGTCTTCTGTGTGATGCGCTCGACCTGTTTATTTCCGGCGATCTGATATTGCCGAAAATATCGCCGCATATTGGCGTCTATGCCGACGAACCCGAGGCCAATCCGCTCAAGGATTATCTCAATACCTTGGCAAAATTTGAGACCCTTCCCGGCAATGTCACAGTGCTGCCATCCCATAACGAGCCGTTTCGCGGCCTGCACGAACGGCGCGAATGGCTTATTCAGCATCACCTTGATCGCCTTGAGGATTTTGTCACCGCCTGTGCCTCACCGACCAACGCCATTGATATCGCCAGGCAAGTTTTCAAGCGCAAGCTCGATTCCTCCCAACTCGGCTTCGCGGCGGCGGAAACCGTGGCGCACCTCAATTATTTGATTACCGAGGAGCGAATCGTGCGCCACGCGGACGAAGACGGGGTCAATCTCTACCAGGCCTGTTGAGCCAAATTCCCTGTTTAGCCAAATTCAAAAACCAAGCAGCCGCGCCACCGTATCGCGCAGAATAAGCGCACCATCGACCATTTGATCGAGCGCGACATGCTCGTTGGCGGCATGACTGGTGGCGCCGTCGCCCGGACCAAAATTAACGATCTCAATATTATCGTCGGCAAAGAAGCGCCCCTCGCTCACCGCCAGGGCGTTCAGGATTTCTGGCGCGCGGCCACGGCGTGCTTCGATTGCCGCACTGAGGGCGGTGATGCCGGGCCCATCGAGGGGCGGCGAAAAGCCGTTATTGCCGGTCAAGAATTCGGTCGCGAAACTCTCCGCCGGCTCGCCGGAGGTGGCGAGTATTTCGCCGAATTCACGATACGCCGCCTGCACGTCCTCATCCGGCAACAAGCGGCGGTCAATCTCCAGCACGCAACTGCTCGGCACAACATTGACATTATGCCCCCCCTGGATGCGGCCGATATTCATGGTCGATTGTTTGGCGCCGCTCTGGCGTTTCGCCAGGCGCGGTTCGAGCTCAGCGCGGAGATGCTCAACCAGGCGGATCATACGCAGGATTGCGTTGTCGCCGGCATCCGGATCGCCGCCATGGGCGGCCCGGCCGGTGGCGGTGATGCGCACCCACAGCACACCGCGCTCCTCGGTAATCAAATCATTTTCGGTCGGGCCACCGACCAGCATGATATCCGGCTTAAGCGCGCCCATCTCGCGTAAGTAAGCCATGCCCTCGGAACCAAGACGCTCTTCATCGCCGGTGAAGGTAAAGACGATTTCGCCCTGCTTGAGCCCACCCGAACGCATGATCTCCTCGCCCAGCCAAATGTGCAGCGCGGTGGAGGCTTTGCAATTATTGGCGCCGAGGCCGTAGATCATGCCGTTTTCGAGCGTCGCCTGAAATGGATCCGAGCGCCAGTCCGAGACTGCTCCCACATCGACCGTATCGATATGGCAATTGAGCGCCAATTGCGGCGCGCCGCTGCCGCTCCGCGCCACCACACTGGCGATCCCCTCTGTGCGGCTCACGGTTTGGCATTGATAGCCGGCGGCGCGATAGCGCGCGGCGATATAGGCGCAAATCTCCGTGGTATCGCCCGGTGGATAGGTCGAGGGAATAGCGATAAGCTCACTTAATATTGCCGTTAACTCACGCGCGAGTTCTTTTTCGTCTATCATTCTCATTCCGGTCAAAAGGGGGAAGAGTCTTGACTGTCACCGCAAAGAGCATAGACGCGATTAACCAAGAGATGCAGGAAATTCCGATCACGGAAGAGCGCATCGGAGAATTACCGGTCGAGTTGAATCAATTGCTGGGCGCCGCAAAGGCTTTGAGAGGCGCGCATGATTTCGATAGCGACCCGGCAAATTTCCAACAGGTTCTTCACGCCGTGAGAGATTGAGCCATGGCGGCTGAAGCGCAACAACTGGCCGAGCTCACCCTGTGCGATCTCGCCGATGCCATAGGCGCCGGCGATTTGACGGCCACGGAAGTGATGGCGGCAACGCTCACCCGGATTGAGCATCTCGATCCGCATCTCAACGCCTTCATCTGGTGCGATGCCGAGCGCGCCATGGAGCGCGCACGCGAAGCCGATGTTGCGCTCCAGCGCGGTGACGATGTCGGCCCGCTGCACGGCGTGCCGCTCGCGCACAAGGATATGTTCTACCGGCCCGGCCGGCCGACGACCTGCGGCTCGCGCATCCGCCAGGAATTTGAAGGCCGGGAGACCGCGACCGTGCTGCGCCGCCTCGACCAAGCCGGCGGCATCGAGGTTGGGACGCTGGCCATGGTCGAATTCGCCATGGGGCCGCACGGCTATAACGGTCACCTGCCGCGCTGCCGCAATAGTTGGGATTTCGAGCGCATCCCGTGCGGTTCCTCCTCCGGCTCCGGCACGGCGGTGGCGGGCCGCCTGGTTTATGGCGCGCTCGGCTCCGATACCGGCGGCTCGATCCGCTGCCCGGCGGCGGCCAATGGCATCACCGGCATGAGCCCGACCTATGGCCGTGTCAGCCGCTTCGGCGCCATGCCGATGTCATTCTCGCTCGATGTCATGGGGTCGCTCGCCCGCACCGCCCAGGACTGTGCACGCCTGCTCGGCGCCATCGCCGGGCGCGACAAAAAAGACGCCAGCTCAAGCCGCGAGCGCGTGCCGGACTATGAGAGCGAGCTGATGCGTTCCATCGTTGGTCTGCGT
>JABIXB010000259.1 GCA_018666805.1 Rhodospirillaceae bacterium | reverse complement strand
TGGTCGGCCTCGCGGTGCTGGTTTTCATGGTCATGGTCGGCTTCATGTTCTGGCTCGGCAATGTCCAGGCGCGGCGCAAGGCCGAGGGCGAATCTGACGGCGCTTCGGCAAACGAACCCGGTGCGGCGGAATAGTCATGGCTGGAGCGGGAATAGAGAGCGTGCGCCATGCTTAAAGCGGTTGTGTTCGCCTTTCTTTTCATGCTCGTCGTGCTCGGCGCCTTTCTCTGGATCGGCCACTCCGTCACCAACATGGTGGGTGGCGGTAAGAAGGTGGTGAGCGCGGTCGAGATCACGCCGGAAGGCGGCGAGACGATCTTCTGGGGCAAGGGCCGCTGTTTTACCTGCCACAGTGTCGGTGGTCGCGGCAGCGCCGTGCGCGGACCCAACCAGGGCGTCTTCGGCGAAAAATTCCAGGAGCCGATCGGCCTCAGGGCGGAATCACGGGCGCGCGAGCGCTCCGAGCAAACCGGTGAGGAATACAGCGTCACCGATTATCTCGTCGAGAGTCTCGCCGTGCCCGGCGCCTATGTGGTCAACGGCTACAAGAACGAGATGGCAATTGTTTATGCGCCGCCGATCTCGCTCAGCCTCAAAGAGGTCAAGGCGGTGATCACCTATCTGCAAAGCCAGGGCGGCGAGCCGGATATCGAGGCGCTCAATAATCCGAGCGAAATTTCAGGCAAATATATCGCCCGCATCCAGGCCGCTTCGGCTGCCGGCGGTGGCGATCCGGGCGCCGGCGCGATTGTCTTCGAGGACAATTGCATGGAGTGCCACATGATCAAGGGCGAGGGCGAGGAAATTGGCCCGGATCTCAGCGCCATTAGCGCCGAGGGTCTGAAGTTCATTTCCGAATCCATCCTCGAGCCTTCAAAACATATTGAGGAAGGCTTCGAGACATTTGAAGTGATCGATCTCGAGGGCCGTAAAACCACCGGGCTGAAGACGCGCGACGATGCCGAGGAAGTTGATATCACCAAGGCCAACGGCGAGGTGGTGACGATCGCCAAGTCGGAGATCAAGGAAATCAATACCGGCGATCTCCCGAGCATCATGCCGAACGATTTGATCGAGGCGCTGACGGTCAAGGATTACCAGGATGTGCTGTCGTACCTGATCATGCAGAAGGGCGAGTGACGTGGCGAAGCGCGCGGGCAACATAGTGGCGAAATTTCGGATCAACCGCTTCTGGTCAGCGCTGATCACCCTGGTGGTGATCTATGCCATCGTCAAATGGCTCATTCCGGCGGTCTCGAGATGGATGACCGATCTGCCGTTCCCGCTCACTGTGCCGGGCGAGTTGATCAAGATCTATATGATCCTGGCCGTGGTTGCGATGATTCTCCTGGTTACCTTCTCGCAGAAACATCTAGACGAATTTCTCCGCCCGGTGCTCAAATTCCTGCGCGCCGAATATGGCCAAATCCCCCGGGCTGTGGTGTTGCTGCTGATTTCTCTCGTCATCGGATACATCACCTACGGTGTCGCGGTGCCGACCAGCGAAACGCCGATCTCGCTCAGAATCCAGCACCCTTCTTCAAATTTCCCGAAGAAATTTGAAGACCTGAAAAACCCCGCCGCTGATCCGCCGGAGGCCGAGGTCGCCGCTTTCATCGAACAGGCGAAGGCAAACGATATTGCCCTGATTGCCCAGGTGGCGACCGATGTCGAGCACTGGCTCGAAGAAAATCCGGATGGCCATATGCTCTCCTTCCTGCCGACCGCGCCGGTCAAGAAATTCCTCGCCGAACTGGACAGCGGCGAGGTTAGCATGGCGACGGCGAAAGCCGCGTTGATCGAGAAAAATCTGTTCGAGGGGCGCGCGCTCTACGCCATGAACTGCCGCGCCTGTCACGGCGACAGCGTCTCCGGCGACGGTCCCATGGCCGATGGTTTTAAGCTCAGGCCGATCAATTTTACCGACAATGGCACGATCGAGACGATCGTCGAGGGCTACACCTTCTGGCGTGTGATGAATGGCGGCCCGGGCCTGCCGGTCGAGGCGACGCCGTGGGATTCGGCGATGCCGGAATGGAAGCTCAGCCTGACCGAGGAGGAACGCTGGAAAATCATCATGGCGGAATATGACTTGGCCGAGAAGACGCCGCGTATTCCGGAAGGCCACTGAGTATGCTTAGGAACAAGAAAATGTGCGTGCGCAATTGGCGGCCTGTGCGGCCTGTAGCTTTCGCGATATTGCTCATCCTTGGCGTGGGCTGGGCTGTGCCGGTACCGGCTGCTGATTTGCCGAGTGGCGCGATGCCTGAGGCGACGCCCGAGCTTATCGAGCAGGGCCGCGAGATCTACGTCAAACGCTGCAGCTTCTGCCACGGGCTGCTCGGCGATGGCGAAGGGCCGGCAGCGGAATTCCTCGATCCCCGGCCGCGCGATTTCACTCTCGGCGTGTTCAAGTTCCGCACCACCGACAGTGGTGAGCTGCCGACCAATGAGGATATGTTCCGCACCGTCAGCAAGGGTCTGCCCGGCACCGGCATGCAGGCCTTCGACGATGGCCGCATCAAAAACGGTCTGAGCGAAGACCAGCGCTGGGCCGTGATCGCCTATATCAAAACATTCGTGCCGGAGTTCGATGACCCCGAATTCGATCCCTATAAAAAGCTGGTGGCGTTGCCCGGCAGCATGCCGGCGTATAGCGAGGCGCTCGTCGCCAAGGGGCGCGAGGTTTTCGAGCGGGCGAAATGCTGGGAATGCCATGGCAAGCAGGGCCGCGGCAACGGCCAGAAAGCGTTCGACCGGCTCGACGATTGGGGCTTCCCGATCCGTATCCGTAATGTCACCCACTCGTGGAAAATCAAGGGCGGCAGCGCCGTCGAAGACATCTATATGCGCTTCTCCACCGGCATTAACGGCACGCCGATGCCGTCCTTCGTCAAGGCGCTCGGCGAGGATGAGCGCTGGGCTTTGGCTAATTTTATCAAATCATTGCAGCACCAGCTGACCGAACATCAGGTCATGAAGGCGCTTAAAATTGACGGCGATATTCCGGCGGCGGCGGATGATCCCCTGTGGGCCGGGGCCGAGGCCATGGATGTGCGCCTCGCCGGCCAGGTCATCGCCGCGCCGCGCTGGCAAAATCCGAGCATCGAGCTCGTCACCTTGCGCGCCATCTATAATGATGAGGAGATCGCTTTCCTCGCCGTCTGGGACGATCCGTTTCAGGACGTCATCCATGTGGCGGAGAATGAACTCGACCCGAGCGAGCTGCGCATCGTTGGCGGCTATAATTCCTATGTTCAGCCCTACGATATGGTGATCCGGAAATTGGAGAATTTCCGCGATTCGGTCGCCCTGCAATTTCCGGCCAAGCCGCCCAAGGGCACGGCCAAACCGCATTTCTTCCGCGGCACCTCGTCCGAACCGACCAATCTTTGGATTTGGCGCGGCGATTCCGAAACCAGCGGCGAGGCAGCCGTGATCGAGGCAACGGCGCGCGGCTGGAAGCAGGAAGCCAAGGCTCAACCCGAAGGCCAACAGCAAGTGAATGGTGGCGCGGTGTGGGCGGATGGCCGTTGGAGCGTGGTGATGAAGCGCCCGCTTCTCACCGAAGACAAGGCCGATGTGCAATTCACCGAAGGCAGTTTTATCCCGCTCGCGGTCAATGCCTGGGACGGCTCGAACGGCGAGCACGGCATGATGATGAGCCTCTCGACCTGGCATTTTGTCACCCTCGAGGCGCCGACGTCGTGGACGGTTTACCTCTATGGCGTGATCGCCGCGCTGATCGCCGGCGCGTTCAGCATTCTATTCATATGGCTGGCTAAAAGGACAAAAGATCCGGAGCCGGAGGCGGAGGCCTAAGAAACCAGCATCTTAGGCGCACGGAACTATTGGCTAGCGGAAGGAATTGAAACCATGAAACTTACAAGCGCGTTGCTTTTGGCCTTGGCCCTCACATTGTGGTCGCTGCCCGGCCATGCCGATACGGCAGCCGGCGAGGCGGCTTTTACGGCGAATGACTGCACCGCCTGCCATTACACCGACGGCCCGGCGAAAGAAAAAACCATCGACGATCAACTGGCCAAGAAAGGCCCCGAGCTGTGGTATGCCGGCAGTAAATTCCAGCGCGAATGGTTGGAGGCCTGGCTGCAGGATCCGGCGCCGATCCGGCAAATGAAATTCAATTCCGTCACCGAATTCAACGCCGGCGATCACCCCAAGCTGGCGGCTGGCGACGCGGCCAATATGGCCGATTACCTCATGAGTCTAACCTCCGATGCTGTTGAAGCTGGTGTCGTGAAGCCTAAGAAAAATGCCAAAGGCCGGCTAATTTTCACCAAGAAGATGCCGTGCAGCGGCTGCCACCAATATGAGGGGCGCAAGAAAAAGCTGGTCGGCGGCCGTTCCGGCCCGTCTCTGGTCGGCGCCGGAATGCGCCTCAACCCCGATTGGATTTATGCCTATCTGCTCAAGCCCGAGATCTTTAAACCGGTCAAGGCGATGCCCGTATTCATTGGGCTGTTGAGCGAAAAAGACATGAAAAACGTGGCGTCTTATGTCGCCAACTTTAAGTGACCGGGTCGAGGAGGGTCAGATGATGATGAAATTTACAATCCTTGCCGCGTTCGTTTTTTCTTTCGCGCTGGCGACAGGTTCGAGCGGCCAGGCACAGGAAATCGAGGTCGAAAAGGTCTTTAAGTTTTATTGCGCGCAATGCCACGGCGTTAGCGGCAAGGGCGATGGCCCGAACGTGACCGAAGACTTTCCGGTCTCGCCGCGCAATTTCACCAATGCAGCGGAAATGAACAAGCTCACCAACGCGGATATCAAGAATGTCGTCATGGATGGCGGGCCGTCGATGAGCAAGTCGCCGATGATGCCGCCCTGGTCGAAAACCTTGAGCGAGGCCGAGGTCGACGCCCTAATCGGTCATCTGAGAGTGCTCTGCAACTGCAAGGGAAAAGAAGGCTGAGCGGCATCTTCAAAGCGCTGGTCGTGATCAGAAAACGAAGAAAATGAGAATCAAGGCAATGACCACCGCATTGACCAGCAAGCCAATGAAAATGATCGAATCGACGAGTTTTCTTTTTTTGGTTTTTTGCATCGGCGTGGCACCCGCGAGCGATAAACGTGGCGGCGCCAGTGGCAGGCGCCTGATGCCACAAGCCTACGGAAGGTGATGGCGGTGGCAAGCAATTTCTCTTCGCGCGCCGGTGCGGCGTTGTTCATGAGCGTTCTGGCTGCGCTACTCGTTTTCTTTTGGTGGTTCCTCTAATGGGAAAAATTCTCGCTCAGAGCGTTGCAACCGGAATGATGAACGGGCCGGAGAATAAGGCATGAAAATGGTCGCCCTGTCGTTCGTCCTGGCGTTCGCCGCCTCGATCGCTGTTTTCCTGGCGCTCGATTTTCTCCTCATGAGCGCTCAGGGGCTTTCCCTGATTTTCGCCGAGTGAGCGGAACCGTGCGCATTTCCTCCCGCTCAGCGCGCAAGCGCCGTAACGTCATTGTTGCTGTTGGCGCCTTCATGATGCTAGCGCTTCTCCTGCTTGCCGTTGCCGCCAATCTTACCGGCCTTGAAATCTCGCCCGCTTTCGCCGAGGAAACCGCGGCGGCGGCTTCAGCGGAAGGTGAAAGCGCCTACGCACCGCCACCCCGCCTGAGTGCGGAGGATTATCCCCGCGTCGGCAATATCAGCAGCCGGGCCATCGTCTGGTTGGCGGCGCAATTGCATCTTTGGTTTGCCGCCTTCGTCCTCGCGGTGCCGATCTTCGTCTTCATCATCGAAGCGATCGGCATGTATACGCGCGACGAACGCTACGACAAGATGGCCTATGAATTCATTAAGGTCTCGATCACCGCCTATTCGCTGACCGCCATATTGGGCGGGCTGTTGCTGTTCTCGTTGATTCTGTTCTATCCCGATCTATGGGGCTATCTGACCACCGTGTTCAAGGACACGATGTTCTATTACGCGCTGCTGTTTTTCGCCGAAAGCGCGATCCTCTATATCTATTATTACGGCTGGAACTGGTTGCAGGGCGATTTCAGAAAATGGCTGCATCTCACCCTTGGCCTGATGCTCAATGCGGTCGGCACGGTGTTGATGTTCCTCGCCAATTCGTGGATCACCTTCATGATGAGCCCGGCCGGCGTCGATGCCGCCGGCGTCTTCAGCGGCGATGCCTGGGCGGCGATGCACAATCATTTGTGGAACCCGATCAACATCCACCGCGTTGTCGCCAATGTCGCTTTCGGTGGCTCGATCGTCGGCGCCTACGCCGCCTTTAAGTTCCTCAACGCAACCACGCCCGAGGAGAAGGCGCATTACGATTGGATGGGCTACAACGCCAACTTCATCGCCATCTCGGCGCTCCTGCCGCTGCCCTTCGCCGGCTATTATCTGACCGCCGAGATCTACGCCTACAGCCAGCAGATGGGCATCACCCTGATGGGCGGCGTGTTCGCCTGGCTGTTCATCATTCAGGCGGTGCTGATCGGCAGCCTGTTCCTCTCGGCCAATTATTATCTCTGGTGCGGCATGGGGCGGAGCGACGGCGCCGAGCGTTACAACAAATATGTCAAATGGCTGGCGCTTGGCATTGTCGGCGCCTTCCTGGTTTGGTTCACGCCACATACCCTGGTGCTGACCAATGCCGAGTTGAAGGCGCTGGGCGGTCCCTATCACAAGATCCTGGGGCCCCTCGGCATCATGCCGGCCAAGAACACGGCGGTGAATGTGATGATCGTCCTCACATCGCTTAGCTTCATGTACTACCGGCGCTCCAATAAGATCGCCACGGTGTCGTGGGTAGCGATCGGCAATGCGGCTCAGATTGCGCTGTTCACGGCTGGCCTGTTTAACATTTTCTTCCTCGGCATCTATCACGGCTATTTCACCAACACCGTTTACAAGGTAGCGGCGTCGATCCCACAGGTGATGACGACGCTGATCATCATCGTCGCCTCGATGGTGCTCGACCGCTTTATCTATCGCGGCGCCAAGGAAGTCGCGCCGCTCAGATGGGGGCGGGTGCCGGCGCGGGCGCAATATGCGCTATTCCTGCTCGCCGTCGCCTTTACCTGGCTGATGGGCCTGATGGGCTATATCCGCTCCGGTATTCGCCAGCATTGGCACGTCAAGGATA
Organism: Rhodospirillaceae bacterium; assembly: GCA_018666805.1. Classification (GTDB taxonomy): domain Bacteria; phylum Pseudomonadota; class Alphaproteobacteria; order UBA828; family UBA828; genus PTKB01. The sequence goes on along the minus strand of JABIXB010000259.1, from coordinate 3,937 downwards.
TCATGCGTGACGCTTCCGTCGACGCCCAGACGCCGACCATGGGCTACGCCGCCAACATGGTTTCCCTCGGCGTCATCATTTTCTTCGTCATGGTGATTTTCGTCTTTTGGCTGAGCCAGGTGAGCGGCAAGAAGAGCTTGGCGCCCGGCTATTGGAAGGCGGGGTGACGCGGCGATGCGCAACCTTGCCAAAACCGTATTCTTTTCGCTGCTGGTGATTTTGGCCTTTGCCGGTTTTGCCAATTTCGTCGTGCCGCAGCTCCAGCCGGCGGCGCCGCCCGAGGATGAGGTGCTCGACCTCAGCGCCATGACCATGGATCAGTTCGTTGCGCTAGGCGGCCGGGTGGTCGAAGGCAAGGGCACCTGCATGCTGTGCCACAATGAAGTCGGCGGCCGCGCGCCGCCCCTCAGCGAGACGGTGGCGCAGATACCGGTGCGCCTCGCCGATGCGCGCTACGAAGGCAGCGCGACGGATAGCGCAAGCTATCTCTATGAATCCATGCTCGAGCCCTCGGCCTTTGTCGTGGCGGGTTTCGGCAAGGCCGGATCGGGCGATACGGAAAGCCCGATGCCCAACGTTTCGGGCAGCAGTATCGGCATGAGCGAGGCTGAAATTCTCGCGGTCATCGCCTATTTGCAGGATCTTGGCGGCGAGGACATCAGCGTCGAGATTCCCGAGGATGCTGGTGCGGCGGCGGAGGACGAAGAAGAGGAGGACGGCGAGGGCCGCGAGCCGTTTGAGACGGTCGAAGAGATTATCGATGAATTCACCTGCGGCGCCTGCCATATGGTGGCTGGCGAGGAAGGCGATCTCGGTCCCAACCTGAACGCTATCGGCGGCAGCCGGGCGCATGATTATCTGCGCCGCGCCATCCTCGATCCCAATGCCGATATTGCCGAGGGCTTCGAGGCCGATCTCATGCCGGACGATTATGGCGAGCAGATGTTTGCCAGCGAATTGGAAATGCTGATCGATTTTCTCGCTGGCCTGCAAGGCGAGGGCAGCGAGCCATGATGTTGCTCAAGATGAAAATACCGGCCCTGTTGCGCCTCGTACTGACCCTGGTGGGTTTCTGGGGCGCCTTCCGTATCGTTTTTGATGTCATTCTCGGCGAGCTGATCCCGGCCAGCCTGCTCACCATGTATATGTTTTTCGTCGCCGCCGGCGTGTTCATGGTTTTCACCTTCACCGAAAAAGGCACGCGTGAACTGCTCGCGCCGATCAAGGCGTTGGTCGAGGATCCGACGAAGAAAATGCTGCGCAATATCGTCTTCGTCATTGTGCCGTTGGCGCTTGGCGCGGTGATCTGGCAGGTCAGCATGCCGAGCTTCGAAGCGCCGGTCGAGCTACGCTCGATCCATCCCGCGCCGCCGTCGAGCGTCAAGGTATTCGGCAAGAGATTCGATCTGCGCACGCTGAAAAATCCTTATCGCGTGCTCGAGAAAGAGGATCCGGAACAATTTTCTGAGCTCGTTGCCGAAGGCGCCAAAGTCTATATCGCCAATTGCCAATATTGCCATGGCGACAAGCTCGACGGCGCCGGCCCCTATGCCCAGGGGCTCAATCCGACACCGATCAATTTCCAGGATATCGGCACCATCGCCCAACTGCAGGAATCGTTTCTGTTCTGGCGCATCGCCACCGGCGGGCCGGGCCTGCCGAGCGAAGCGGCGCCGTGGCTCTCCTCCATGCCGGTGTGGCAGAATTTCCTCACGGAAGAAGAAATCTGGCAGGTCATTCTTTTCCTCTATGACTATACCGGCCACCGGCCGCGCTCGTTTGAGAGTGGTGAGAGCGGTGAGAGCGGAGAGGGTCACTGATGTTCGCCGCGCGCACCCTATTCGCCTTTTCCTGCCTGGTTCTGCTGGCGCTGATTATGCTGCCGTCCGGCGCGCAGGCGCAAAGCGCCGACGCCGACAATGGCGAGGTGGTTTATTTCGAGCGCTGCGTCGGTTGTCACGGCGACGAGGGCGATGGCCTCGGCCCGGCGGCCGAGCGGCTCAATCCGCCGCCGCGCGATTTCACCCTTGGCCAATATAAATTCAAGACCACCGGCTTCGATGACATCGTGCCCAACGATGTCGACCTGATCCGCATGATCAGGGATGGCATGCCGGGCACTGCCATGCCGGGCTGGTCCGATGTATTGAGCGATCAGGAAATTCTCGACCTCGTCGCCTATATCAAAATCTTCGCCGCGCTTGACGAGGAGACGCCGAGCGATCAGGTCGATTACGGCAGTCAGATCGCGACTTCGCCGGAGAGCATCGCCAAGGGCCGCGAGTTGTTTTTGCAAGACGACAGATGCGCTGAATGCCATGGCCAGGAAGGCCGCGGCGATGCGATCAAGAAACTGAAAGACGATAATGGCGAGCGCACCTGGCCGCGCAACCTCACTAAGCCGTGGACGTTCCGCGCCAGCAACGCGCCGAAAGACATCTTCAGCCGTATCTCCGTCGGTATCCCCGGCACCCAGATGCCTTCCTTTGCCGATCCAGTGAGCAAGAAGAAACTCACCATCGAAGAGCGCTGGCATGTCGCCAATTATGTTGCTTCGCTGGCCGAGACCAAGAAAGTGGTGGCGCCCGAGAAAACCGTCATCAAGGCGCTCAAAGTAAGCGACGCACTGCCGACCTCGCCCGAGGACGCGCTCTGGCAGACAGCCGAATCCGCCACTTTCTTTCTCGTGCCTCAGATCATCGCCGAGCAGCGCTTCTTTATGCCGAGCAATGACACCGTCACCGTACGCGCATTGTTTGATGATGAAACGCTGGCCCTGCTTGTTGAATGGGACGATCGCACCAAGAGCATCCCGGGCGACGCCAAGGCGGAAAGCATCGCCAATGCGGAGATGAGCGAAGATGCCATCGCGGTGCAGTTTCCGGTGACCATTCCGAGCGGCATGGAGAAGCCCTATTTTCTGATGGGCGATGCCGCCAATCCGGTCAATCTCTGGCACTGGTCGAGCGGCAGCACGGAGGCGCCCGAGACGGTCTCTCTCATGGATGCGAGCGGGGCTGAGACCCTGGCCGCGCGCGAGGCTGCCCCTGCCGGCATGGCCGGCGAGGGAGTCTACCGCGACGGCACCTGGCGCGTCGTGCTGCGCCGTGCCCTCACCACCGGGGATGCGGAGAACGACACGCAATTCGCCGAAGGCACGCTGATCCCGGTCTCAATTTTCGCCTGGGACGGCAGCAACAGCGAAGTGGGCAGCAAACACACGCTCACCACCTGGTACTGGCTGCGCCTCGGCGCGCCGGGCGGCGGATCGTCCTATATTGCCGCAATTATCGTGGCGCTTTCCGTCGGCGCGCTTGAGCTGTGGTGGCTCTACAGTGTGCGCCGCCGCCGCGTCGCCGGTCAGACCTGATTCGGCGCCGCAAATGAAAAGCGCGAATACCAACAAGGGAACAATCATCCGACTGATGGGCGTCGTGCTTATTATCCTTGGCGCCCTCGACGGCATGCTGTCATGGCGCGCCGGCGTCCCACTCAGCAGTATCTACGTCTTTCTGATTTTGGGTGGCGCGCTGCTCTACATCGTCGGCGTGCTGCGCCACGGCGAAGCACCGAAGGCATCGGAATTGCACGAAGACTGAGGCAATCCCGGCCAAGCTTCCGGCCGGCATGGTCATCGACTCCGAAGGCTTCAACGGCCGGCTAAGCGACGAACGGAAACGCCTGCGAGAGAGCGCTATCGCGGCTTGGCACGAGGTCATGCGGCGAAATAATGTGCCTGCCGTAGGAGTGTCGCTGTGTTATGATCGCGATAGCCTTGGCGTTTGACCGGATAATGTCGCTCGAGTAAATCTGGGACGCAACCTGAAGGCAAGTCGATGGCCGGCCGAACCATTCCAAATCCGGATGAACGGGGAAGCACTGAGCCTCAGCTGAACGGAGAACCGTCGCGCGCCGACGAGGTCCGGACGGCAATGTC
>JABIXB010000027.1 GCA_018666805.1 Rhodospirillaceae bacterium | reverse complement strand
CGCGGATACTAGCACCGCGATTGGCGCGGTCAATGATCACTCGGTCTTTTTATATTCCAGGTCAAGACCACCAATATGGTGATGGCGGCGCCAACATGCCAGGGCCACGCCAACGGCCACAGGAGAGATACGCCGAGCGCCGCGCAAGCCACCCGGAGCGGCCAGTTTAGAGCCGCCTCGAAATGGCCTTCGATGGCGCCGGTGAGGGCGTAAATGCCGAGGGCGGCAAAAACGAAAACCTCCAGCGCCACGGCAAAATCGCCGGAGAGAAACGGCGTGTAGGCGAACAACACCGGGATGGCGTAAAGACTCTTGGCAATTTTCCATGCCACCAGGCCGGTGCGCATCGGCGGCGTCTCGGCGATGCCGGCGGCGGCGAAGGCGGTGAGGCAAACCGGCGGTGTGACATTACTGTCCTGGCTGAGCCAAAAAACGATCATGTGGGCGGAGAGCAGCGCGGTGGTCAGTAGCGCCGGGGATAGCATGGTCTCGCGCAACATGCCGCTCATTTCCGGTGGCAAAAGCGCCAACAGGTCTGCGGCAGCGCCTGTGCTCATTGGCGCACCAAGCGAGACGTCCGGCGCGGCGAGAGCAATAATGGCGCGCGCCGTCTCCGGCACGGCACCCGAGGCCAGTGCGTCGATCAGTTCGGCTCGGGTAATGAGGTCATAGAGCGCCGGTGCGGCAAGCGTCGCCAGCACCACATAGGAAGCCGTTACCGGCAGCCCCATGCCGAGCACGAGCGATGCCACCGCCACCAGGATGAGCGCGACGATCATACTATCGCCGGACCATTCGGCGATCATCAGGGCGAAGCTGTTGCCGAGCCCGGTCGTCGCCACCGCATTCACGACCAGGCCGATCGCCACCAGCAGCACCGCCGTGGTCACCATATTGCGCGCACCGAGCGCCAATGCATCAACAATGGCGCGTGGCCCCATGCGCTTCGGCGTCAACCACGATGCCGCGATCACCGCAAGGATGGCGAAGCCGGCCGCATAGCTCGGCGTGAAACCCCAAACCAATAGACCGACCAGCACGCCGATCGGTATCAGGAACGGCAGGCCGCCGCTTCTCAGCACCGTGCCGAGGCGCGGGGTGTCCGCTGCGTCGATTTGCAGGCCGGATTTCTTCGCTTGAATGCGCACATAAAAGGCAATACCGAGGAAATAGAGTAGCGCCGGCAGGAACGACACGGCGATGATGGTGAGATAGGAAATCTGGGTATAGGTCGCCATCACGAAGGCGCCGGCACCCATCACCGGCGGCATCAACTGGCCCCCGGTGGAAGCCGCGGCCTCGACGCCGGCGGCAAAGCGCGGCGGAAATCCGGCGCGCTTCATCAGCGGAATGGTGATCACCCCGGTCGAGACCGTATTGGCGACAGCCGAACCCGATACCATGCCGGTCAGCGCCGAAGCGATCACCGCCGCCAGCCCCGGCCCGCCCGTGACCCGCCCGGCGGCGGCGCGGGCCAGATCGACGATGAATTCGCCCGCACCCGAGCGGATTAAAAAGGCACCGAACAGCACAAACATAAAGACGAAGCTCGACGATATCTGCGCCACCAGGCCGAACATGCCCTCATCGCCATAGCTGCCGCGCAACAGCACCACTTCGAGCGAAAGGCCGGGGAAATGCAGTACCCCGCCAACATAACGCCCCCACCAGGCGACATAGCTGAGCGCGATAATAATCAGGATCGGAATGACCGGCCCGGTGGTACGGCGCGAAAGCTCAATGGCGAGAAAAATCAGGGCAAAGCCGGCGATGTAATCGAGCGTGCCATATTCGAAACCACGCGCCGCCAACGGCACTTCGGCCAGAATCACATAGAGGGCAGAAAGGCCGAGCAACACTGCCAGCAGTAAATCAATTGCTAAAAGTAGGGAGCCGCGCCGCGCGTTCCGCACAGGCGGCATCAGCGATAGGCAGATCAGGCCAAAGCCGGCGAAATGTATGGCCGCGACCCAAAGCTCCGGCAGGGTGGCGATGACATTGAAATAGACATGAGCAAGCGAGAGAGCCGCGCCAAACCAATAGACGAAGCGTTCGATAATTTGGCCGCCCAGCCCGACGCGCGGCACGCGCTCGCTAGCGGATGCGACCATCAGCCGCCGAGCAGCGCTCCGGGAATATCCAGCCCCTGCTCCTGGTAATAGCGCGCCGCGCCCGGATGCAACGGTACCGGCAGGCCGCTCAGTGCGCTTTCGAGCGAGATCGCTCGCGTTGCCTTATGAATATTGTTCAGGAACGGCAAATTCTCGTGCATAGATTTGGTGATCTGATAGACCGCCTCATCGTCGACATCGGCGCGCACACCGAGGAAGTTTGGCTGGGCGATGGTGCCAACGCCCGTCTCTTGCCCCGGATAGGTGCCGGCGGCGAGGGTGTAGGGCGTCCAGAGATCAAAGCCCGCATTGGCGCGCGCGATCTCGCCCGGCGTGAAGGAGAGGATTGTGATGTCCTCGCCAAGTGCTGCAAAGGCGCGCGTCACAGCCGAGACCGGCGGCCCCGCCGGGGTGCTCATGCCGGCGATCTTGCCGTTGATCAGCGCATCCGCACTCGGGCCATAGCCGAGAAAGGCGAGATCGAACATCGCCTCCGGGTCGAGCCCGAGGCCGGCCAGGATATGGCGGTTCGAACCTTCGGTGCCGGAGTTGCGTTTGCCGATGGAAAAACCCTTGCCGGCGAGCGCGGCCAAATCCGCCACCGTGCCACTCGCGGCATACTCGGAACGGACGATAAAATGCTCGACATTCGGCCACAGCATCGAGATGCCACGGAGATGCGCCTGCGGCCCGGCTTCTGCGAACGGGCCGGTGCCGGCCTTGGCATGTGCGCCCCACAGCCCCTGCAAAATGGCGAACTGCACCTGGTTCTCGCGCAATAGTTTGAGGTTTTCGCCCGAGCCGGCCGAGGTAATCGCCGACATGGCAATGCCCGCCTTGGGTTCGAGCTTGACCTTAACCAAAGTCGCGATGGCAACGCCGACCGGATAATAAGTCCCGCCCGTGGTGCCGGTGCCGAGCAGATAGGAATGCTGTGTTTTGGCGCCAAGCGGTGCCGTCAGCGTGCCCGCCACAGCGGTCGCCATGCCGGCCGCCGCAGCGGCTGCCGAATAGCGCAGGAAGGTGCGGCGTGGAAATTTGAATTTATCAGTCATGAGCTGAATGTTAGCGGAGCCAGAAGACGGACGCCATGCCTATCAAACAGCGCTCGAAATCGTGCCCGGTTTGGCTCTATAGTGGGCGCGCG
>JABIXB010000258.1 GCA_018666805.1 Rhodospirillaceae bacterium | reverse complement strand
TCCATGGTGAGCACGCCGCCGCCATTTTCGCGCAGCACAAAGGCGCCGACGATCTTCGGCAGCTGCCAGGTCCGTGTCGCGCCGCTCCTCGGGTTGAACGACCAGACCTGCTTGTCGAGCATATCGACCCAATAGAGCAGGCCCTCGACGGGATCCCAAATTGCTCCCTCGCCGAGATAATTCTTCGCCTCAACGGCGCATTCGACTTTGACCATCGCTCACATCCCCTGTTGATCCGATCCGCCTCTTTGAGCCCGGCGTAATCGGGTGGCTCTCATTTTTCAGCGGCAAAACGGTAGCATTTGGCCTCAGCGGGAGCCAGTGTGATAGACTGTCTCAGGTTTGCAATGGCCGAACTGCCGCAAGGATAAGGTCTGAATGCTGGGCATGAGGTTATATAAATCGGTCAGGCGGTTGATCGAGACGGGCCTGTCGCTCGTCGCTATCGGCATCGTCGTGCAGGCCTTGTTTGTCGGCAAAGTGGTGTTTCTGCCGGACGATATTGTCGCCGACATCAGCGCCAAAGTCGCCGACCTCGGCGGCTACGGATTGGCCGGCATTGTTATTGGCGGCGCTATTTTCTGTCTGTTTATGTATGTCGGGGTGTGGCGCGGCGAGCCCAAAGCGGCCTCGGATAAGGCCTCGCAGCCGCCGAATTCAGATGCGCCGGGCAAATCGCCCTAAATTCCGGCACGGCCGATTGACCGCACCTGCCTATTGAGCAACCATCGCTATCAAGAGCGACGCTGATTTTAAATCCCCCCTATATCCGGTCCGACCGCTGCATGTTTCGCCGCACTTGCGGGCTGGCCCTAAGGAGACAAAAATGCATTGGGCCTTACTGATCGCAGCGATCGTGCTGGAAGTGGCGGGCACAACAAACATGAAGCTTTCCGAGGGCTTTACGCGGACGCTGCCGAGCGTCCTGATCTTTGTCTTTTACGGCCTCAGCTTCACCGCATTTACCTTTGCCCTGAAGAAGCTCGACCTTAGCTTGAGTTACGCCATCTGGGCCGGCGCCGGCACCGCGTTGATCGCCGCGATCGGAATTATCTGGTTCAAGGAGCCGGTTAACGCGCTCAAAATCGGCTCGGTTCTGCTGATCATCGCCGGTATTATCGGCCTCAATATGAGCATGCGGGGGGCCGCGTCCTAGCGCAGAACATGGTTTGCCGGGGCGGCATCTCAACCGAACAAGACATCGGTGCGGATAATGTATTTTTGCCCCGACGCGATGCCCTCGCCGGAATGGATACAGTGCTGCGGGTGGCGGCCATGCGGAAAACACAGGACGGCGCCCTTCCGCGTCGGGACGCAGGAGAGCGTATCCTTCGAGGTTTGAAACAGCGTCCGCCCGCCTTCATATCCGTCGGTTAGGAAGATCAAAAATGTCATCTCGCTGATCCGGTCGCCATACGCATCGTGCACCAGCCGGCCGTCGACCACGCGGCTGCCGGGCCAGGCGCCATCGGCGTGCGGCGCAAAGAAATCGCCCACGCCGTAGCGGTAGAATCTGAAACGCGCATTGAGGCCCTGCGGCCTCAGGCTGGTGTGATCGGAGTTTTCGAAAAAATCTTTGCAACGGTCCCAGATCGGGCCATCCACGCTTTCGTCTACGACCCAGGTGAAATTGCCGTTGTGAAGGATGCTGCGCGGCAGCGAAACCGGCGCGTCGTCGTGATAGCCGAGGGCCTCGCTAAGTTCGACCAATTGATCGCATTCGTCCGCGCTCAGGACATTGCGCAGATGCCATGCACCCGGCACCTCCGCGATATCCACCCGCTCGATGCTGCGGCCGCCGGATTCGGCGAAATTGACCGCACCGGGGCGCTTGCACGCCCACACCGGCAGCTCCTTTTCGACATGGCCGGGCTCCCTCGCCACAACATAAAAACCGTCAAGATCGATGGCACCGGCCGGCGCCGGGCGATTGGTCATACTCATCCACCACTCACATCCTTGGGACAATTCCCTTCAGCACGCATTATTTCTGGATTATCTTTCTTGCCAAGCATGGTCTTGCCGGCAACGGTATAACGGCTGTGCCGGAAAATGGGAGGTAAGAAAATGCAAAACAGACCCGCGCCGGTAAAAGTTCTCCTGACCGGCGCCTCCGGCATGGTCGGCCGCCATGTGCTCGATCATTTGCTCAGCAATTCCGATGTCGGCGAAATTGTCTCGATCGGCCGGCGCCGCAGCGACCTCAACAACAGTAAATTGCGCGAAATTATCGCCGAGGATTTTCTCGACCTGTCAGCGCTCACGCCCGATCTCGCTCATGTCGATGTCTGTTTCCATTGTCTCGGTGTTTATCAAAGTCAGGTGTCGAAGAAGGCCTATGTCAAGATCACCTGCGGCTATCAGGAGGCGCTGACAGACGCCTTGTCGGCGGCGAGTCCGGATGCGGTATTCGTGTTGTTCGGCGCGCAAGGGGCAAAAACCGACGGCAAAGGCATGCCCTTCGCGCGCGCCAAAGGCCAGGCAGAAAACATGTTGCAGGCGACCGGCTTTCCCAAAAAATACATCTTCCGCCCCGGCTATATTCACCCAACCGGCACGCGCAGACCGCCCGGAGTGATCTACAGGCTGATCATGCTGCCGATCATGGCAAAGCTCTTTGCCCGCAAGCCAAGCATCGGCATAACCGACCGCGACCTGGCCCAGGCAATGGTCACGGTTGGCATCGAGGCGGCTGAGGAATCGAAAGTTTTCAGCAACCAAATGATCCGGGATGTCGTCGCGCCCGGCTGACGGTCCTTCGCTTGCTCAGCGGCCGGCGGTCGAGCCGCCCTCGATTTGCAGCGCCGAGCCGGTGATGAAGCCCGCACCGTCCGAAGCGAGGTAGAGAATGGCCGTGGCGATCTCGCCAACCGTTGCCATGCGCCCCATGGGCGCGAAGTTAAGAACCTCCTGCTCGGCGGCGGCGGGGTCGTCGGCCTGCTCGATATAATCGCGCCGCACCATGTCGGTATCGACATAACCCGGACACACACAATTGACGCGCACATCGGGCGCGAGTTCGAGCGCCATGGCGCGGGTCATGTTGACGACACCACCCTTCGATGCGCCATAAACGATCAAACCCACTTGTCCCATCAAGCCGGCATCCGACGCCACGTTGACGATGTTGCCCTGGCTGGCGCGCAAGGCCGCCAGCGCCGTGCGGATACAAAAGAACGTGCCTTTCAAATTTATGTCGAGCGTCTCGTCCCAGGCCGCCTCGTCGAAATCCTCGATGGTTCCGTCCTTGCCGATGCCGGCGCTGTTGACCAGCACGTCAAGGCCGCCCAGGCCGTCAATCGCGGCGCCGACCATGGCCTCGCACCCCGCCGCCGTGGCGACATCGCCGGGTGCGGCCAAGAGCCGCTC
>JABIXB010000257.1 GCA_018666805.1 Rhodospirillaceae bacterium | reverse complement strand
GTTGCAGATCGATCCGCTCAAACCCTATGTGCCGCGCCGGTTAACGGTCGAGGTGCCGGAGCGCATCAATGCCGAGGGTGGGATTGAGCGCGCGCTCGACGAATCAGCCGTGCGCGACGAATTGCGGCGTTTGGCGGGCCAACAGGTCGAGGCGGTGGCGGTGTGTTTGCTGTGGTCGATTAAAAATCCAGCACACGAGCTGCGTATCGGCGAACTGGTCGAAGAAATCATGCCGGGCGTGCCCTACACACTGTCACACCAACTCAACCCGATCCTGCGCGAATATCCGCGCGCTTCCTCGACCGCCATCGATGCCTCGCTCAAACCGCGCATGCAGCGCCATCTCGGTGAATTACAGGCGGATCTCGCCGATATTGGCTTTAAGGGAGAGCTCCTTGTCAGCACCGTATCGGGCGGCGTGATGCATGTGGAGGACGTTGCCGGGCGGCCGATTTATATGGTCAAGTCCGGCCCCGCCATGGCGCCGCGCGCCGGGCTCGCCTATGCCGAGGCCGAATCGCTCAGTCAGGATGTTCTCGTCGTCGATACCGGCGGTACCACATTCGATGTCAGTCTGGTGCGGGGTGGCGAGGTTAAATTTACCCGCGAAACCTGGCTCGGGCCGCTTTTTTACGGCCACAATCTCGGGCTCTCTTCCGTCGATGTCAGGAGTGTCGGCGCCGGCGGCGGCTCCATCGCATGGATCGATTCAGGTGGGTTGCTCAGGGTTGGGCCGGGCAGTGCCGGGGCGATCCCGGGGCCGGCATGTTATGGCCGGGGCGGGGAAGCGCCGACCGTTACAGATGCGGCCGTGGTGCTCGGCTATATTGATCCGGCGCATTTCCTCGGTGGGCGCATGCCGCTCGATGTCGCGGCGGCGGGCCAGGTGGTGGGTGAGATTGCGACTGAACTTGGCTTAACGCTCGACGAAGCCGCTTTCTCGATCATCCGTATCGCCAGCGAATCGATGATCAAGGCGATCGAGGAAATTACCGTCAATGAAGGCGTAAACCCGCGCGAAAGCATTCTCGTGGCGGGCGGTGGCGCGGCCGGCCTGAATATTCTTCCCATCGCCGATGCGCTCGGCTGCCGCCAGGTTCTGTTGCCCAAAACAGCGGGCGCGCTCAGCGCCTGCGGCGCGCAATATTCCGATGTCGTGGCCGAATTCAGCGCCAGCCAATATGTCCGTACCGACCATTGGAATACGGCGCTTGTTGAAGGGACCATTGCCGACCTTGATAGACAGATGGACGCGTTCGGCGCCGGTCTGCGTGAGCGCGGCATCGAACAATTCGACAAACAGTTCTTTGTCGACGCGCGCTATCTCAATCAACAATGGGAAACCGAAATTGAGTTGGCCAGCCCAAGCTTCAGCGAAGAGGGCGCCGTCGAAGCGCTGATCGAGAATTTTCACCAGGTGCATGAACGCCTCTATGGCGTGAAGGAGGAGAACGGCATGCTCGAATGCCTGCACTGGAAGGGCCGCCTGATTGCCCGCCTCGATCGGCCGACGCCGCAACCATCCGGTGCAGGCAGTGCCAGCCAGGCCAAACCGGCGCGCGCCGTGCAGGCATATTTCGGCGCGCATGGCCGTATGGAGACGCCGGTTTATCTTGGCGCGGAATTGGCGCCCGGTTCGAAATTTGACGGCCCCGCCATTATCGAGGAACCAACCACCACGGTGGTTGTCTATCCGGGGATGACGGCGCGGGTCAGCGCCGCCGGCAATTACATCCTGGATACAGCGCCCGATGCCAAACCTGTGCCGGCCGATAGCGCCGCGCCGATTGATTCGGTTGACCTCGCCATCATGGCCAACCGGGTCGATGCCATCCTGCGCGAGATGCAGGGCGTTGTGATGCGCACCGCGCGCTCGGCCGTGATTGGCCAGTCGCGCGATTTTTCCTGCTCGATCGTGACCGCGGAAAACGAACTCCTGGCCACCGCCGAAGGCATCCCGGCGCATATTTTCGGCTCGCACCTGCAAACCGCGGCAATTGCCCGTGAGCATCCCGATTACCGCGAGGGTGACGCCTATCTCCATAACGATCCTTACGACGGCAATAGTCACGCGGCGGACTGGTCGATCATGGTGCCGGTATTTTGTGGTGGCGAGCATCTCTTTACCGTCACGGTAAAAGGCCACCAGGCGGATTGCGGCGACAGCATCCCGACCACCTATACGCCGCGCGCGCGCGATGTTTATGAGGAAGGCGCACTGATTTTCCCGTGCGTACAAATTCAGCGCGACGGCGAGGACAATGAAGACATCATCCGCATGTGCCGCCGCCGCATCCGCGTGCCGGATCAATGGTATGGCGATTATCTCTCGCAATTGGGCGCGGCCCGCATCGGCGAGCGGCGCTTGAAGGAGTTCGTCGATAAATACGGCATGGCACGGGTGCGGCAATTCATCGTCGATTGGTTCGACTATGCCGAACGGCGCGCGTTGCACGCTATTCAAAAGCTGCCGAAGGGAACATTGATCAACAAGATGACGCACGACCCAGTTGAGCCATTCCTGCCTGAGGGCGTGGAGATCACCGTCAAAGTGGAGATCGAACCGGAGGCGGGCATGGTAACGGTCGATCTGCGCGACAATCCGGATTGTATTGATGCCGGCCTTAATCTCACCGAGGCATGCGCCAGCGCCAATGCCATCCAGGGCGTGTTCGAGAATTTGGAGCCTGACCTGCCGGCCAATGCGGGCAGTTTCCGGCGCGTGAATATTCTCCTGCGCGAGAATTGCGTCGTCGGCATTCCACGCTTCCCCCATTGCTGTTCGCTCGCCACTACCAGCATGGCGGATGTGGTGGTCAATCTCACCCAGTCCGCCTTTACCCAATTGGGCGATGGCTACGGCATGTCGCAGGGGAATCTCTGCTTTGCCGCCGGCATGGGGGTGATTTCCGGCATCGATTGGCGTCGGGGCGGCGAGGAATATATCAATCAGGTTTATGTCATGGGTGGCGGCGGCCCAGCCCAGCCCGCCAATGACGGTATGATCTATTTGCTCACGCCGGGCGGCGCGGGGCTTCTCCACCGCGACAGTATCGAGTTTGACGAGCAGCGCTTTCCGGTAATGGTGCGCTCGCAGCGTCTGGTACCCGATTCAGGCGGCGCTGGGCGGCAACGCGGCGGCCCGGCAACGGAAGTCGTCTTTGGCCCCCGGCATGACCCGATGACGCTCAGCATCATGGGCGGCGGAGCGATCAATCCGCCGCTTGGTGTGCTCGGCGGCAGAAACGCCAATAATTCCTATCACGGCCATATCAAAACCGACGGCTCGGAGGAATCCCAACCCAATGGCGTTATGCTGACGCTCGGCGCCGGCGAATTTGTCCGCTCCATCGACAATGGCGGCAGCGGCTATGGCGATCCACTATTGCGGCGGACCGAAGCGGTTTTGGAGGATGTGGTGGAAAAATTCGTCACGCGGCAAACGGCTGAGGAACTATATGGTGTGGTCTTAACCGGTGACGCGGCGGACGGAACCTTGGCTGTTGATGATAGGGCGAGTGCGGCGCGGCGGGATGCAATGCGGGAATCCGCTGCGTGAACCTTTACCGCATGCTCGCGCGCCGGGCGGAAGAGGGACGTCCGGTCCGCATCGGTGTGATCGGCGCCGGCAAGTTCGCAACCATGTTCCTGGCGCAAGCGCGCCATACGCCCGGCATGCATGTGATGGCGATCGCCGATCTCGATGTTGCGCGCGGCCGGAGTGCGCTGGCCGCCGCCGGTTGGCCGGCCAACAGCGCCGAGGCGGCGAGTTTTTCCGCCGCCCTTGAGAGCGGTGCGACGCATATTACAGAAGATGTTCAGGCGCTGATCGCGGCGGACGGCATGGAGGTGGTGGTCGATGCCACCGGGAATCCAATTGCCGGCATCGCCCATGCGCTCGCCTGCATTGAACAGGGCCGCCACATCGTTATGGTCAATGTTGAAGCGGATGCGCTCGCCGGGCCTCTCCTGGCGCGCCGCGCTGAGGCGGCCGGGCTTGTCTATAGTCTTGCGTATGGCGATCAACCGGCACTGATCGCCGAGCAGGTCGACTGGGCGCGGGCGAGCGGGTTTGACGTCGTCGCCGCTGGTAAGGGGACCAAATATTTGCCCGGCTATCATCATGTGACACCGGATGATGTCTGGTCCCATTACGGCATCGATGCAGCCCATGCGGCGGCGCACGGGCTGAACGCGCAAATGTTCAATTCCTTTCTCGACGGCACCAAATCGGCCATCGAAATGACGGCGGTCGCCAACGCCACCGGCCTCACGCCGGCGCCCGACGGATTACATTTTCCGCCCTGCGGCGTATCGGAATTGGCTGAACAGCTTCGCCCGGCAGCGGAAGGGGGACTTTTGCACCACAAGGGGCAAGTCGAAGTTATCTCTTCTCTCGATGCAAAAGGCGGGGAGGTGGCCGGCGATCTGCGTTGGGGCGTCTTTGTCGTATTCGAGGCGCCGGGCGATTATGCCGTCACCAGCTTCCAGGAATACGGCATCAAAACCGATCGCAGCGGACGCTATGCCGGCATGTATAAGCCGTTTCATCTGATCGGTCTGGAACTTGGCATTTCCGTCGCCAGCGCGGCGTTGCGCGGTGAGCCAACCGGCGCGCCCGACGGTTTTCGCGGCGACGCCGTGGCGACGGCGAAACGGAGCATGAAAGCCGGCGAAATGTTGGACGGCGAGGGTGGCTATACGGTCTATGCCACGCTCACGCCGGCCGAGGCGAGCCTGGCCGGCGATGGCCTGCCGATTGGTTTGGCGCATGGCGTGAAATTGCGGCATGACATTGCACAAGATGACAAAATTCGCTGGTCTGATGTCGATATTGATCTAACATCCGAGGCAGTAAAAATACGCCGCGAGATGGAAACGGCATTCACCCCAACGAGTGGGTGAGGCCTGAGGAGAAGCGCCAAATGCCTAAGATATTGTCCGAAGCAGCCATTGCGCAGTACGAGCGCGACGGCTTTTATCATCCTTTGCGTGCCATGGACGCGGACGAGGTT
This sequence comes from Rhodospirillaceae bacterium, assembly GCA_018666805.1. Lineage (GTDB taxonomy): Bacteria > Pseudomonadota > Alphaproteobacteria > UBA828 > UBA828 > PTKB01. The sequence continues at coordinate 5,003 of JABIXB010000257.1, read as the reverse complement.
GCAAGCTGCCGGCGCGATGTGGAGAGGGTGGAGCAAGAGAATCTGGACGATATCGGCGGCGCCTTTCGCCATAAGCCGCACCTCCTGCTGAGATCCCTCGACGCCGCCGTGCGTAACGAAAAAATTCTCGATGCGGTGGAGGATCTGATCGGCCCGGATATTTTCGTCTGGGCCTCGCTGTTTTTCACCAAGAATATCGGCGACACGCGCTATGTCGGCTGGCATCAGGATTCGACCTATTGGGGCCTGAGCGGACCGGAGGTTGTCAATGTGTGGCTGGCAATATCGCCGGCGACGGTGGCGTCCGGCGCCATGCGGATTCTCCCCGGCACCCATTTGGATGGTCAGATTCCCCATCGCGAAACCTACAACAAGGAAAACATTCTCACCCGCGGCCAGGAAATTGAGGTTGATATCGACGAAGACAAAGCCGTCGATATCGAGCTCGAGCCGGGCGAGTTTTCACTCCACCATGTCCGTGCCATCCATGGCTCCGGCCCGAATGTGGCGGATGACCGGCGCATGGGCTTCACCATCCGCTATATCCCGACACACTTACATCAAATCCATGGCCGCGACAGCGCGCTGCTGGTTCGCGGCAAGGACGAGCACGGCCATTTCGATCATGAGACATCGCCCGAAGGTGATCTCTCGGAACAAGCCATTGCGAACTATGTTGCGGCCAATGAAAGCCATAACGCCATTCTCTACAGTGGCGCCGCTGAAAAGGGCGTTTAAAGCTCGCCTAGCAGCTACCGCACGGCATTGACGACCGGCTTCACCGTCCGCAAGAAAGCAACCAGCGCGTCGACATCCGCTTCGGTCATGCTGGCATAAAAGCCGGACGGCATAATCGGGTGCAATTGCGCACCATTGGGGCGGACGCCCTGAGTGATCGCAGCCTTAATTTCCGCGTCGCTCCAAGCGCCGATGCCGGTTTCCTTGTCTTGGGTGATATTGGCGGTCGTTAGTGTCAATTCTGGCCCAACGGGGAGATGCAAGCCGCCGGCGAAAGCCTTGTTGTCAAAATCAAAGCGGCCCTTCTCCATCGGTGTATGACACTCGATGCAATGGCCGAGCGGCCCGGCCATATATCCGCCATACGCGATCTGGTCGTCGGTTGAGACATCGGCGACGCTGCCAACTGGCGGGCCCCAGGCCGGTGGCAGTTCCATGCGGTATTCCGATTTCCCGACTTTGTTTGCGACGGCCGGAACCTGGCGCAGATAGGCGACGATCGCCTTCACATCGCTATCCGACATGCCGCGATATTGGCTGAACGGCATGGGCGGGCCAATCAGTGAGCCGTCCGGGCGCCTCCCGTCGCGGATGGCGGTGATAATTTCCGCATTGCTCCAGGCGCCAATACCGGTTGCCATGTCGGGCGTTATATTCGGCACCAGCGCGGTAAATGGCTTCTCTGCAATGACCATGCCGCCGGCGAGTTCCATACCTTCAACGAAGCGGCCCTCTGGGCCGCGCGTATTATGGCAGTTGCCGCACGCCACGATGCCGTTCATAAGATAGGCGCCGCGCTCGACAAGCGTATCGGCGTGTGAAGATATGGCACCTAATATTGTTAATAGCGCTGTTATACACCCCAAAATGGTGAGCTTTGCCATTTCAACCTTCCCAATTCGTTGAATTTACGGTTTCTTAACCGGCATCCTACAGATCATGGACCTCGACCCCAAACCTGAATATTCATGAGCATCATGGGCATGGCGTCTTGTTCGGAAAGCGAAAGAAAGAAAATCAGCAAAAACTAGCGGCGCGCAAGGTCGTCGAGGCGGAGCGTCTGCGCCGCGCCGGTGACCTGGAAGCGAGCGATAGCGCATGCCGTGAAGCGTTGGAGATTGACCCGGATCACCGGGCAAGCGCGCTCGCCGAACTTGGCGCGGTGTTGAGTGACCAGGGGCGTCACGAGGAATCACTCGCCGCCTATGAGGAATCCTTGAGCGAACAGGCGGATCAGCCGCTTATTTATTGCGCCCTGGCCGCGATGTGTCTGGCGCGCGGCGGCGCGGATGAGGCGCTGTTATTGGCTGATAAAGCCTGTGAACTTGCGCCCGGCCTGGCATCGGCAAAAATCACCCGGGCCAACGTGTTGGATCAATTGGGCCGCAGCGAAGGTGCCTTCGATGAGCTCAGTCTGGCCTACCGGGTAGCGCCGCGCGATGTCGATAATTTCACCGCGCTTACGGATTTCGTGGCCCGGCGTGGTTTGACGGCCGCGGCGATACGCCAAGGCGCATGGCAGGATTGCGAGGCGGCGGTGCTTGGAGCCTTTCATGCCGGCTGCATGAACGGCCTGCAAATCGCCGCCGCGGCAGGCGCAATTCTCTGCGTCAAATATGATTTTTCTGCTGGTGAAGTGAATCAGGAGCAATTGTCGAATGACGAATTGTTCATTCGCCTGCTTCAGGAATGTGTGAATTCAAACCCGGTGATTGAAAAATTCTGCGCCGGCCTTCGCCGTCACATTCTTATGAACAACCACCACAGCGAGGAGCTGCCGACATCCGTCGCGCGGCTGGCTGCTGCCCTGGCGTTGCAAAGCCACAATAACGGCTACGTACTTTGGACGGACGGTGAAGAAGAGAAAGTGCTGGCTGGCGAAGAGCAACGGCTCGGCGAGGTCATTCAGGCGGCAAAAACCAATGTGACCGGCGCAACCCGCGCAGCCCTACAGCTTTACGCCATGTATCGCCCGTTGGCGCATCACGCCGGTGCCGACACCATTTTGGACCTGCCGCTCGGCGGCGAGGCAGGGCGGCTGGTTTTACTCACCATAAGGGAAGTCCGTGAACTGACGGCCGCATCCGCCCGGGTGCTGGGGTTTGTCGATGGCGCGCCGGCACCGCCTGGGGCGCAAGCCGATGGCGCGATTTTCCCCTGGACTCATTTTGAGACGCCCGAACTGGGCTCTCTGATGGCCTATCTGCGGCGTCAATTCCCCGGCTATTCACCGCCCGAATGGAGTGCCGGCGCCTGTGATATTCTCATTCCGGCGTGCGGCTCCGGTGAGCAGGCGGCCGGTTTGGCGTTAGGGTTTCCGGCCTGCCGGGTTTTTGCCATTGATTTACAACGTTCCGCGCTCGGCTATGGCGCCCGCAAAGCGCTCAAACTTGGGCTTGGAAATATTGAATTCGCGGTTGGCGAGGTAATGGCGGCGCGGGATCGCAAACAACGCTTTCATTTCATTGATGCGCGCCGTCTGTCGCCTGAGTTGATCTCTGAACTGGCGGAGCTTCTTGTGCCGGGCGGTTTGATGCGTTTGGACGTTGCGGGCAAGGGTCATGCGGAGAAACTGGCTTCGGCGTTTGAATTTGGTGCGCGTCAGGCGGCGGGCAGTTTGCAGGTCGCGCGGCGCGACATTTGCCACGCAATGAGTGAAGCCTGTCAATATCTGTGCCGGCAGGGTGATTTTTACGATTTGAGTAATTGTCTCAGGTTGCTTGCCGTGGCGGAGCGGGGTGGCTCCAGTGCCGAAGACCTTTTGAGCGACATTTCCCGGGCCGGGTTGAGACTTATCGGGCAGTTTGCCTCTCCGGATTTGCGGGCCGGATACCGGACTAGTTGTCCGGGCGACCCGTTGCTCGAAAATTTGACAATGTATGAAGGATTTATGCGCGAAAATCTGGCTGAAACCGGCGGTGCATTTCGTCTTTTGCTGCAAAAGCCCGAATAGCGTTCCGCCAAGTTGCCCCAAACGGGATTCATCCGTTAGCATGGCGCTAGATTAAGAAAACATGATTATCTGGGGGGATGCACATGCCTAGAGTTCTGACAGCCGCCGTAGCCCAAATGGGCCCTGTTGCCCGCGATGAGAGCCGCGTTCAGGTCATCGACCGCTTGATCACGATGATGCGCCACGCGCATGCGCGTGGCGCCGAGCTTGTTGTATTCCCCGAACTTGCTCTTACAACGTTTTTTCCGCGTTGGGTTTTGGATAGCCAAGACGAAATCGATAGTTTTTTCGAGACCGAAATGCCGTCAAACGAGACCCAGCCGCTGTTTGAGGTGGGCAAGGAATTGGGCGTCGGGTTTCATCTCGGATACGCCGAAAAACTAACCGGCGATGACGGTGTTACGCACTATTTCAATACCGCCATCCTGGTTGATCAAAATGGTGAAATATCGGGCAAATACAGGAAGGTCCACCTGCCCGGCCATGCGGAGCCGCAGCCGGGCCAGCCACATCAACATTTAGAAAAGCGCTATTTTGAAGTTGGCGATTTGGGTTTTCCAGCGTTTCGCTCAATGGATGGCGTCATGGGCATGTGCATCTGTAACGACAGGCGTTGGCCGGAAACCTACAGAGTTCTTGGCCTGCAGGGCGTCGAAATGGTGATGCTCGGCTACAACACGCCGACCACCAACCCGTTTCAAGAGACAGAATCACCGCATTTGGGCATGTTCCACAATCATCTCTCGATGCAGGCAGGCGCCTATCAAAACGGCGCCTGGGTATTGGCCAGTGCCAAGGCCGGAACGGAAGAGGGCGTGCATCACATGGGCGGTAGTTGCATCATATCGCCGACCGGAGAAATGGTTGTCCAGGCGATGACTGAAGGGGACGAAGTTATTGTCGCCGAATGTGATCTCGACCGCGGAAAATATATCCGCGAGACGATTTTTAATTTTGACGCCCACCGCCGGATCGAGCATTACGGCCTCATCACAGAGCGCACCGGCGCGGTTCCGCCGCCCGAAAAATAGAGTTCTGGCCGCCAGGGATTTCCCATTCGCGTGCGAAAACAGGGATAATTCGCCGAGCGCTTGCGAATCGAAAAAAGCTAATTTGCGCCCATTAATGAATTTTCAGCGAAGCATTGGAGTTTGATCCATACCGGGAGCAATAATGCGGATAAATGCCAGAAACAGCGTATACAATAGAATTGGGATACGCCGGTTAACCAAACGTAATCTATTGAAATAACTTAGTTAATTTATTAATACCGGATAGATTTAGGGGCGAAACGGCCAACCAAGTTTTGGCC
>JABIXB010000256.1 GCA_018666805.1 Rhodospirillaceae bacterium | reverse complement strand
GGATATGGCCGCCTTCGTGATAGGCGTTCAAACGAACCTTGCCGACCGGGTTCTTGCCCGCAGCGATACGTTCTTCGGGTGTTTCGAGCCCATGGTCGCCCGAGTTGCGCACCATATGGGTGAGCGGATCCTTGATCAGCTCAAGAACCTGGCGATCCAACTCGGTGTCCTCACCGCTCATCTCCAACTCGATCTTCTTGTCCAGATCATGGGCCAGCGTGCGAACGATACGCGGCAGCTTGGACCAGGCATTGCCGATCGGCTGCATGCGCGTCTTCATGACGCCTTCCTGAAGATCCGTGGTGATGTGACTGAGACGCTGCAACGGCGCCTTAAACTCGCTGTCGTCCTGGGCGCGCACCATTTGAAGCAGCTGATTGCGCGTCAGCACCAGTTCGCTGACGGTTGTCATCAGGCTTTCTAATTGATCGACATGCACGCGGATGCTCTGGCTGGCAATGCTCGCCTTGGCCGGGCCCGCCGAGGCAGCCTCAGCCGCTTTCTCTTCAACGACGGGCGCTGCCGCTTCAGTTTGAACTTCAGGTGCGGCTTGCGCTTGTTCCGCACCGCCCCGGCCCAACACGTCGTCGCGCGTCGATGCGGCAATGGCCATGACCTGCGAGATCACACCCTCCGGCACGTCCAGTTCTTCCAGAGTGGCCTGTAAATAGCCCGCGACAGCGTCAAAATGCGCGTCGTTGAGGCCGCCCTCAACCAGGTGGGCATGGGCGCTGCGCAAATCCTTGCCGCTATAATCACTCTCGCCGCCGAGCGCCATGGTCAGGAAAGAAGTCTGCATTTTCTGCAGGCTGGCCATATCCACCGTCTCGAAGAACGGCGCCAAATCGCTGTCGGCAGTGACTTTTTCGTAGAATTTTTCGACCGCGGCTTGCATCGCGGGTGCGCCGCCAATTTGGTCGAACAGGCTACCGAGCTCTTCAGCGGCCGCTTCTTCCACCACCGGTGCCTCTTCCGCCGGGGCTTCGCCGCCATCAGCCATGGCATCCAGCTGGGCGATCAAATCCTTGTCGTCCCCATTTGGCTCGGCCTCGTTGGCTTCGAGCTCGGCGAGAATGTCTTTGATTCGGTCAATCGATTCCAAAATCAATGAAACCGCATGCTCGGTCACGACCAATTCGCCGTCGCGGAATTTGCCAAGCACGTTTTCGGCCGAATGGGCGACGGCCTCAAGGCGCGGCAGGCCGAGGAAACCACATGTTCCCTTGACCGTATGGACCATACGGAAAATATTTCCTAGAAGCGCCGGGTCATCCGGGGTTTTCTCAAGATTGACGAGTTCAACATCGAGAGTCGCCAGGTTTTCAGCGGCCTCCGTTAAAAATTCTCTTAAAAGATCGTCCATGAATGGCCCCTATGCGTTTTATTTTTGCCTAATGAAAGGCAACTGCCCTCAACCGTTTGGTCCGCTGCCACGACAGCGGGTGTACTAATTGAGGAGGAGCATGCACCCAGCTGGTTAACATCCCGTAAAATCGGGACGCATTCATTGCGGCGCTTAAAAATTAAGCTTCCGGTGCAAAAAACAAAGCTGGGAGCGGCTTGCCGCGCCCAGGCGACGACAAGCTAAATCGAACCAGAACTATAATGGAAATAGTTTCACCCGGCGGGTCTAGGCCGTAATGGTAGAAACCTCGAATTGCCCTTCGCCCGTCGTCGCGGCATTCACCGCAAGGCCGAAATCAGCCGCCAATATTCCGGTTAGGAAAGGCTGGACAAAGCGGGCATTCAAATCTTTCACCACCTCTGCGTCGCGGCGGCAACCGCTGGCAAGGGTCTCAAGTGCCGTCTCGTCCAGGATAACCAAGGAGCCCTGACCACGAAGCGTGATATCGGGCCGGCCCACATCTCCGCCGGCGCGAAATTCGAGCGCACCGCCGCGCGGCATGAAATTTGCCGCCAGCAGCACCATATTGAGGGCCAATTTACCCACCGCCGCGACCTCTGGGCCCTCGGCCCCGTCATAATAGCCGTCCCACGAATAGGTAATCTTCGAATCGGCCAGCATCGCCGCGCTGGTCTGCATCGCACCCGACCAATCCATCGAACCGTAATTGCTGCCATAAGTGAGACGGAAGAAACGCAAACGGCGAACCGCCTGACCGGCGCAGCTCGAGATCAGCTCGCGCGCATCATCCATGCTTTCGGCGCCGCCTTCGTTAAGCAACTCAGCGCCATTGTTCACCGCGCCGACCGGTCCGGCCAAATCATGGCAAAGGCGCGCACATAGTAGCGACGCCAAATCTAGCTCCAGGGAAGATGGGTTTGTCATGGCTCTTTACCTAAAGTTACACCCGAAATTGCTGCCCGCGGCGATCCTCATCTATGCGATACAAGAAAATGGCGCCAAAATCGAGCCCTCCTTGAGTACAGGCGCGGCTATACATTTGAGTAGCCTCCCGTGAGTAGCCTCCCGGCCAACTTCGGCACGCATCGACCGAAACCACTTTGCCGTCTATCCTGGGCACATGCAAAAATCCGTAACGGCCAGCCATTTTGCGCCCGGCGATTGGGTGCGTCACCCGGAGCGCCCCGAATGGGGGGTGGGCCGGATTCAGACCGCCCTTGGCACGCGCCTGACCGCAACCTTCGAAAACGCCGGAAAACAAGCGCTCAACGCCGAAGCGGTGCGCCTGGTCCGCATCGAAGCGCCGCGCCGGGATGGGTAAGCACCCGTGATACTCAAGCAATTCAGCTATCTCATCGCGCTTGCCCAGGAGCGTCATTTCGGCCGCGCCGCCAAGCGCTGTAACGTCGCTCAGCCAACCCTTTCAACCGCCATTCGCCGCCTTGAGGATGAGCTCGGTGTGCCAATTGTGATGCGCGGTCAACGCTTTATTGGATTTACCGCGGAAGGCCAGCGGGTCCTGGAATGGGCCGAGCGTATCCTTGCCGACCAGGACGCAATGGTGCAGGAACTGAGCGAAATGCGCGATAGCCTGCATGGCCGTCTGCGCATTGGCGTCGTCCCCACCGCTCTGCCCGTGGTCTCGCGCCTGACCTACCCGTTTTGCGAGCGTCACCCCAAGGTGTCAGTCGCGGCGCGTGCGATGAGCTCAATCGAAATCCAGCACGGCCTGGATAATTTCGAGCTCGACCTCGGCATCACCTATCTCGACAACGAGGCGATGCCGCGGGTGAAATCAGCGCCGCTTTATGTTGAGCAATATTGCCTGGTGCGGGCGTTCGCCGGCAAGGAAAGCGGGCAGGAATCAGAGATTTCGTGGAAAGATGCGGCTGAACTGCCGCTTTGCCTGCTCTCCCGCGACATGCAAAATCGCCGCATTATCGACGCCGCCTTCGCCGCTGCGGGCTGCCGGCCAACGCCGCAAATCGAGACCAACGATTTGGCCGATCTCGGCCTGCATGTGAAGACCGGGAAATGGGCCGCGATCGTGCCGCGCCATGTCTTGGATATGCTCGATTTACCACAAGGTTCCGAAGCGCTCGATCTGGTGGCGCCGGTGATATCCCATGCCGTCGGTCTTGTCGTCGCCGACCGCGAGCCGCGCCCGCCAACGGCAAAGGCCATGCTGGCCCTGGTTGAGACGATTGGCGTCGGCGGAATATTTGAGCCAACGTTCAATCAATAAAATTAATCGATCAATCATATTAATAGATTTTACAAATTAACCCGCATTTGACACCTTGGGCGCCTCGCGACACACCCAGGCAGGCAGCAATGGCGGCAGACAAGGCTATTCGTAAATTCGGGCACCCCGGCAAGGGCCGGCGCGGCGGGCGTTACGAGGGCAAGGGCCGCCAGGTCGAGCCGGCGGCGCTCAGTGAAATTCAAACCATGCTCGGCGATAGGCCACGCCGGCGCGACCTGTTGATCGAACATCTCCACCTTATTCAGGACAGCGCCGGCCATCTCTCGGCGCGCCATCTCGCCGCCCTGGCCGGAGAAATGAAGCTCTCGCTGGCGGAAGTCTATGAAGTGGCGACGTTCTACGCCCATTTTGATGTCGTCGCCGATGGCGACAGCGCGCCGCCGCCGCTTACCATCCGGGTGTGCGACAGCCTCAGTTGCGAAATGCAAGGCGCCGAAGCGCTCTACGACAATTTGACCGAACGGCTGGACAGCGGCGAGGTGCGCATTGTGCGCGCGCCCTGCATGGGACGCTGCGAATGCGCGCCGGTGGCGGAAGTCGGCCACCGTCATATCGTCAACGCCACGCCGGAGGCGGTCTCAAACGCCGTTGAAGGGGGTCAAACAGAGCCCTCGATCCCGCCCTATGTTGAGTTCGATGAATATGAAAAAAATGGCGGCTATCATATTTTGCGCGCCTGTCTGAGCGGCGAAAGAGATATCGAAGACATTATTTCCGCCATGGAAGCGAGCGGCTTGCGCGGCCTCGGCGGCGCCGGCTTTCCGACCGGGCGCAAATGGCGCTTCGTCCGCGCCGAGCCCGGGCCGCGCCTGCTCGCCGTCAATGGCGACGAGGGCGAGCCCGGCACTTTCAAGGACCGCTATTATATGGAGCGCGATCCGCACCGCTTTCTTGAAGGCATGCTGATTGCCGCGCGCGCCGTCGAGGCGGAGGAATGTTTCATTTATCTGCGCGATGAATATCCCGGACTGCATCATGTGCTGGCCAAGGAGATCGCCAAGCTCGGCGCGGCGGGGCTCAGTGAGGGCACCAAAATAACTCTCCGGCGCGGCGCCGGCGCCTATATTTGCGGCGAGGAATCGGCGATGTTGGAGAGCCTTGAGGGCAAACGCGGTGAACCGCGCCATAAGCCGCCCTTCCCTTCCCAGGTTGGCCTGTTTGGCCGCCCGACCCTGATCAACAATGTCGAGACGCTCTATTGGGTGCGCGATATTATCGAGCGCGGCGGCGAATGGTTCTCGAGCGAGGGGCGCAATGGCGGCAAGGGCCTGCGCAGCTATTCGGTATCGGGCCGGGTGCGCGAGCCCGGCGTCAAGCTCGCGCCGGCCGGCATTACGGTCAAAGAACTGATCGAGGAATATTGCGGCGGCATGGCGGACGGGCATGAATTCAAGGCTTATCTGCCGGGCGGCGCCTCGGGCGGCATCCTGCCCGCGGCCAAAGGCGATATTCCGCTCGATTTCGGCACGCTGGAGGACGAGGGCTGCTTTATTGGCTCGGCCGCGGTGATTGTGCTGTCGGATCACGACAATATGCGTGACGCCGCGCTCAATCTGATGCGTTTTTTCGAATATGAGAGCTGCGGCCAATGCACGCCATGCCGCGCCGGCACCGAGAAGGCGGTCAAACTCATGTCGGCGGCTGATTGGGATCAGCCGCTGCTAAAAGAGTTGAGCCAAACCATGTTGGACGCGTCCATTTGTGGCCTCGGGCAGGCGGCGCCCAATCCGCTCCTCACGGTGTTAAAACATTTCCCCGGGGATTTGACATGAGTAACAAAATCAAATTCACCCTCGACGGCCAAACCCTTGAGGCGTCGGCAGGCGACACCATCTGGCAGTGCGCCGAGCGCGCCGGCATCGAGATTCCGCATCTGTGCTATTCCAAGGCGCCGGATTACCGCGCCGACGGCAATTGCCGCGTCTGCATGGTGGAGATTGAGGGCGAGCGGGTGCTCGCCGCATCGTGCATCCGCGAGCCGTCCGACGGGATGATCGTCAACAGCGCCAACCAGCGCGCGACGACCGCGCGCAAAATGGTGATGGAACTGCTCGTCGCCGATCAGCCGGCGCGCGAAGGCAGCCACGATCCCAATTCGGAACTGTGGCATTGGGCCGAACAGATGGGTCAGACGGAAAGCCGCTTCCCGGCACGCCGGACGCCCGCCGCCGACAACAGCCACACTGCCATGGCGGTCAATCTCGATGCCTGTATCCATTGCACGCGCTGTGTGCGCGCCTGCCGCGAAGTGCAGGTCAATGACGTGATCGGCATGGCCGGGCGCGGCGCCGGCAACAAAATCGTTTTTGATTTCGACGACGCGATGGGGCAATCAAGCTGCGTCGCCTGCGGCGAATGCGTCCAGGCCTGCCCGACCG